>JBCCJU010000096.1:0-21563 GCA_039027715.1 Cyanobacteria bacterium P01_C01_bin.120
CCGGATTTAAATCCCATTGAGCATCAATGGTTTGTTTTGAAAAACCGCATGCGAAAACAGATTCAGTCTGGCCAACCCTTTCGGCAAGTCGTTGACCAAGCTTTCATTGACTGACCGGATCTATCCACGGATTGCTATACTGCCCAAAGTCGGTAATCTAAAATTCAAAATCAGGAGCACCTCTTTCCGTAGAAATGGAGTCGGGTAGTTGGACCAGTCCAGCGGCGAGCAATCTGGCGGCGGTTTCATCCATGGGCGATTCTGGTGGAATAAAGACAACAAAACCATCGCGGCCTCGGGAGAGCAGTACCCGATAGCTGTTGAGCCGCAGCCGGCGCGGGTCTCGAACATTTCGCTGTCGGGTTGTGCAGATCCAAGTTTGGTCCTGCCAAAGCAGGTCGTTGCCCCAGGCCACGATCGCCATATCCAGCTCCAAGCCCTGGCAGCCAAATTCCGTCACGACCTGTTCAAGAGCACAACAAGAGCGAGGGGAATTAGGCGGATCGATATACCAAGGGCCCGCATTGACCCGGAGAGTAGATTTGTAGTCATTGGCCACGCCATGGGCTGTCAAGTTTTTGGCTCGAGATGAAGCCACCATGCCATAGCGCTTATCCGGCTGGTCGCCGTAGCGATCGCGGCAGTACTGTTTGGCGACGTCTAAATCGCGCGTGAGATAGGCTCGAAAGCCCGATTCCCAAAGTTTGGGCATCAGCGCCGCTGCTGCTGAACTGCCTGACAAAAGCTGGTTAATCCATTCCTGCACAGTGGCAGCCTGGTGGGTGCGCAGTGACGTAGTTAAATCAAATTGAGCATCGGCGTTTAAGTTATGGCTGACTTCAGTAAATACGTCTTCATAGCGCTGTGGACAGTGGACGTACCAGGACTGCTCTGACTGCTGAAGCCCCACCTGCCACTGGCCAATGTCTTCCTCTTCGCCTACATGAATTTCCTGTCCTTCACCAATGAGAGCCACCACCACTGCCCAGTCGGGAATACGTTCGGCAATCCGCAGGACGGTGCCGCCAGCCGCTTGGTCGATGCCATATTTTTCTGTCATACGACCAGCATCCCAAGCCCGCTGCGCCTCATCAAAGACAATGATGTGCTCTGGTGGGGCACTTTGACGGCGCACTTGATGCTGCAAATAAAAGTTGCGTACTGGCTGCACGAACACTCGATTTTTCAACGCATACTGCAATACCTGAATTAGCGGCCCATTGCCGGAAAGAAACACGGCCTGAGGACGATCGCTGATGGCAAGGGGATTTTGATAAACAAATTGCAAACCCACCAAGGTTTTTCCAGCCCCTGGAACGCCGGTAATTAATACTAAATGTCGCTCTTGCTGCTGCGATGCCTGCACAACCAGCTGATTAAGGTTGGCCAACAGTTGTGGAATGCCGGCACTGGCGGCACGGCGAATGGAGGGCAGCGGTTCCCGCTGGAAAATTTGTCGAGCGGCCTGAATAACCGTTGGTAGCGGAGCATAGTCAGCGGCGATCCAACTTTCGGCATCAATCTTGCAGTCCGTTGGAGTGTCGGTTGCCAGCAGCTCTTGCAATTGCGCCGGGTTGACAGGCAGCGCATCCTCGCGGCGCTCAGCGGGTAGCTCGCGGCGAGTCAGCACCAGCAGCGGCATTACCCGGCGATCGCGACAGCCAGGATGGTAAATTTTGAGATCTCTGGCATAGGCCGCACTCTGGTCTAAATCAGCCGCTGCGATCGCTGATTTTTGCTTGAACTCCAACACCCAGATTTGCTCACCTGCCATCAGCACCACATCCGGACGACGCCCCCCCTCTCTGGGCAGTTCATATTCAAAAACCAGCATCCAGGCTTGCTGATGAGGCAATTGCAGCGATCGCGACAGCACTGCAGCCGTATCCTGCCACGCTTGCACCTGGGTTTTTGCCGGCTGCTGTTGATATAGGCGTTGATGCTGAGAAATCATCTGAGCCAGCCAGGTCTCAGTTGAGAGCAATAAAAAATCCGCCACTGTTCCTAGCCAGCCACAATTGGACTTAGGTAAGTTAGCCGCAAATACGTCGAGCTGTTGGGGCGCCAAAATGCTTTTTCCATCAAACTATCGCTAGTCAAGATACGACAAAAAATTGCCTAGAACATGTCCACCTCGACAAATTCTGGTCAATAGCGACCTCTGTAATTAGATTGAATTGTCTTTTCACATCACAAAAGCCGCTCTGCAGAACCGACATAAAGCTTAAAACGTCACTCTCAACAGGTTTCTGGTATTAATTAATGACCCGCTTAGCATTAGAACTAGACAGAGTTCGATTGCTTACTTTATTATTAGAAGCTGTGCACTTTTTGAAATGCCATGAATGCCGAGCAAGCAATTCGTTCGCTAGAAGCGGACTACATGAAGACAGACTTACCTGAAATCTACGTGGGTGACACCGTTCGCGTGGGGGTTAGCATTCAGGAAGGTGGAAAAGAACGGGTGCAGCCCTATGAAGGCACCGTCATCGCTAAACGCAATGGTGGTATTAATGAGGCCATCACTGTACGCCGAATCTTCCAAGGAATAGGGGTAGAGCGGGTGTTTTTGGTGCACGCTCCTCGTATTGCCAACATTAAGGTGATGCGTCGCGGGAAAGCGCGTCGTGCGAAGCTGTACTATCTGCGCGATCGCGTAGGTAAAGCTACTCGCTTGAAGCAGCGGTTTGACCGTACGGTTTAGCCATCAGAGCGAGGCTATCCGTGATAGCATAAAAGCCCCATAAGGCTGCCGCATGCGTCCTTAGTTCAGTTGGTAGAACGCAGGTCTCCAAAACCTGATGTCCGGGGTTCGAGTCCTCGAGGGCGCGCTGGGTGAATAGCACCACTGACCCAAAGGTTTTGCCCGCCAAAATCTTTGGGTTTGGTGATGTTTTAGCGGTAGTGACTCAGTGATACTAAATGAAGCTAGTAAGTTTTGAAATTAGACGTTAACTAAAGGCGATCGCGTGGCTAAGAAAGAAGCTGAGAAAAAAGAAACGATTCGCGAGGCTTCGGCAAGTCAGCCCACCTCCAATGCGAATGCGGTAGCTTTCCTGAAAGGCACCAAAGATGAATTGGCGAAGGTTGTCTGGCCGTCGCGGCAGCAGCTTATTAGTGAATCGGCAGCAGTTATTTTGATGGTGAGCTTATCAGCCACGTTGATTTATTTGATTGATCAACTGTTTGGCTGGGCGTCTAGACAGGTATTCTAAATGGTTTCTGAAGCAGGCTATACTCCCAACAGCGACTTTGATGTCGCCGAAGAAAATGGCGACGAGCCGAAGCAAAAGCCAGCGCGGTGGTATGCCGTGCAGGTGGCTTCAGGTTGCGAAAAAAAGGTCAAGGCCAGTTTGGAGCAGCGTCTGCAAACTCTCGATGTAGTCGATAAAGTGCTACAGATCGAGATTCCGCAAACGCCGGTCAAGAAGGTGCGCAAAGACGGTTCCCATACCAATGCAGAGGAAAAAGTTTTTCCGGGCTACGTGCTGATTCGCATGATCATGGATGATGAAGCCTGGCAGGTGATTAAGAACACGCCTCATGTAATCAACTTTGTCGGTGCAGAACAGCGTCGCGCCTATGGGCGGGGGCGCGGTCACGTTAAACCTATGCCTTTGGGACGAGCTGAAGTTGAGCGCATCTTTAAGCAGACACAAGAGCAGCAGCCGGTGATCAAAGTCGATATGGAAGCGGGCGATCGCATTTCAGTATTGTCGGGACCGTTTAAGGACTTCGAGGGTGAAGTGATTGAGGTGAGCCCAGAGCGCAGTAAGCTGAAGGCTTTGCTGTCCATCTTCGGACGCGACACCCCGGTCGAACTAGAGTTTAATCAGGTACAAAAAGAGAGTTAAGCGATGGCAAAGAAGGTAGTGGCACTGATTAAGTTGGCGATTCCTGCGGGCAAAGCCAACCCGGCCCCGCCGATTGGCCCAGCGTTAGGTCAACACGGCGTCAATATCATGGCGTTTTGCAAGGAATACAATGCTCGCACCGCTGATAAGGTGGGTTTGGTCGTGCCAGTAGAGATTTCGGTCTTTGAAGATCGTAGCTTTACTTTTGTGCTCAAAACGCCGCCGGCATCGGTTTTGATTAAGAAAGCCATTGGCATTGAAAAAGGCTCTGGTCAACCTAATAAAGATAAGGTAGGGGCAATTACTCGGGCTCAGCTCAAGGAAATTGCGGAGACTAAGATGCCTGATCTCAATGCTAATGATATTGAAGCGGCGATCCGCATCGTGGAAGGCACTGCCCGCAACATGGGCGTGACCGTAGCGGATTAGAGAGGAGGGCGATCGCCTTCCGGTTTAACTGTTTAATTTGTTCACTTATTTGGGGGAGAGGCCAAGCTTCGTTAAAACCCCAAGGAGCTAAAAATGGCAAAAGTTTCTAAGCGACTTAAAGAGCTGCTGGCAAAAGTTGAAGACCGCCCCTATGAGCCTTTGGCAGCGTTGACGCTGCTCAAAGAAACGGCCACAGCCAAATTTACCGAATCGGCTGAAGCGCACATCCGTTTAGGCATCGATCCGAAATATACTGACCAACAATTGCGAACAACCGTAATTTTGCCTAAGGGCACGGGTCAAACCGTTCGGGTTGCGGTGATTGCTCGCGGTGAAAAAGTTTCCGAGGCAACTAATGCTGGCGCCGATTTATCGGGTTCCGAAGAGCTGATCGATGATATTCAAAAGGGCATGATGGACTTTGACGTGCTGATTGCCACGCCCGACATGATGCCGAAAATTGCGAAACTGGGCCGCTTGCTGGGACCTCGAGGCCTGATGCCTTCACCCAAAGGAGGGACGGTTACGACTGATTTACCGACGGCAATTGAAGAGTTTAAGGCCGGTAAGCTGGAGTTTCGGGCAGATAAAAGTGGGATTGTACATGTACAGTTTGGCAAAGCCGATTTTGATCCCCAAGATTTGCTGGTTAATTTGAAAGCTCTGCAGGAGTGCGTTGACCGCAACAAACCTGCTGGAGCAAAAGGACGCTATTGGCGTACGGTTTACGTTTCTGCTACAATGGGGCCTTCGATTGAAATCGATGTTAGTGCTCTGCGCGACTTTAAGTTAGCAGAAGCCGCTTAAGTTTTTGTCATAAGTGGGGTAAAACTCCGGCTACACATTCACTTTCTAATTGAATACGTAACCGCAGACAGTAGGCCATTCTGTAAGTCCTACCGAGGTTCAGACAAGTTTCTGACGCCGCGATCGCGCTTCCAAAAGCCGATGTGGTCGTTTGAGAATCTGAAGCTTCGGTATTTGCCGGGGCTTTTTTGATGGCTGCTAGCCTGTCTACTTTCACCAAAAACTGATTGATGACTGGCTCTCAACCCCAAAGGAGGTGAGACCGATATGGGTAGAACACTCGAAAACAAAAAGGAAATTGTCGCTGAGCTGCAGGGGCTTCTGAGTGAAGCTCAACTGGCTATGGTGATTGACTTTAAAGGTCTATCCGTCGCTGAAATCTCAGACTTGCGCAATCGCCTGCGTGAAAAAGGTGCCATTTGCAAGGTGACCAAAAACACCTTAATGCGCATTGCCGTTGAAAATGACGACAACTGGCAGCCCATGACGCAGTTCCTCAAAGACTCTTCGGCGTTTTTGCTAGTGCAAGACGACCTGGGTGGAGCGATTAAAGCCTACAAATCCTTTCAAAAAGACACCAAGAAGACTGAACTTCGTGGCGGCGTTATGGAAGGGCGGGCGCTGACGACGGCAGATTTAGAGGCCATCACTGAGCTACCAACCAAAGAAGAGCTGATTGCCCGCATTGCTGGCGCAATCAACGCCATTCCCACCAAGCTGGCGGTGGGCACCAACGCCGTTCCTAAGAAATTGGCGGTGGGCATCAAAGAGGTACCGTCGTCTCTGGTGCGCGCTATCAAAGCCGTATCGGAAAAAGACGAAGCCGCATAACTGTCCTGCCTTTTGCCTGGTTTGACCGTTTTTTGACCCGTACTTTCGCGATTAATCATTCGCAACTAATCATTTAGGAGAGACCTCATGTCTGCAAAAACTGACCAAATTCTTGAAGAGCTGAAATCTTTGTCCTTGCTGGAAGCTTCTGAGCTAGTTAAGCAAATCGAGGAGGCTTTCGGTGTTGATGCTTCCGCTTCTGGTGGCGGCATGATGATGATGCCCGGCATGATGCCAGGAGCGCCAGCGGGTGCTGAGGCTGAGCCCGAAGAAGAGAAGACGGAATTTGACGTGGTGCTCGAAGAAGTGCCCGCTGACAAGAAAATTGCCATTCTCAAAGTGGTGCGCGGCTTGACCGGCTTGGGCTTGAAAGAAGCCAAGGAAATCGTTGAGTCGGCTCCCAAAGCCATCAAAGAGGGAGTGGCTAAGGACGATGCCGAGGACGCCAAGAAGCAACTTGAAGATGCCGGTGCTAAGGTTGCCCTGAAGTAACAGCAGCAGCATTTCGCGATTCGACTGTATATCTTGCCTTAATCCCCCTTAGCTGTTGCCGTGACTGCTTGGGGGGATTTTGTTTGGCTCAACAGGTTTCTCAATCCCGGTAAATCACTCCTTTACGGTACATTTATGCCTGCCAGCGTTATTTATTGACCCGGCTGTCCTGTCAATTTCACAAGTCACCGTTCTCTGACTGTATGCGTTCCTTGAGGGAGACGTCGCGATCGCGCTCTCCGTGGGTACAATTTGTCTGTTATTGCTGCCTCAGCGGGAGCGCTATTTGAGAATACGGGGAATACCATGCCAAGAACGCCCAACGAATATGTCGTCCACATGCTATTTGATGGGGGGCACCATCAAGAGGTCAGGTTTTCGACGATTCAAGACTTTCAGAAGTGGTATAGCTCCGAGTTAATGCCTAAACAATCAGACGACTCCTTTATCAACGTGCCGATCCCCAAAGTTAATCCCGGTGAATATATGGTGATTCGTCCGTCGCGACTTTTGGCAATTCGGGTGGAGCCGGTCTTCAGCTCCAGCGTTGAACGGTTTTACTAATGATTCGTCGGGTTACGAGGAGAACAACTGGCGCGATCGCGCTCATCAGCGTGGTTAGTTTGCTGTTGTGGAGCGGGCAATCGCTGGGCGACATAACAGCCAGTGGCGAAACGCCAACTCGCGATCGCCCTCAAGCGGTACCCACCGTGCCGCTATCGGCACAGTCTAATTGGCCCACGGCAGCGATTACGGACGATTTGCTGTGGCAGGGCAATGAGTCATCGGCTCAGATTCGTTTGTTGACGGCGATTGCTCACAGTCTGTCCTATCTCAACACGCCGGCGGCGGCAGCAGCCTATGCTGACTATCCGATTGAAGGCTTTACTCGCGATCGTGTGCGGCGCAGTCTCCAGCGCTTTCGCACGCTGCTGCTCACCAGCCAGTCATCAGCTGCCTTTCAGGCTGCAGTACAGCAAGAGTTTCGGCTCTATCAGTCTGTGGGTAATGATGGTGCGGGAACGGTGCATTTTACTGGCTATTTTGAGCCGACCTATGCCGCCAGTCGCGTACCGACTGCCGAGTACCGCTATCCGCTTTATCAGCGCCCACCCGATTTAGAAAATTGGACGTTGCCTCACCCGACGCGGGCGCAACTGGAAGGCGAAGATGGGTTGCAGGGCGATCGCAGTCGACTTGGCAATTTGGAATTGGTATGGATGCGCGATCGCCTGGAGGCCTTTTTGGTGCAGGTGCAGGGATCAGCGCGGCTGCGCCTGACAGACGGCAGCTTTCTTTCCGTCGGCTATGCCGGACGCACCGAATACGATTACGTCAGCCTGGGCCGTGAGTTGATCAATGACGGCAAAGTTCCCGCCCAGGGCATGACTCTAGAACGTTTGATTACCTTTTTTGCAGAAAATCCCGCGACGCTGAATGACTATATTCCCCGCAACGATCGCTTCGTGTTTTTTCGAGAAACCGCCGGTGGACCACCGACGGGCACTTTCTCTGTGCCGGTCACGGCTGGTCGCTCAATTGCTACGGATAAATCTCTGATGCCGCCCGGGGCGATCGCGCTGATTGCCCTCGATTGGCCAGAACCAGATGCGAGTGGCCAATGGCAAACTCAACCCATCAACCGCTACGTGCTAAACCAAGATACCGGCGGCGCCATTCAAGGACCGGGGCGGGTGGATATCTATGTCGGCAGCGGCGATGCCGCCGGTGATCAAGCCGGACAAATCAACAATAATGGAACCCTGTATTTTTTACTGCTGAATGAGTAGTTGTCTGACGAAAAGCAAAATCATTTGCCAGTGCTGACTTTTTTAACCAGCAATCCATATTGATTCTAGATTTTAGATGGATAATTTTGGCTCGACTCATAGAGCTGCGTTGAAACTTAGAGATCGGCGCTTAGATGACCTGCCTAAAGCACAAAGTGGCTGTAAGGGGTTGGCAGTGGCAAATCTCGACGATTGGGTACACTATTTTGAAGCAAATCCCTTACGGCAGCCCACCGCTAATCACTTTGACTGGGGAAATTCAGCCGATGACACGCCGGGACGATAAAAATCGGCTGGATTAAATGCCGCTTTTTCGGCCACTAGCCCTAAATGCTTCATCGTAGAGCGATCAGGAGAATAGACGCCATTTTCCCATTCGCTGATGGTTTGCCGCCGCACGCCGATCGCCTCGGCGAACTGGGCTTGACTCAAGCTCATGTGTAGCCGTAATGCTCGAATTGCGCCTTGGTCCCACTTGATTTCCCCGTCCACACGCTGAATTTTATATTCAGCCTGAAATTTTTTGAAGGTGACGCGCCGCTGCGCCAGATCAACTTTGTCAGTGTGATATCCGGCATTGATCCAAGCTTTAGCCTGATGGCCACCTCGGCTGCGATTGGCCCACCAAGTCGAATTTCGACAGGCCATATTGGGCAATTTTCCATCAAGGCAAGCCTCCAGTTCATCGAAGGTGAACGTCACTGTGGTGTCTTCAATTTGGGAGAGACGCTGATAGAGAGGGTAGTATTTGCTGCCAGGTTTCATCGCGATCGCTCATTTCATCTCCAAGCCTAGACAAACGGGCTCTAGTGGCTTAATCCTACTCAGCTCGGCCAGAAATGGAACACCTGCGCAAGATTATGATGCAGCGGCTGTCAGTAATCAGTGCTTTCGCGACGATCTGCATTGGTTTGAGTCTGACCACAGTGACGATGATGGGATAAGGCGCAGGCATAGTTAGCAAAGAGGAGTACTAGGCACTAAGCACCTAGACAGGGAAAATTACACGCTACTTCACTGTGTTGTAGGGATTTGAGCCTGCAATCCATGTAATCAGTTGCGTCCAACTACTTAGCATCCTGAATCTTGGCACCTATCATCTAAACGTTGTTCATTACCCACCGCAGATAACCTGTGCATCATGCCAATGCACCTTCAGCGGTCGGTGTGCATGGGCGTTGTTATGCTGCCGCAATTAGCGTCTATCTCACGCTGCAACTCTGCAATCGTGTCCAAAACCGCAATAAAACTCTGTCCAAAACTGGTAAGCCTATATTCAACTCGTGGTGGAACCTCTGGGTAAGAAAATTTCTCCAGAATGCCAAAACCAACCATCTTACTCAGGCAATCGTTTTGCACCTTTGTTGTGAGTCCGTCAGTAGAGCGCGTAATTGCTCCAGGGCGATTAATCCCCTGACAAATCAAACTCAAAATTTGCATTGACCACTTGCAACCGACAATGTACTCCACCATTGCAGCGGCTGAAGTGTTTCTTCTAACTTGCTTCCCATTCATCTGACATAACCTAAATTTTGTTTTCCCTAGATTCTGCTTCAATTTCTACCTGAAAGTGCCTACCTTACTGAAAGGTACATACTTCCTGAGTGCGTTGAAGTTTGATTAATATGCTCACTGAAAGCACGTTACTCTCAAAAATTACAGGGAACAAACGATGTACCAAGAATTTCAGCAGCGGCAAGCATTGATCATTGGTGGGAGTAGTGGTGTAGGACAAACAGTTGCAGAAACCCTCTTGAACTATGGGACATCTGTAACTATCGTTGCACGCAATTCTGACAAGCTTCAGGCAGCCGTATCTTATCTAGAGCAGTTCGGCAAAGTTCAGGGGTGGCAGGCCGATATCAGCGATCGCCAAGAGACATCTCGCCTTGTAGAACGCATTGCGAATGAGTTACCAAATGTGCATTATCTGGTGAATTCTGCTGGTGTTTTTCTACCAAAGACTTTTCTAGACCATTCTGAAGCAGACTATGATCGCTACCTCAACATCAATCATGGAACCTTTTTTGCTACCCAGCAAGTTGTCCGAAATATAGTTCAACACGAGCAAGGTGGTGCAATCGTCAATATTGGCTCAATGTGGGCACATCAGGCTGTTCTAGCTACACCCTCCTCTGCTTACTCAATGGCAAAAGCAGGTTTGCACTCGCTTACACAGCATCTGGCAATGGAGTTGGCACAGCATCAAATTCGTGTCAACGCCGTTGCCCCGGCAGTGGTGGAAACACCTATCTATGGAGCTTTTATCAAACCAGAGGAAATTCATACAACGCTACAGGGCTTTAATAGCTTTCATCCGATTGGGCGAGTTGGAAAGCCGAGTGATGTTGCGGGGGTCGTGACTTTTCTACTCTCTGATCAGGCTTCTTGGGTTACTGGAGCAACATGGGACGTAGACGGTGGAGTCATGGCTGGACGTAATGCATGATACTAACCACCGGCAGCCAATGTCAGATCCTCCACTGCACGCTTAGAACTGCATAGGGTTGGTTTATCATCCTGGCGGGTGGTCTATTCAGTGCAATCTGCCCCCAAAAACTGCAACCCACTTCCCGTCAGCTATGCAGTTCATTAGCTTTTCTGTCATCACCTTGAGGTCTAGTTTGCAACCAACTTTGACAGAATCGATTTAGCTGGCGGCTGGCATCGGCTTCACAGTCTCTTCGGCAAAAATGCCCTTAGGAATGATGCCATGCACCCCCCAGTTGCCATCGACTACCTGAGTAATGGCAAAGTCCGTCCCGACCGTAATCAGCGAAAAGGCTTCATCTTCGGTCAGGTTCATGCCATTCATCAAAAAGTCGCGGGCCTTGGCGGAGCTATCCTTGAGCGCCGGATCGAGCGAAGAAACCGTATAAATTTCTGACTGGGCGTCTTCTCCCAGAGCTTCTAGATAGTTCGGGTAGGTAAAGCCGTGCACAATCCAGGAATCAGGGGTTTCCAGCAAAGGATAGTTGACGCCCTCCAAAATGGTTCCTGCTAGATCGGCTTGCTTGTGTAGAACAAATTGGAACACGCCAGTAATCGAGGTCTCAATGGCGGTGCCATCCAGTTCTGAGTCGCCCTGCGAAGCGTGGGCATCACCCCCGGAGAACAGAGCACCGGGCACAGCAACTGGCAGGTACAGAGAGGTGCCCACGCCAATGTTGCGGTTATCGATATTGCCGCCAAAGTAACTCGGCGGAATGGAGTCAATCACATCGGCTTCGCTAGGCACGACTCCCATAGAGCCCAGGTGCAAACGCAGGGGAATTTTGACCCCTGCCAGGGTGTCTTCAATCTCGGTAACGGTGTCGTGATCGACAAGGATGCCCGGATAGTCAATCGTTTCGTGGGCTTGCCCATCGGGGGTCGTTTGGGATGTCCACCGGTAGCGGTAGACAGCCTCGGCCCACGATTTCTCACCCGTAGCGTCCATTTCATAGAGCGTAATTACCTCGCGCGGTTTGGGATCTTCTTTGTAGTTGTCGTACTGATAACCCCACCAAGCCGAAGCGTTAGAGCCATAGGTTTTGGTCGGATCCATGCCGCTGGGACGCAACTTGAGATCAACAACGCGCACCTCCAGCAGATCGCCGGGTTCGGCACCGCAAACATAAACGGGACCTGTGAGAATGTGTACCCCAGGACCGCGATCGCTGACGGTTTTGCCCTCAGCCGTCCAGTTGTAAATGGCTTCGATGGCGGGGTCGCCCGCAATCATGCGATCGTAGTCATCACCCGCGTGGTGAGTAATGGTTTCCAGGGTGACGTAGTCCTGAGAATTGATGGAAATCACCGGTGCCAGATTTTTGCTGTAGTAGCCCCAGTGCACCGTTTCAGGGCTGGCAGCCACTTCGTAGTGACGGGGACTGGTGGCGCGACTGCCACAGCTCGTTGGCATCGTATTTTCAACAGGAGGCACCGCCGCACTCACTGGGGGCAGGCCAACGGACAGAAAACTCGCCATCAAACAGAGAACAAGCGTAGCAGCAAACAAAGACGGCCAGGTCTTCAGCCCGCGCATTTTACGATTTTCAGCCATTTTGTCTTTCCTGAAGGAGGTTTGGCCCAATAATCTCAATTATGTTTCTACAGAATGCCAATAGCGTTTGTAATCTAGATGACATTACCTTGCTTGATAGAGGCGATCGCTGCCGTATTGGGCAGGGCAGTTTTTGGCATGAATGTGGAGTGCCTTGGCTACCGGTGAGCCGAATGACGAGGGATAATGCAAGATCATGTTTGTGTCCCATCTGTCACTGAGCGTTGTCCTTCATTCCCGAATACCATGGCTGCAGCCGCCTTCATCCCCGTCCCCATTGCCGTTCTCACCGTTTCCGACAGCCGCACCGAAGCCACGGATAAATCCGGCCAGCTACTGGTGGAGTGCCTGCAAACCGCCGGCCACACCCTGGCTGAAAAGGTGATCGTGCCCGACGACATTTACCAAATTCGGGCGGTGGTCTCCCGCTGGATTGCCGATGCTGGGGTGCAGGCCATTATCACCACTGGTGGCACGGGTGTGACCGGGCGAGACGGCACGCCTGAAGCCATTGCCCCCCTGCTGGATAAAGAACTTCCTGGCTTTGGTGAAATCTTTCGGATGGTGTCTTATCAAGAGATTAAAACGTCCACGGTGCAGTCCCGTGCCCTGGCGGGGGTAGCCAACGGCACTTACATTTTTTGCTTGCCGGGGTCATCGGGGGCTTGCCGCACCGGCTGGGATGTCCTGATTAATGACCAGTTGGATGCCCGCCATCGGCCCTGCAACTTGGTGGAGTTGATGCCTCGCCTGCTGGAACGGTAGGCGGATTACCCCGGCACTTGGGGCGTTTACTGAATCGGTACTTGACGCTCAGCTATCCTTCACCCTTGCACTCTGGGAAAGAAATAGATATAGATTTGGATAGGGAGCCGGTTGAGCGATTGATAGGCGCTGAAACATGGGCCCAGTTCAGCTCAACGCATCGATCAATGAGTGGCTGGTATTGTGACGCACCTGTCGCCCGACGTAACGCTCCTCATCACCCGCGACCTTGGCAACCTAGAAGATCTCGCCACTAAACGGCATACCCCTAATCCAGTGCCATTAATTGCGATTGGTCCGGCGGCCAGTCACTGCCGAGCTATGACAACACTGTCGGAGGTAACTCCAACAATAATATGGCGACGCTGGATCAAGGTCACTAAAGAACGACCCTTCAGCATGCTATTCATGACAAATGCGGCCAAAATGGGTGACCTTTGAGGCTAACCGTATCAAAGTTGCGGCTTCTACGGCTGATGAGGGATAAGTGTGAGATTAACCTTTTGTTACAATCGGGATAATAAAGCGGAAGGCTCGCTTACGAACGCCATTCTGCGCTAATAGATTTTGAGGTGCCCCATATGAATGGCAACTTACGGGTAGGCAGCCTGTTTGGTATTCCTTTTTATGTGAACATATCTTGGTTTTTGGTGTTGGGATTGGTCACCTGGAGGTATGGCAGCGGTTTATCTGGGGCTTTTCCTTCTCTACCAGGCAGCATTCCTTGGCTGCTCGGGTTGTTCGCAGCACTTCTGCTTTTTAGCTCAGTGCTAGCCCATGAGCTAGGTCACAGTTTTGCTGCATTGCGACAGGGGATCAACGTTAATTCTATTACGCTGTTCTTATTTGGCGGACTCGCTGCTTTAGAAAAAGAGTCGGATACGCCTGGTGGGGCCTTCAAGGTAGCGATCGCTGGTCCAGTTGTCAGCCTTATTTTGTTTGCGGTCTTGTCTATGGCTGGCCAAGTGTTAGCGCTGAATGGACCTTTAGGAGCCATTGTTTCGCTATTGGCGTACATTAATCTGGCGCTGGGGGTTTTTAACTTATTGCCTGGTCTGCCTCTGGATGGCGGCAATGTTTTGAAGTCGATTGTTTGGAAAATAACGGGCAATCCTTACAAGGGTGTGGCGTTTGCGAGTCGAGCCGGGCAGATGCTTGGCTGGTTGGCGATCGCCATCGGTGCTGCCGCAGTGGCTGGGATCAGCCCCATTGGTAATGTTTGGACGCTGCTGATTGGCTGGTTTTTGCTCAGCAATGCTAATCGTTCGGCTCAATCGGCTTCAGTGCAGCAGCGCCTACATGGCCTCACGGCTGCTGATGCCATTGAAGATGATAGCCCAATCGTGACCGAGCAGATTTCGTTGCGTGAATTTGCCGATGATGTGCTGCTCAATGCTGCCGGCAACTGGCGCAAGTTTTTAGTAATCAATACTGATGGGGAACTGGTGGGCACAGTTCAGGTGGATGCCCTACAGGAAATCCCTCGTGATCGCTGGAAAATGGCCACCATTAGGGACGTCATGAATCATGATGTTCAGCTGACGACAATTGCTGCTGATCAGCCCTTGTTAGATGTCGTTAGTATGCTGGAAGAGAAACGATTGTCAGTATTGGCAGTCATTCGTAATAATGGTGAGCTCTTGGGACTACTGGAAAAGCAGGCAATTGTCCGGCTCATGAAAGGAAAAGCTCCGCAGCTCAAGGCGGCAGCTGAATAGGTTAACTTTGGATTACGTACCAGCATCGCTGCACCCGTTTAGACCATTAACCTATAGTGGTTGAAAATGCTTTAAAGCAAAAGGCCTGAAATGTTCTCATTTCAGGCCTTTTGACTGTTTGGTGGCGGGGCATGGATTTGAACCATGGACCTTCGGGTTATGAGCCCGACGAGCTACCAGACTGCTCTACCCCGCGTCGGCTTACCTAATATAGCGAATAAAATCCCTTTACAACAACAAAATGCGTGAAAAACCTCAATTTGCCAAGAGATAGTTGCGATCGCCCATCGGCAATAGTGACTTTGTATGGCGCCTTCTGCGCCTACAATGCAGTTTTGCAGTGATGATTGGACCGACGAATGGCGAAGTATCAAAAACCCATTTAGCGGTCGGTGCCGACTTCTGCGACTTCTTGCTGGGTTGTTGCCTCCTCCAGCATCTCTTGGGGACTTTTAACTGCGGTGTCAGTAGCCGTTTCATTTAATGAATCCTGTTCTGGCACTGCTACATCATCAACCTTGCCGGTCGCCACTGTAGTCGTAATGTCTGCAGCAACCGCCTTGACAGCCGGAGTTGCTTTGGCTTTAGCAGGCGCGATCGCTTTCGTAGCCATTGCCCCAGTTTCCGGTGCCGGCACAATTTCATCGGCAGCAGTCGCCGCTGGTACGGCACTCGCTTCGGGGTTTGCCGTTGGTGACGATGCTTTGTTCACTTCATCAAGAACTGGCTGCAACTGCTCTTTCATTTTGCCGAGTTCTTCATCAAAGGCTTGTTCAGCTCGATTGAGTTCCACTTCCAATGCTTTAGCAGCTTCTTTATTCACCTCTTCTAACGTCGCTTGAATAGCCGCTTGCTCATCTTTTAACTGTTCTTGAATTTCTTTACTGCCAGCTCGGAGGTCTGCTTGGAGGTCTGCAGCCGTATCCGTCATGACATCTTCAGCCGCGGCAGGTACCTCTGTAGCTGCCGTCTCAACAGCATCCACAGCATCGTCCACGGCATCAGGTAAAGCTGATGCCGCAGAATCAGCAGGACTCTCTATCGACTTGGAATCTTTGAGGCGGTCACTGATTGAGTCTAACTGCGGTAGATCATCGGGGGTCACGTCACTACAGGCCGCCGTTCCTAGTAGCAAGCCAAGCGCTGCGATCGCGATTAACAAGGTGCGAATGAGTTGCAGAGATCCGGTTTTCAACATATTTTCCCTTAAAGATTTGCAGTAAAGCAGGCTTGCCCATTGCGGCGCCAAGCCCAGCAAGTCTGGCTAGAGGGACTCGGTGAAATGAGCAATATTCAGCCGACCGGGTTGGTTGTCCCCATGGCTGCCATCGTTTTGCTTCTCTGTGCCTTAACTGCAGGCATTTTACCGCCGCATGTACGGACGCAATGTATAGGACCTCTCGTATTCCGGCGGGGATAAGAAAATCTCACAAACGTTTCGACAAAGATGCGGTGGCTAACCTAGACAAATAGCCGTTACTATTTTTGTCAGGCCAAATTTATGATTCATGCTGCTGGTTTCAATGCAGCGATCGCGAATCATGGCCAATTATCTGCTTTCTCAAGAAACTGTTTTCTCAGGAAACCAAGTGTGAATCACACATTTTTACTTGAGCCTGGTCGCTGGGTGCTGCAGGGCAACTGGCTGGAACGTGATAAGCCACCGATGACGCTGCGGGGAGGAATCTTGATTGCCTGGAGCCGCGATAATTGGTTCACAATGGTTATGAAATTCACCTTCCCTAACGATGATCATGATGAAATTGCGCTGCAATATAAAGGACGCCTGGCGGTGGGAGAACGGCAATACACATTTGTGCTGCAGCATAGCGAGTTAGGTCGCGTCGAGGGTGAAGGCTGGGTGGCGCCTGCCTCAGTTGTGCAGAGATATTGGTGTTTGGGCGATCGCCAGCGGCGTACCGGTTTTGAAACTCTCTATCAGATGAATGAGCAGCATTACCATCTATCGAGCGGCATCATGGCAGGACATTACCTAACCACCGCCATTGAAGCCAACTTAGAGCGCCAGTAGTCGATAGCCTACTTCTAAGCTTGGGTATCTTGAGGCTATTAAAACCAATAGTGAAGACAACATTGTGATTAAGCGCCAGCGGACATTTGCTCAACTGCCTATTAACACCTCGGCCCCTAGAATTTTGAGATCTGGTGAATCCGGTTTTGCCATATTTGGGGATCAAGCGGCGAAAATCAGAGGCCATTGCTCAAGTCCTGACTTAGTGGCAGCAGGGATTTTTGTGAGACTACGCTGACGTTAGCGCCGCTACACCCAGAGAGCTTTACCCAATCGACAAATGTTGGTTTGACCGACCAGTCATGAAGACATTTTACGAATCGCTGGTAAGGACCCTAAAAACAGCATGGCAGCTCACTAGGCTCGGCTAGGATGGCATCACTCACTAACAAACATGTGGATTACGATAAACGAGGCCTCCACCAGCAGTTTCTGGCTAACCAGCGGCGCGAAAAGATAGAGCGGGTGCATAAAATTTCCTGGTACATGTCCCTAGGCAGCGAAATAAGGCAGCAGACGCTTGGCTGCTCGTGGCCTTATTTGAGGCCGCTACTTCTAAGTTCAGTGACTGATTCGTCATCATCCTAGCTATGCCAGATTCCAACATCGGCCAAAAACTTGCCAATCGCTACGAGCTTATGGAGCTGGTGGGGCAGGGAGCCATGGGCAAAGTTTATCGGGCGGAAGATACTTTGCTCGGTGGAGTAATTGTTGCGGTCAAGTTTCTCTCTCAAACGCTGCTGTCTGACAAGATGCGCGATCGCTTTGTTCAAGAAGCAACTACCTGTGCGCAACTCGGACAGAGCAGTATCCATGTTGTTCGCGTCACCGATTACGGCGTCAATGAAGATGATATTCCGTTCTACGTGATGGAATATCTCCAGGGTGAAAGTTTGAGCATTTTGATTAGCCAAAAACCCTTGCCAATCGTCAGGTTCCTGGGGATCATTCGGCAGGTTTGTCTTGGCCTCAAGTCGGCCCATGACGGCATTCGCGTGCGCGGCTACGATCACCCAGTTTCCATCATTCATCGTGATATCAAACCCAGCAATATCCTCGTAACTCAAGATCCGACTCTGGGGGAGCTCACCAAAATCCTTGACTTTGGCATTGCCAAACTGATGCAGGCTGACAGCGAACAAACCAGTTCTTTCATGGGCACGCTGGCCTATGCCTCGCCTGAGCAGATGGAAGGTAAAGAGCTAGACAATCGCTCCGACATCTATAGCCTTGGCATATTGATGTATCAAATGCTGACAGGGCAGCTGCCGCTACGCGCCACCAGCCACACCTTCGGTAGTTGGTATCAGGCGCATCACAAAGAAGCTCCCGTACCGATCGCCGAAGCGACTGAAAACACTAATATTCCAGCGATGCTCGAAACTCTAGTGATGAGCTGTCTGGAAAAACAGGCCGAAAATCGGCCACAAAACATTTTGGAAATTCTTAAAACACTCGAGCCTTTGGAGCAACGATATGGCTCTGGCTTCCGCATTGGGCAGCGGATTGGCACCACCCTGTCGCGGGTGCCGATTGCTCCTAAGTCGCAGCATAAGGCTACTATCAATGCTAAAACTGATGCCCTTTCACCGACGGAAGGCGCCATCTGCCGCTTTGCGTCGTGGCCAGCCAATAAGCCGATCGCCGAAATTGTCTTTCCTCACCTGCTATCCACCAGCAAGGGTCTGCTCTCAACTTTGTGGGTAATGATGCCCCCCGCTGAAATTAACAAACGCCTCCGAGGAACGCGCTACAACACCTTTATCTGCACAATGTCGCCGCATCCAATGGCGCTGTGGGTGACGGTGCTGTACACCCCACAACACGGCCCGCGTTGGCTGCCCTGTTATCTTGATCTTAAAACCCGAACGGGGCAGGAGATCGCTTTTCATCTGGGGCAAAATGGTGAGTACAAGGTGCTCTTCTTCTCCACCGAAGAACCGCAAGCCTGTGCTCATGTGGCATCATGCACCATTGCAGCTCCCCAGCAGAATATGCTGCAAAGTTGGGTAATGTCGGGACGAACACGCCCCTCAGTCGGCAGCCCCAACTTCAGTAAAAAAATGTTGCGGGATGAGCTCAACAGCAATCTGAAGGAAAAAATCTTGCAGCACTTAGAGTCGCTTTATTTAGATACAAATTGACCTTGAGGGCGGGTCATGAATCAGCGCCGCGTGTAATCGGTCTGTCTTCTCCAGCCACAAATCAATGAATGTTCAATCTGGTGTTTCTTTCTCTGCCGTCGCATCGGTGGTGGTCACAACTCGACAAATGCAAATGATTGAGTCGACTCTCTTTGCAGCGGGTCTGCCAGAAACGGCCCTGATGGAAAAAGTGGCGGGAAAAGTAGCTAATTGGATCATGCGGCAGTTTCCCTACGATCGCGCACCGGCTGCTGGGATTGTGGTGGGACCAGGACACAACGGCGGCGATGCGCTGGTAGTAGCTCGCGAACTTTATCACCGCGGTTATCGAGTATTGCTCTGGTGCCCGTTTTCTAAATTAAAAGACCTGACAGCATGCCATAAAGCCTACTTAGATTTTCTCAACGTTGACACGACAGAAGACAGTGCTGATCTGAGAACCTGTGACTTTATTGTGGATGGTGGGTTTGGCATTGGTTTGACACGGCCACTTTCCGATGATTTAGCGGCGGGGATCACGGCGTTGAATGCCAGTGCTGTACCGATTGTGAGCATCGATGTGCCATCCGGTCTCAACAGTGATACGGGGGCTGTACAAGGCACGGCGGTATGCGCTCAACATACTCTTTGCTTGGGGCTGTGGAAGCTGGGTCTGCTGCAGGATCAAGCTCAACCATGGGTCGGCCAACTACACTTGCTCCCCTTTGATATCCCAGCTTTAGCGCTCCAAAAGACTTTGACGGATGATGCTTTGGTGCAGTGCATTATGGCTCCATCAGCGCTCTCTCGGTTGCCCTTGCCCCGCTCTCCCGTTGCCCACAAATATACGGCTGGGCATTTACTCTTAGTGGCAGGCTCACGACAATATGGCGGCGCAGCGCTGCTGGCCGGTCAGGGAGCTCTGGCAAGTGGCGTCGGCATGCTTACCTTAGTGGTGCCTGAAAGCTTAAGGCTGATGGTATTGGCGCAGTTGCCTGAAGCGCTCGTGATTGGCGCTTCAGAAACCAGCAGTGGCGCGATCGCGGCGCTCCCTGAATCCCTTGAGTGGCCAACATATGACGCAGTTGCCTGCGGCCCGGGGTTGACGCTCTCCGCGGCCCCCGTCGTGACTGCCATACTGTGGTGCGATCGCCCGGTGGTATTCGATGCTGATGCGCTCAATATCCTTGCTCAGAATGATCCCCAAGCTTTGTTGTCTAAGCGGTCAGCCGCGACGTTGCTGACGCCTCACCCAGGCGAATTTCGACGTCTTTTTCCTAAGGCAGCCGCTTCGATGACTCACCTGGCAGCCCAACAGGCGGCGCAATCGGTGGGCTGCACTGTTATTTTGAAAGGCGCCATGACCGCGATCGCCCACGCGGATGGTCAGCTGTGGATTAATCGAGGCAGCACACCGGCTCTGGCGCGAGGGGGCAGTGGCGATGTTTTAACCGGCCTGGTGGCGGGCCTGGCGGCGCAAAAATTTCAGTCTGAAAAGGTGGCCGCAAGTTTTCTCGATGCGGCGATCGCGGCGGTCTGGTGGCATGCTCAAGCAGGATGTTATTTGGCTGATCAGGGGACGGAGCTGGGTTGTGCGGCCGGTCAGTTGGGGCAGGCGCTGCCGCCGGCTCTAGCCAGACAACTTCAGCAGTGGGGCACAGAGCTGACGGTCAATTAGACACAGAGGAGTTGTTGGGAACACCGTCTTTACTTGCCGAAGGCCCGATCAATTGGAGCCGAAGCATATTGGCTCAGCCGTGTCGGAGTCAATGGCCGCGCGTTGGGAGCTTTGCCAGATTGCGGCCATTGCAAGGCATATGCTGCGATCACGATTTCTCAACCGGAAGCTGGGATTCTGGCTGCCGAGTCACCAATCAATCAAGGATGATGGTCTCTACAAGGGTTGCAAATTTCTTCAAACATCTTTAATTCCGGATGGATAGCTGTGCTAAAAGTAATAGATACTTAAGTCAATTGACTCTTCAATCCTTAACGGTGATCTTTGAGTGCTTTCTCAGTGATGCCAGCTGCAATGACGACGCTGCGGTTAAGTATTGCTAACGATTAGACAACCCTGCGTAATCAGCGGTATTAAGCCAGAACTGGGTTTGTAGGGTAGTTGCTCAGCCGTGGAGAGGCTTTAAAGGGCTTTTCCCTATTAGCCAAATCAAAGCTATCCGAACGGTATTTTCCTCCACATTGGCACCAGTCTTCAACTCTGGTGTTTGGCCGGATAACATCGCCATAGCTTTAAGGCTTTTTGATGAAATCGTGAAATAGCCGGTTGATTCAGTGCTCAATTTATCTGGTGTCGGACAATGAATGTGTCGATACTGGCGAGCACTTACACAACCTTATTAAACTGTAACTTTAGGCACGACAATGATGTCAAAATTTACGTAGAAACGACATGGTCATGAGCCAGGGTTGAACAGTGGGAAAAAGAGGGGCCAAGGCAGGGTAAAGGAATCATCAGATGCAGATATTTTTTTCGTGGTCAAAAGTAGGGTGGGCAGTTTTTGTGTCTGGGACGATGAGTTTAGGGGGCTGTCCAACAACAGTGCCGTTATCTGATGCGCAGATGACCCGTGAATCGACCATGCCATCAACAATTCCGGCGAGTCAGACAGAATCAGCTGAGGCCGCGATCGCCAACTTTCCGCCCCAAGCAGTGGCC
>JBCCJU010000097.1:0-21419 GCA_039027715.1 Cyanobacteria bacterium P01_C01_bin.120
AATTCTTGACGAGCTCAGCTTTGCGGCCCAACCCGGCGAATTCATTGCGCTCGTGGGTCCTTCGGGCTCCGGCAAATCCACGGCGATGCGGCTGCTGCTTGGTTTCGACACCCCGGAAAAGGGCAACGTTTATTATGACGGCCAAGATTTATCGGGGCTAGATGTGGTTGCCGTGCGCCGTCAGTTCGGCGTCGTGCTGCAAACTAGCCGCCTCAGCGCCGGATCGATTTTTGAAAATCTAGCGGGCGGCGCTCTCATTTCCCTGGAAGATGCCTGGGACGCCGCCGAAAAAGCTGGTCTTGCCGACGATCTGCGCGCCATGCCCATGCAAATGCACACGGTGGTCAGCGAAGGGGGCACCAATCTTTCCGGCGGTCAGCGGCAGCGCCTGCTGATTGCCCGCGCCCTGGCCGTGAAGCCCAAGATCATGCTGATGGACGAGGCCACCAGCGCCCTTGACAACCGCACGCAAAAGATCGTCACCGACAGCCTCGATCGCCTTAACGTCACCCGCGTCGTCATCGCCCACCGCCTCAGCACCATCCGCAACGCTGATCGCATCTACGTTGTTGAGGCCGGTCGCCTTATACAGCAGGGCAGCTTCGACGAACTTGCAACAGCAGGCGGTCTATTTGGACAGTTAATCAAGCGCCAAATGACCTAATTTCCTGACATTGCTCATAAGCAGGGTCAGGTCTTCCGGCGCTGAATTCGATTAGCGTCCACGATTTTGCATGGTCTGATACGGTTTTAGCTTTGAAATGTCCCACACACCTTGGAGACATTGTCTCGGGTCAGGGATGACGGGCAAAACTGGCAAAATTGAGATTCGAGAAGATGCCTCAATGCTGTTCTATTTAATGAAGCAATATCAACCTTCCCAGCAACGGACTCGAGTTCAGGCGTTGTAGCTCCTCAAAAACAGCGCTGCTGTTTCCCCACGCATCAAGTCTCCTCGGCTATAGCCGTAAAACGGTACAGCGTTGGCTTGGTCAGTATCAATGCGAAAGGCTGCAAGGACTGCTGACGATTCATCACGGAGGAGGTCGCCCTGCTGGAATTCTACTTTGGACACAAACCAAGCTCAAAGCTTGATTAATCCAATCACTCGGGTTTGCCAACTCTTATCTGGCTTGCCTCAGAATGTGGCCTTCGGGTGAACTATTGGGTGGTCTACCGCTGGGTTAGACAGCGAAATTAAAAACGCCCCGCCCTAGCCATGTTCAGCAAAATTCAGCAGCCGTGGCGACATTCTCAGAAAGACTTTCCTGGAAGTTACGCTCAGCGGTACAAATTGCTCCCGACTTGCATATCTGTTATTGGGTAGAAGATGAAAGTCGCTTTGGGCTAAAGCCCATCTACCACTGTCGCATCACCACCCGAGAGGTCGCTCCGATTGCCTTGCAACATTGGCATTTTGAGTGGGTCCGGCTCTATGGCTTTGTGGAATTGCTCACTGGCGAGTCCTTCTTTTGGAAATATTCTCGGTTTGACCATCAGTGCTTTGGCGGGGTCTTGGCGGCCTTTGCCCGCGAGGATTCCAACCCCGATGAGATGCACGTCATCCAACTGGATCAAAGTGCTGTCCGTCAAGCCACTGATTTGTAAATACCACCGAATGTCGCCTTTTATTGTTAGCCACCTTACAGCCCAGAGTTGAATCCGATTGAGCAATTGTGGGCAATTTTGAAAGGACGGCTGTCCAATCGCGTCTGGTTAGACCTCGATGAGTTATAGCAAGCGTTGTCTCATCCACTGCGGCAGCTAAGGCGAGCGCTCTGCGCTCATTAACCCTAAGCCATAGCTTATGGAAAGCTTTTTCCTGGAAAGGTATGTTTGGGCAGGCAGCCTGATATGGGGCATCCCAAAACTAAATTGGGATGAGCAAGGTGAATCCCCACTAACAACCATGTGGGACATTTCAAAACTAAAACCGTATGAGTGAACCAAATGAGCCGAAATATCAGCTTCACTACTCTGGGGCCTATTACTGGTATCAACCTTTCCTGAATTTTAGTATTCTTTCGGAATGCTGTAAGTTTTACTTGCCGACCAATTGGCCATTCTGCTGACCCGCTGGCTGAGCATCCAGCGAGTCGCTTTGTGGCTTGCGGCGTTTGCCACCATTCATCATCTGCTTGCCAGGGGGCAAACGGTCTTCCTCGTCCTCAGCCTCGGGCATCAGGTCTGCCACGAGGGGCTTGATGACCATGTAAAGAACGGGAACAACAAACAGGCTTAAAAAGGTGGCGACCAGCATACCGCCAAAGACGGCTGTGCCCAGAGATTGGCGGCTGCCTGCGCCCGCCCCGGTGGCGATAACCAGTGGAAAGATGCTGCTCAGCGTCGAAATCGACGTCATGATGATGGGCCGCATCCGCTGCTTCGCCGCTGTCAGCACCGCTTTTGTGAGCGAGATTCCCTCTGCTTCTCGCTTTTGGTTGGCAAATTCCACAATCAAAATGGCGTTTTTGCTAGACAGGCCAATCAGCATGACCAGCCCAATCTGGCAGTACACATCGTTTGACAAGCCACGCAAAGACTGGGCCAGCAGTGCGCCCATCACCGCCAGCGGCACCGACAGCATGATAATGGTCGGGTCGGTAAAACTCTCGTACTGGGCCGCCAATACCAGAAAAACCAGCACCAAACCAAAGCCAAAGATGTAGGGGGCCTGCCCGCCGGAGGTTTTCTCTTCTAAAGAGGCTCCGGACCATTCGTAGCCTAGGCTGGGGGGCAGCACCTCTGCGGCGACTTCTTCCATCGCCGTCAGCGCCTCCCCAGAACTGGCCCCATCAGCGGGCGACCCGGTAATCTCAATGGAGCGGAAAAGATTGTAGTGGTTGATCGTCTGTGCGCCGACGGATGGCGTCTGGGTTACCAGATTACCTAAGGGAATCATCTCCCCTAACTCAGAGCGCACATAGATTTTGTTAATGTCTTCTGGCTCGCCTCTAAACTGCCGGTCGGCCTGGATATAGACCCGATATGTCCGTCTAACGAGGTTGAATTCGTTGACAAACTGCCCGCCCATGTAAGACTGCAAGGCCGCAAACACTTGGTCAGGAGAGACCTGTAGAGAGGCTGCCCGCTCTCTATTGACTTCGATATCGATCTTGGGGGTGCTGGCTGCGTAGGTGCTAAAGACCTGTTGTAGTTTGGGGTGCTGGTTGGCGGCACTGACTAAGTCGTCTTTATAGCGGACGAATTGGCTCAGATCTAGGCCCCGTTGGTCTTGCAGCTGAAAGGTGAAGCCGCCAACAGAACCTAGCCCCTGGATCGACGGTGGCACAACCGCAAAGATTTGGGCATCGGTAACGCTGCCTAGCTCGCCACTGAGGTCGTTGACCATCTGCATGGCGCTGCGATCGCGATCGCCCCAAGGATTTAAGGTGACAAAAATTACCCCGCTATTCGCCGCACTGCCCCCAAAGCTGAAGCCCCCAATGGCAAAGGTGGTACGAATTTCAGGCTGAGCTAGCAAAATCTCTTCAGCCTGGGCCATGACGTCGCTGGTGTAGGTGAGGGAAACGCCTTCTGGCCCTTGAATAATGGTGGTAAATTCCCCCTGATCTTCTTGCGGTAAAAAGGCGGAGGGAACGGACGTGTACAGCCATCCCGTAAAAAACAACAGAACGACAAAGCCGCCAATCACCCAATACTTGAGGCCCGCCAGCCACCGCAGCGATCGCTCGTAGCGGTCTTCAACCCAGGTGAGCCCCTGGTTAAATGTGCCAAATAGCTGGCCGAGCCAGCCGTCAGCTTGGGGTTGGTGGCGCAGCAGCAGCCCGCACAGCATGGGCGTCAGCGTAATTGCATTAAACGTGGAGACGGCAACGGCAAAGGCGATCGTGAGTGCAAACTGTCGATAGAGGGCTCCGGTTGTGCCGGGGAAAAAGGCGACCGGAACAAACACTGCCATCAGGACCAAAGATGTGGCGATGACTGCGCCTGCCAGCTCACGCATGGCGACAATGGCTGCACGGCGCGGCTTTAGCCCCTCTGACTGGATTTTGGCGGTGACATCTTCGACAACGACAATGGCATCATCCACGACGATGCCCGTCGCTAAGATCAGCCCAAATAAGGTCAGACTGTTGATCGAGAAGCCAAATACCTTAATAAATGCAAAGGTGCCCACCAGCGAAACTGGAATCGATATCGCCGGAACAAGGGCGGTGCGCCAGTCTTGCAGAAAGACGAAGATCACCAGAACCACTAGACCAATGGACTGAATTAGCGCCCAAGAGACCTGAGATAGTGAGGCATTGACATACTCGGTGGTGTCGAAGCCCACATCGTAGGTCATCCCAGGGGGAAACTTTTCCGAGAGTCGCTGCATCTCGGCTCTGGCGAGTCTGGAGACCTCTAGGGCGTTGCTGCCCGGCACCTGAACGATGCCGATGCCCGACGCCTCGATGCCGTTGTAGCGCAGGAACGAGCTGTAGTCCTGGGCACCCAGCTCCACCCGGGCCACGTCTCGCACCTTAACCAGGGAGCCTGCCTCGTCGGTGGAAATCGTGATGTTTTCAAAGTCAGATACGCTTTCCAGGCGGCTGACGGCCTCTAGGTCAATTTGATACTGTTGGCCCGGTTCAGCGGGCTGTTGACCGAGCCGCCCGGCGGCCACTTGAATGTTCTGTTGGCGAATGGCGGTTGCAACATCTTCGCTGGTGAGGCCACGGCTGGCGAGTCGGTCAGGGTCGAGCCACAGCCGCATGGCGTAGCGACGCTCGCCAAAAATGCGCGCATCTTCGACGCCGTCAATGCGCTTGAGGGCATCGACCAGGAACAGGTCAGCGTAGTTACTCAAAAAGGTGCTGTCGTATTCGTCGCTGTCTGAGAACAGCCCAAAGCCCAGTAGCAGGCTGCCGGACTGACTCGCAACGGTGATGCCCGTGCGGGTGACGTCTGCGGGTAATCGCGGTTCAGCCGCCGAGACTCGATTTTGGATATCAACGGCGGCAATGTCCTGATCGCGGCTGGCATCGAAGGTAACGGAGATGGAGCTAGTGCCGCTGTTGCTGCTGGAAGAAGAGATCGCCCGCACCCCCTGGACGCCGTTAATCTCCCGTTCAATGATGGAGGTGACACCATCTTCTACGGTGGTGGTCGATGCGCCACTGAAGTTGGCGGTGACGTTAACCTGGGTGGGGGCAATGTCAGGGAACTGGGCCAGGGGCAGCGTCGGAATGCTGATGCCGCCGATCAGCACAATAATGAGCGCTACAGCGATGGTAAAAACGGGGCGCTTAATGAAGAAGTCAGCCATTGCGATCGCAATAAACAACAGGGCGAATCATTTGTTCAAAGCCGCAAAATCTAGCCGTCGCCCGCCTCGTCTGCTTGGGCTGTCGTATCGCCGGGCCTGTTTGCGGACCCAGCCGCCGTCGTAATCGTTGCGCCATCGGACACGTTCAACAGGCCCGAAACCACAATGCGCTCACCGGGCTCTAGGCCATCTTCTATCTGGTACTGATTGTCTTGAATCGCCCCCAGCGTCACGCTCCGCTGCTCTGCAATTAGCGGTTGCTCACCGGCCTCGTTGGCCTCACCCGGTACGGCAACAAACACAAACGTTGCGCCACCGATGCGAGAGATGGCATCCGTCGGCACCAAGACTCCTGAGCGTGTGGACCAGATAATTCGCGATCGCATTCGCTGGGCGTCCTGGAGCTGGCCGCTTGAGTTCTCAAAGGTCGCCTCCACCTGTACCAGCTGGCTGCTCTCCCGCGTCTGAGGAGAGACAAAGCTGAGGCTGCCGGTGTTCATCGGCTGCTGGTCGTCTTCACTCAGCAGCTCCACCGGCATCCCTAGTCGCAGGTCGCCGCGCCGCTCCACCGGAATCGCCAATTCCAAATCAAGCGTGTCGTTTTGCACGATGCTCGTCAGCACCACACTGGTTGTAACATAGTCACCCAGCTTCACAGACAGCTCACCCACCTGACCGTCGATGGGGGCCACTACCAGCGTGTCGGCCAAGTCTTCTTGGATAGCATTCGCGTCAGCCTGGGAACGGGCGACATCGGCCTCTGTTTGGTTGAGCTGAGTCCGAGCGGCCTCTACTCGCTTAATTGCTGCGTTCAGGTCGGCCTGGGCAGAGTCAATGTCGCGCTGCACCCGGTCGAGCTGCCGCTGTTCCAACGCCCCACGCGACACAAGCATCTGCGTCCGTTCAATTTCTTTGAGCTGCAGGGCGACCTCCGCCTCAGCGCTAATTTGGTCCGCCTGGGCCACTTCGAGCTGTGCGATCGCATTACCTCGCCCCGCCTGAGCAGCCCGCACATCCGCGAGCGCCCCGCGATATTCGGCCTGGGACCGATCCGGGCTGAGCTGCGCGATCGGTTCACCGACTGCGACGCGATCGCCAGACGACACAAAAATCTGCGTGATGCGGCCTTCGGTTTCGGCCTGTAAAACAGTCCCCTGCTGCGCCTCTAGCTGGCCGACAAATTCAGAACTCTCCTCAACTGTGCTTTCTTGTACCCGCTGCAGCTCCACCGAAACCGGCTGCGGCTCAGACGGCCCTGAAGAAGAGCGACCCCTTAACGTGAACCACAGTAGCCCACCCGTCACTAGCCCTGCGGCCAGTAACAGCCACCAGACAGAGGGTTTTTGACGTTTCTCCTGCTGTTCTGCTGGGCCTTGATTGCCGTCATCGGTGACCGATCCGCCAGTACCCGAATTCATACCTGGCGCGGAAGAGTGAGACATAGGAGTAAAGGATTAGAAGACTTTCGTATACAGCTGAGGCGTCACGCGCACAGATCAATCCAATCAATCTCAAGCTGAAAGGGGCCATCTCCCACATCGTTCAGCATGATGCCAAGGCGAGAGGCCAGATCTTTACGGAAGCGTGGAGCCTCAACCGGGTCGCCAAAGACTGAGGGCTGCAGCTGGTCAAAGGCAACAGAAACCGTCTGCCACTCGCCCGCTGGACCAAATTCGATATTCTTTCGATGCACCGTTGGTGACGATCTCGTTTCGAGACGGTCTTCCAGAATAACTCTGTAGGCTCGCCCGTCGGGTCTAACCCGTAGAACAACTTTGCTGTAGGGTTCCAGAACGCCAGGCTCAAGCGCTTTTCGTACAGAAGAGAATCCGCCGCCGTTGGTGTTGATGTAGCCCGAAAAGGTCATTACAGAGCCGTCAAACGCTGGCCCGCCCAGCGACTGCCCGCCCATAATGTTGTCATTGACAATAGCCCAGCTCTCGTTTTCCTCTGACGTGTCAAAGTCAGTTATCCGCTGGCACTGAGCCGTGTCGTCTGCCTGCGATTCAACCGGCACTGTGTCCGGCAAAGTGTCACGCGAAGCGGCGGATACAACAGCTCCCGCGCTATCAGCAGAGCGAGACACCGGAGCGCAGGACGCTACAAGGCTTAAAAGGACAACGGATGAGAGCGTGCGATTGAACGCTGATGGTCTTGATGGTCTATATACACCGCTCATGCAAAACCTTTCGATTACAGCTTCACTTTGGCCCCAGCAGCCAATTCAACGCGCTGGGACCTTTTGTTATTCAGGCTTAGAGCGCTGACAAATCGAGCGAGGGAGGAAGCAGTACCGAATCAATCACGTGGATAACGCCGTTGCTCGCCATCACATCAGCCGTGACGACGGTGGCCTCGTTGACCATAACGCCACTGCCGTCTGCAACCAGGTTTAGATCTTCGCCCGCAACCGATGCAACGGCCCCGGTTTCTACTGCGCTGGCGGGTACCTCAGCTGGAACAACGTGGTAAGCCAAGATCTGAGTCAGCGTGTCTTTGTTCTCGGGCAGCAGCAGTGCGTCTAGCACGCCCTCGGGCAGAGCGGCAAAGGCGTCGTCAGTGGGGGCAAAGACCGTGTACGGGCCTTCTGCACTGAGCGTTCCTGCTAGGTCAGCTGCCTGCACGGCGGCAACCAGCGTTTCGAAAGAACCATTGGCGACGGCAACATCAACAATCGTGCCTGAAGCGGCATCAGGAGCCGCTGCCGTTTCTTCGCCGTCAGTGGGCTCAGAGGCTGTTTCAGCGGTCGTTTCAGACGCTGCATCGGGGGCCTCGCTGGTGCAAGCAACCGCTACCGGCACAACAAGTAAAACAGCGGCAAAGCCTGCTAGCCTGCTGAATCGCTGGAACAAGATTGAAAATTTCATGGGGTTCTCTAGGGTTAGTTGGAAAAAGCT
This sequence comes from Cyanobacteria bacterium P01_C01_bin.120, assembly GCA_039027715.1. Lineage (GTDB taxonomy): Bacteria > Cyanobacteriota > Cyanobacteriia > Phormidesmidales > Phormidesmidaceae > Halomicronema. The sequence goes on from JBCCJU010000097.1 coordinate 8,170, forward strand.
CTTAGCTCAATCCCGGTACTCAGACATGGTGAGCCGCAAATGTTAAAAAAATGTGAACTTGAGCTATCCAAACCATAGAAATCTCACGTTATCTGCCCAAAGACATAGATTATTAAGAATTCATATCTCTCTTTTGGGAGATATGAACTGGCAGAAGCAAGGTGATGCGGCTCCCCTCACCCGACTCGCTTTGAATCTGTAAAGTAGCGTTCTGCATGGTGTGGACCTGCCGAGCGATCGCCATTCCTAAGCCCAAACTTCCCTTGGGTCGCGCCTTATTGGCTCGATAAAATCGCTGGGTCACCTGCTCCAGCACGGCAGGCTCCATACCCGGCCCGTGGTCACGGACCATGAACAGTGCAGCCTCTAGATAGGGGTTAAACTGTGCCGAGGTGATTTGGCTTTGAATATTCCAGTCACGACGATCACTCTTCTGCTAGTTGATTCGGTAGGATACCAACATGCTGCACCCGCCAAGAACACTCGGTCGCACGGGGCTCAAGGTCTCGCCACTTGCCTTTGGCGTGGGAACCTTCGGCTCTAAGTGGGGCGAGGGCTGGAGCATCGAGAAGACCGACGCCGAAGCGATCTTCAATCGCTTCTTGGACGGCGGAATGAATCACATCGACACGGCAGACACATACCAGGGTGGTGAATCTGAGGCGTGGACCGGCGATTTTCTCCGGAATCGTGGCCATCGCGATCGCGTCGTCATTGCGACCAAGGCAACGATGAACACTGACCCTGATGATCTCAATGGTGGAGGCAATAGCCGCAAAAACCTGATCAACTCCCTCGAAGGTTCGCTCCGCCGACTTAATACCGACTACGTCGACCTGTTCTACGCTCACCACTGGGACACGGTGACGCCGGTCGAGGAGTTGATGTCGACTTTTGACCAACTCGTGCGCTCTGGAAAGACACGCTACGTTGGGCTAAGCAACTTCCCTGGCTGGTATCTCGGTGAGGCCAGCGTCTTGGGCCGTTGGCACGGCTGGGAGTCGATCGCCGCAATCCAAATGGAGTACAACCTACTCGAACGGACGATTGAAAGGGAGTTCATCCCCTATGCGCTGCGAACGGGTCTCGGGGTTTTGGCCTGGAGCCCCCTCGCGAACGGATTGCTCACCGGGCGCTATGAGATCGACGCTGTCAACCGCGAGATCAAGGGGCAAGGCCGCATTACGAAGAGCTTCGTCACCGACCCATTCGTTGATGCTTTCAGTGGGCAGTCGCAGAGTACGCTCGAAACGCTCAAGTCCATCTCGACCGAACTTGAAGCTACACCGGCGCAGGTTGCCCTCGCATGGATGCTGCATCAGCCTGGACTGACTGGTATCGTCACGGGTGCATCCAAAGTTTCTCAGGTCGAGAGCAACCTCGCCGCCCTCGACCTGGAACTGACCGATGAGCAGCTTGAACGCCTTAACAACGTCTCAATGCCGTCGCCTAGCAATCCGTACAGCTTCCACACTGGCTTTGTCCAAGATGCCATCCATGGCGGTGGAGAGCTTGGCGATTGAATGTTTGCCCCAGAACATCAATCATTCAGAAATTATGTCTCCCTCTTGGGAGGTAGCCACCGGCAACAGTAAGGTGATGCGGGTCCCCTTCCCCGGCTCGCTTTGAATCTGTAAGATGGCGTTCTGCATGGTGCAGACCTGCTGGGCGATCGCCATCCCCAAGCCCAAACTTCCCTTGGGTCGCGCCTGGTTTGCCCGGTAAAATCGCTTTGTTATCTGCTCCAATACCGCAGGCTCCATCCCCGGCCCGTGGTCACGGACGACGAGCGGGACGTAGCGTGCGCCCTTGTGGGTGACCGGCGACCTGACCTCAACAACAATTCCTTCCTTAGACGGCGCATACTTCACTGCGTTATCTAGCAGGTTTAGCACCACCGCCCCAATTAGCGCCGGGTCAACCCAAACTTTGGGGAGGTTTTCGGCTGTGGTTAAGTGCAGTGTGGTCCCAGCGCTGGCCGCCGTGGGCTCCATGCGCGACAGGCACTCCTGTGCGATCGCAACCGCCGAGGCCGCCCGAGACTCCATCTGTAAGGTGCCCGCTTCAGCTTCTGCTAAGAACAACAGCTGTTCCACCAGCTGAGTTAAAAAATCTGTTTCGCGGTTGGCCCGCTGTAGATATTCTCGGGCCTGTTCGCCCGTCACCAGTCCATCCAGTACGGCCTCTATCTCTAGCCGCAGACTGGCTAGCGGCGTGCGCAGATCGTGGGAGACATTTGCCACCAGTTCTCTCCTCGCCGCTTCCTGTTCCTGGAGTGACTGCAGCGTCTGCGCCAGCCGAGCGGCCATGTCGTTGAGCAGGGTGCCCAGTTCGGCCAGCTCATCTTTGCCACGAATCTGTGACCGGGCAGTATAGTCTCCGGCCCGCAGCTTCATGGCCTGACTACGCAGCAGAAACAGCGGGTGAGTAATACTGCGCGAGAGAAAAAGAGCCGCGATCGCGCTAGTGCCCGTGGCAATGACAGCAATCGTAATAACTCTGTTGTTGACCTGCCGCGCAAATGCCCTTGGCTGGCGCAGCGGCATCGCTACATAGATTGCACCTACAGGCTGCGCGGTCTCTTCTAAGAAAACCGGCGCAGTTGCATACAGCCACTGGGGGAAGATCGAATCGTTAGGAACCCGAAACTGCCCAGCCTGCGGACCCTCTGCCAGCGTATTTTGAATCAGGTCAGCGGGCAGCGCGACGATCCCGGCCCCGTGAAAATCTTCTCCTCGAATTCGCTCCTGACCGTCGGCATCAAAAATCAGCGTTTGCACCATGCCTTCTTGCGCAGTCAGGCTACTGAGATGCTGCAGCATCTCGGCATCGTCCCACGTGAGGGAAGCCGCCTCGCGAAACACATCCGCACTCCGCGTCAGCTGCATTCTGGCGTCTTCAACAAAAAAGCGTCTCAGGGCGCTATCTAGAACCAGGCCCAAGCCAACCAGACTCCCGGCAGTCAGCCCCAACAAAATCAGGCTCAGCCGCGTGGAGACGCTGTACCATTTTATCCGTCGTCTCATGTGTCTAGCGCGTTAAACCGATAGCCCACCCCCCACACCGTCTGGATGTAGTCGGGCCGGGAGGCATCCACCTCAACCTTGGCCCGCAGCTTACGCACATACACATCCACAATGCGGGTATCGCCCTCGTAGTCTATTCCCCAGATGCGCTCTAGCAGCTCTTCTCTTGAGTAGGCGCGCCCTGGCACCGCCGCCAGCTGACTGAGCAAATCAAACTCTTTGCCGCGCAGATCCAGCGGCTCACCATTGAGAAAAGCCATGCGGCGATCGCCCTCAATCGTCAGGCCGCTGTGATGGCCGATGTCACGATAACCGGCAGTATATGAACGTCTCAGCAGTGCGCTTAGCCGAGCAATCAGCTCTTTAGCGCTGAAGGGCTTCGTTAGGTAATCGTCTGCCCCCGCAGACAGGCCGCGAATGCGATCGCGCTCTTCCCCCCGCGATGTCAGCATCAAAATGGGAATAAAGCATTCTTTCTGCCGGAGCTGCTGGCAAACCTCAAACCCATTCGCATCCGGCAACATCACGTCTAGCACCACAAGATCGGGGTGGCAGCGCTCAATTTGAGAAAAGCCCGCTTCAGCGCTGTGAGTCAGAAGACACCGCCAGCGCTCTCTTTGAATGTAAAGCTGAAGCGTTTCGCTTAAGTTCTCGTCGTCCTCAATGACCAAAATAGTCTTCACAATGTCGCTCTATGGGGAACCACAATCAGATAACACGGCTCTGAGCTGGCCATCAACGGACGCAGCCGTATGGATACTTGTTTGTAAGTTTAGTAAGCTGTGTTCTTCTCATTTAATGTTCGCTATTGTCCGCCAAACATGTTAAATAAGTGTGAATTTCTTGAGAGAAAATCGTAATAGAGAAAATGGAATCAATCAGAGAAAACTGGGGAGCTTGCTCAGTAGCTTGATGGAACGTCAATGACCACCTTTCCTCAGCCTTATCTACTCAAGCTTGGGGCGCCTCTAAAAATCAAATTTCTGTGTAGTCTGAGACTCAATCGAGACTGTTTTATGTGCAGGTTTGCCTTGAGTGGCCCGAAGATGTGTGTATGCCAAATCTTCAGAGGCGCTTATCGGTTGGCTAAGTCATGTTGGCCCAGCGGGGACATTTGAACAGAAACCTACGGCTTGTAATTAAAAGCTTTGTGCTGAAGATTTTTCAGTGATTAAAATCATAGGCTGCAGACCAAGAGTAGTATCTGGCTCAGCAGGCGCATTTAATGCGATTAGACAACTATTCCTCCATTTCAAGGCAGTTTCAAGACACTTGCTGAACTAAAAATCAAGGGTTCCAGAGTATAACTAGCAGGCGATATAGTTCAATTTCATGCCAGAAATTCAAAACCGTAACTTTTGCATGGATGCATCCACTGGTATATTTAGCACCAGCCAAACATACCAGTGGGAATCAGGCAGGCATGGGGACTGACTAATACAGAACCAATAACAGTTTTAGTTTTGGAATGTCCCACATCAGAGTTGATATTTCTCGAAGCTGGCTGAGCTATGCACTGCACTAGACGAATGCGCATCTGAGACATTTCAAAACTGAAACTGCATGACAAGATGATGACGTCATGTAGTTTGTATTCCACCTTGTGCGATCGCATACCGCATCAGGGTCTCTATGTGGATAGCCTGCGCCCCGGCAATCCTGATCTGGCAAATTCGTAAATTGTCTGATTTAGTCTTACTCCCCAGTTCCACAAGCCGCTACAATCAGGGCGTTCACGCTTGCCGCCATTCTCATGTATTTATGACTCACACTATTTGGCCCGGAGGTCCCCAACCGTTGGGCGCAACTTGGGACGGCAAGGGAACCAATTTTGCCCTCTTTTCCGAAAACGCGACTGCGGTTTATTTATGTCTGTTTGATCAGCACGGTCAGGAAACTCAAATCAAGCTGCCAGAGTGCAGCAACTACGTTTGGCACGGTTATTTACCGAACATTGAGCCGGGGCAGCACTATGCCTATCGCGTCGAGGGACTTCATGATCCCGAAACAGGACAGCGCTTTAACCGCAATAAGCTGCTGATTGATCCCTATGCTCAGGCGATCGCCGGGGATATTCAACACGGTGCGGGCCTGTTTAGCTATCCCATTAACGAACTGGACAATAGCGATCGCGACTTAGAGTATTCCGAACTGGACAGCGCCGACTTAATTCCCCACTGCGTCGTGGTCGATTCTCACTTTGATTGGGAAGACGATCGCTATCCCCAAACGGCGTGGCACAAAACCGTCATCTACGAGGCCCATGTCAAAGGGCTGACTCAACAGCACCCTGACCTGTCAGAAGAGCTCCGGGGCACCTACGCCGGCGTGGGCCACCCGGCGATCGTGGCCCATCTAAAAACCTTGGGCGTCACGGCGATCGAGCTGCTGCCGGTACACCACTTCACCGCTTATCCCGGACATTTAGTCAGTGCCAGTTTGCGTAACTATTGGGGCTACGACTCCATTGGCTACTTGGCTCCTTATTCTGAGTACAGCGCTTCAGGCCGCAACGGCGAACAGGTGCGCGAATTCAAAGAAATGGTCAAAGCCCTGCACCGTGAAGGCATCGAAGTCATCCTTGACGTGGTGTACAACCACACTGGCGAAGGCAATCACTTCGGCCCCACCATGGCTTTTCGCGGCATTGACAACCAGGCTTACTACCGCCTGGTGGAAGAGTTGCCCCGCTACTATATGGACTTTACCGGCTGCGGCAACTCGCTGAACGTTTGCCATCCCCAAGTGCTCAAGCTAATCATGGATAGCCTGCGGTATTGGGTGCAAGAAATGCACGTGGACGGTTTTCGGTTTGACTTGGCCTCGGCATTGGCTCGCGAACTATATGAAGTCAATAGCCTGGCAGCCTTTTTCGACATTATTCACCAAGATCCCGTACTCTCCAAAACCAAACTGATTGCCGAACCCTGGGACATCGGTGAAGGCGGCTATCAGGTGGGCAATTTTCCGCTGTTGTGGTCCGAATGGAATGGCAAATATCGCGACTCAATGCGCGACTTTTGGCGCGAGGCTCACTGCCGGCTGGGGGAATTTGCCTTTCGCCTAACGGGCAGCTCGGATCTGTACGAATCTAACGGCAAGCGCCCCCACGCCAGTATTAATTTCATTACCTGTCACGACGGCTTCACGCTGCGCGATTTGGTTAGCTACAACGAGAAGCACAATGAGGCTAATGGTGAAGGCAATCGCGATGGCGAAAGCTATAACCGCTCTTGGAACTGCGGCACTGAGGGTGACACGAATGATCCCGTGGTGTTGGAAATTCGCTCGCGGCAGCAGCGTAATTTTCTCGCTACGCTGCTCCTCTCGCAAGGAGTGCCCATGCTGCTGGGGGGAGACGAATTTGGGCGATCGCAGCAGGGCAACAACAATACCTACTGCCAGGACAATGAACTAGCGTGGCTGGACTGGCAACTGCAACCCGACCAGCAAGATTCTCTGGCCTTTGTGCAGCGCCTGATCACCTTTCGCCAAGCGCACCCAGTCTTTCGCCGCCGCAACTGGTTTCAGGGTCGCGAAATTCACGGTTCCGGCATCAGTGACATTGGCTGGTTCAACACCGACGGAACGGAAGTTAGCGATGAAGACTGGCAAGAAGCCGAGGCCAAAACCATTGGCGTATTCTTAAATGGTGAAGAAATTCCCAGTCCCGATCGCCAAGGCAACCGCGTTGTTGATGACAGCTTTTTGGTCCTGTTTAATGCCCAGGCAGAATCACAGGTGTTTGCCATTCCAGAAAATCTCAGCGATCGCCCTTGGCAAGTCATTCTCGACACTAAAATGACTCAGGGGTTTATTGAGCCACCACCGGAAATTGTCGGCGATACCCTGGTAGTGGGTGGGCGATCGCTGATGTTACTGATGCATCCCTACACGTCGCCCGTGAGCTAAGGTATGAGCGCCAGCAGGCGGCAAAAAAATGTTCGCCAGCCCTTTACTCTTCTGTGGTCTCGGGTCCAGGTGTGGTTTCGGGCTCAAGCGACTCTGTCGGCTGTGACGGTAAGGGCCTTAAAACATCAGGCGATTCGAGATTTTCACTGCCTGAGTCATCCGGAGCGGGAAACGGGCTGACGTCGAGCAAGTCATCGTTAGGCGTCAGTTGTCCGGGCAGGGGTTCGACGCCGGGAAGCGGAGGCTCATTCGATTCGCCGGGAAGCGTGGCCAGGGCAACGCGATCGCCCCCCACCGAGCGCAGTAAATCGAGCACCTGAATCACATCTTCATACCGAGCATCCCGCGAGGCATACAGCACAATCAATCCTTGGGGCGACACCTGCTGATGCTGCAGCAGGACGTCATAAAGCAAATCGAGGGTGACCGGCTGCTGGTCGATGTAAATCTGCCCGATCGCATCCACGCTGACATATAGCCGCTCGCGCTGAATAGCCTCTGCACCAATACCTTGAGGCGGCAATGGATTACCGGTGTTGGCGTTGGGTAAATCCAGATCAATTGCCTGCTGCCGAGTCAGCCCCACCGCCGCCAAAATAAAGAATGTCAGGATGCAAAAGATGACGTCAATCAGCGGAATAATTTCAATTCTGACGTCTTCCGAAGGCGTCTCTAGCAAATCAATTTTCATGGGATGCTGCAACCTCCGCTGCTGGACTTTCTGGGATTTCGGTGGAGCGCTCTTGTGCCGACCAAGCCTGACGGTAAAGCAGCTCTAGCTCACTGCCTGACTGACGAAAAACCTTGGCCTGACCAAACACAAAGCCCTGAAATAAGCGATAAAACGCCAAGCTGACGATCGCAATCACCAGACCTCCGGCCGTACTAATTAACGCTTCGCCGATGCCCAACACGGTGCCGGTCGTGCTGTCGCTGGCCAGATCAGAAAGCTGAATGGAGCCCAGAGAATTAATCAAACCGACGACAGTGCCCAACAGTCCCAACATGGGGGCGAGGGCAATCACCGCCTCCAACACCTTTTCTCCCTTGCGCATCACCGTCAATTCTTCGTCGGCTGAGGTTTCCAGGGCCAGACGAAACACTTCGGGATCAGGCGTATCTAGAGACAGGGCCGAATGTAAAAATCGTCCCATGGGTAACTTGTTGGCCCGCTGGGCAATTTCACTTGCGGCAGACCACTCGCGGCGGGCCGCCTCCAACACACGCCCAGAAACTTCTCGCTCTTTGGTCAAAATGCGCGACCAAAACCAAATGCGGTCAATAATAGTGCCCAATGCCAGAACTGATAAAAACAGCAGCGGCCACATGGCAATGCCGCCACGGGCAAACAGTTCTGCAATATTCATAAAGCACCTCCTCACTTACACCGTTGATGTCCCCGGAAAAATCCTAATGGCTTTAGGGCGATCGCATCTCATCAGAGCCTCTCATCTAAATTACATCCCGGTTTTGGTGCTATCAGATGAGATTTGCATTTGCAGACCGGGATAATCCCACTCCTGATTTTGAACGAGCCGTCAGTCTAAAACACTCTAGACCTCGCCGACAATTAAGGCATTCCAATTTTAGAGAGTCATGCGACATTTTAGAGAATCGCTGGGCAAAAATAACGTCTGGCCGTCGCTTTTTCTAGCTTATGGGCAGCCGCGATGCCGCTAACCGCCAGCATACGGCTTTCCCCACGATTCAGTGAGGTTTCACCCCTGCAAATAAATAGTCTTCTCCGTCATGATAAATAATGAAACTTATGGGCAATGCGGCACATGGAAAACTTAGTTCAGTCTTTTTACAGCTGGTATAAGCAGACAATTCGTCATCCCAAGTATCGGTGGGTTTTGATTGGCGCCACGCTACTGTATCTCGTCTCTCCCATCGACATTGCGCCCGACTTTATTCCCATCATCGGTTGGATTGACGATGCGGCGATCGCCACGCTGTTGGTCGCCGAACTCAGCCAAGTATTTTTAAATGGCATGAGCAAGCGCAGCCGCTCTGCTAAAGCCGAGCGTTCTACTGCCTACGACGCCAACTTCAGAACCATTGATATCGAATCCTAAAAGTTTGTCCGTTCCATTGTGGTGAAGCACTCGTTTTTGATAGCGGGTGCTTTTTTGCTGAAGTGCCTGGCAGCTTGATTAGTTTCGCCATGCCTTCACCTCATTCATCAGAAAATGGTTGCGCCCGTTTAATCTGCCTTTGCCAACTGCTCGATTAGTGGTCTGAAGCGAGTCAGATCGTATCCAGCTTGGGCGGCGCCCTGTATGAGTTCATCAATGGATGCGTCGGTTCGTTTGGCCATGGCGATCGCCCACAAGAGTGAACTGCGAGTTCCCGATTTACAGTGGGCTAAGATTGGCCCTGGATTTTCCTCAAGCGCTGCCTGGAATTGCGCCACCACTGTAGGCGAAATTTCTGGCATTTTGACGGGAATGTGGACGTAGTTAAGCCCGTGCTCTTGGGCAAGCTGTCGCGCCGCGGCGGCAGTCAACTGCCCCGGTTCCTCACCGTCAGGACGATTGTTGATAATGGTTTTGTACCCGGCGGCAGCCAGCGCAGCAAAGTCAGATTCAGAGAGTTGGGTAGACGCTGCAAACGTCTCAGATAAAGCTCTCGGTTCAACCATTTCGGGTTTCCTTGTCGAAATAGAGGTCAGGATTGAGGCCACTGCGATTATGGAGCAGATAATGTCCGCTGTGGTAATGCTGATTCATTGTAAAAAACGAAAAATCTGCTTCCCCTTGTCCCGCAAAAATGAAGATCAAAAATGATTTACAACGGATGACGCTCTCCCAGAACACAGCGATAATCGGGAAAGGTCTGCAAGGTATCTATGAGATTAATTGCAACAACGGCATGGGTGCTGGGACACCTAACGCTTATTTTTTATCTCATCACATTGAATTAGCCCTGTCCTCTTGACCAGGGGCTGTCATCCGGTCGCGGTCAAGTCCTTGTGGAAAACATTTCAGCCCCTAGCTGGTTTTGCGGAGCGGGCGCGGATGTGCTTACACCGCAAGTATTCTGGATTCAATTGATGATGCGCCCTAGTGTTGGTCGCTCGGTGTATTACTGCAGAAGGCTTCAATATTTATAAGGTGATTTATATGAAACTAAGCAAAATGACGCGAAAGAAGTATCTATTTCCAGTACTATGCATTTTCTTTATTAGTTTTGCAATAGTAGAAGCAATCCAAGAGGATTGGATATCCTCAATGTCATCCATTATGATGGTGCCTTTGTGCTTTGGCTTGTCTATTCAAGAATGGATTGAAAACCCTTTCATAGGGAGAAAAATTGTTATCGTATGCATTGCTATCAGTTTCATAATTGCCGTCCCTTTCGCATATCTTCGCTTTGGTTGGTATGGTCTCTTATCACTTTTACTCATAACAGGAATTGTGCTCATTTTCCTTCAGCAAAAAAAGCAGTAAACTCCTCTCAAGCAATAACAATACCCGTCTCAATACTCGACAAGATCATCGCTGTAGTCAGCATTGGCAATGAGTTTAACGCTTGGTTCTAATGAACATAGTCAGGGTCTATTTGAATGAAGTAGGCATCGATGCTGCCAGAAAGAGCGCATTTTGTTTCCCGGCTATCCTGCTGCTGACTGATCGGTTCTCTGATCGGAATGCATCGCAACTAAAGTATCAGCATTGGCCAGAAATATGGAGAAATCGCCTTCCATCGGAGAATTCAGGTGATTAAGCCAGGGCACCAGCCCCATCCGCAGCAGGGTCGCGCAGCTAGTGACGATGACTAGAGCTAGCAGTCTGTGAAACACCATAGTCGTATGCTGTCAATTGCGAATCAAAACGCGGGCATCAGCTTAGTGAGTTGAACCGTAGAAAAAAGTTCCCATTTCAGCATTAATGGCGGCTTTTGCCCAAATGAGAAAACTCTTTACATTAACTGAATTGTCGGTGAATCGAATGGTGGCGGATCAGTACTGCGGCACCGAAGCATCGATTTGCATGGCATAGGCATCAATGCCGCCCAGTAAATTTTTGACTTGAGTAAATCCTTGCTGGCACAGCCACTGGCACATTTGAGCCGAGCGGATGCCGTGGTGACACATCACAATCGTTTCAGTCTCGGCATCAAACTGTTGGTGAATTAGCAATTCCCATTCAGCAAAAGTACTCAACGGTAAATTGGTAAAGCCGGCAATCGCGGCCTTTTCCAGCTCCCAAGGCTCCCGCACGTCAATCAGCTGCACGGCTTCCAAGCCTTCCTGATAGCGTTGTGCAAACGTTGAAACATCAATATCTGACGAGGATGAATTGGCGGCAAACGGCACAGTAGGCATAACTTTTCTTAAATCATAGAGGGCTGATGATCGTGCTTGCAGCGTAGCGATCGCCGCTCCTATGGTATCGCTGATCTCAGAGATGGCCGCGGATAATCGCTTAAGGTTATTTGGCCGCCGCCGCCTCAGCTCGAATCTGCCGAGTCCGAGCAAACAGCAAGACTAGCGCTCCCATCAAGACAACAACGACTCCAATCATTAAAAGTGGAGCGGTCAAAGCCAGAATTGATAGGCTGAGGGCACCGATGATTTCAGCGATCGTCACCATAAAGTTAGTGAGCCCGCCAGTGGTGGCCGTTGAAATCAATCGTGTCAAGCTCGACAAGCCACGGGTGGTGGCTGCTGTGCCACCACCGGCAATAATTGCCAAACTCCACTGCAGCAGAGGATCGTACTGATTCACCGCCAGCGCCATCAGCAGTGTGCCGGCAATCGTGGCGATGGGCAGTGCAATTACGTCCAGCGCCGCATCGAGCCAGGGAATCGAATAGGCCAAAATTTCGATAGTCAGGGCGATCGCCAGCGTAATAAATGCCGGATAGGTGCCTAACCAGGTCAACTCTTCCGACAGGGGCACGTGACCAAAAAGGGCGATCGCACTTAATACCCAAAAGGGCATCAGTGTCCTGAAGCCCGCTGCCGCTCCCAGCCCCAAGCCAATGCCAATGCTTTCGAAAATTTCCATTGAGCCATCGCCTCGAGAATTTCTTCCATATCTTTCACAGTCATTAAGGCAAGTTTTCACGAATTTATCGGTACTGTTGATTACGACAGATAAATTCCTTATTCTTGGCGCGCAGCCTGCCGGTTCTTGCCGGTTTCCCTTCGCCCTCAAGAGCCGTTATCCAGACTTGTCATGCTTTGGCCGCCAGCGCTTCAACTCCTAATTCATGAACTTGAGCTGGACGTGACAATGCTTGATTCCCTCAAGGTCTCCAGCCTGATTGATGACGAGTGCTAGTGCGTTTAGTAAAAGTCTGCTGACGTTTGCCCATGGATTATCAAAACCTAATCAATGCTTTGAGCCGGGCCGCCTGCCAACTGGGAGTGCTGCCTGAGCTGGCGGCGCTGCGCCCACAGTTTCAGATTCATCTCTACGATGAGTTGTCTTCCACCAATCAGACGGCGTGGCAGCTAGTCGAGCAGGGCAAAGGTGCTGGGACAGTGGTGATTGCCCGTCAGCAAAGGGCGGGAAAAGGACAGTGGGGTCGCACTTGGATATCGCCACCGGGGGGACTCTATCTGTCCCTCGTATTAGCACCAGCGCTGCCTTTGGCGCAGGCGCAACTGCTTACCCTCACCAGCGCTTGGGGCATTGCTACCAGCCTGAAAAATTTAGGCGTGTCTATACAAATCAAGTGGCCCAATGACTTGGTGAGCCAAGGCCGTAAAGTCGGCGGCATTTTGACCGAAAGCCGCATGATTGAACAATCCGAAACCGGGGCTCACCTACAGTGGGTCATTATCGGAGTCGGACTCAACTGGGATAATCCGCTGCCGCAAAATGCCTGCTCGGTTCGTCAACTTTTACCGGACGGCTCGATTGCCAGCGTGAACACTTTGGAAGACTTGGCGGCGATCGTGCTGCGGGGTATTTGGCAGGGGTTTCACTATTGGCAGCAGCAGGGAGACCAACGTTTTATAGATGCTTATCAGCAAAAACTCGCTTGCCGAGGTAAGAAAATTAGCGTAAGTGGGCACCCTGCAGTAGTAGAAGGCGTCTCCATAAACGGTGACCTGTTGGTTAACTTGAGTCGAGATGGTGGCAACTTAATACGACTTTTAAAGCCAGGTGAGATCCGCCTGGGCTACAATGGCTGAGGTCTATCGATTGTGGTGTTTGACGGAGCAATTAGTATGCAGCCGGAGCAGTTCTCCAGCGAAATCGAAACTCATCGGAGTTTTGCCCCTCTCAAGTGTCTACTGTGGTTGCACGGATTAGGGACTCTCGGAATTGTCTTGGTACTAGGTGGATTGCCGGC
>JBCCJU010000098.1:0-21341 GCA_039027715.1 Cyanobacteria bacterium P01_C01_bin.120
CAGCATCATGGTTAATCTGCCCCCCCCTGAATCAAATGACAGGCCACCCTCCGGGCCACTGCGTGACAATGATGAGGCGATCGCCGTCGCGATTGCTTTTCTAGCCGTTGGCGCCATTCTCTGGTGGGGATGGACGCGGGGGCAAAGACTATTGGCGCCCGTGGTGAATCTACCGCAGCTATCTGAGCCCGCTACAGAGGAAAGTGGTGCTCTGCTTGACTTGAACGCCGCTGACGGAGACTCATTGCGATCAGAAAGAGACTTTTTCTTTTTTGGCAACGGCGATGAGCAAGATGCAAGTGCCGCTGGTGGGATGGCGACGGACGATGCCGATGCATCGACAGAGAGTCGTGGTCGGAATGCCGCCAGGTCATCTCGCCGCAATCGCGATGCTGAGATTGATAGCGATCGGGGCACCGCCGTACCCTCCCAAATTTTGACCGACGGTGCCACTTCTCCAGATGCCGCAGTGGCCCCTACAGAAGCGGCGCCAAATGACGCGGCGATCGATTCCTCTGATCCTGCTGCGTCTGCCCCCGAGGAAGCTGAGGCACCCGCCCCCGAAGCCTTACCAGAGCTTGACATTTCCGACGTTTCCCCAGACTACTGGGCTTACCCCTACATTGTCAGCCTGTTTGAGGCAGGTCTGCTACCCAACCTGCCTAGCGGCCAACTGCAGCCTGATGCCCCATTAACGCGAGCAGAATTCGCCGCATTGCTCAACAGCTCATTTGTCGGGGCTGAGCCGACGGAACGGCAGCTGACTTTTGACGATGTGTCGGCTGACTTTTGGGCAAGCGACGCTATTGGACAGGTGGTTGACGCTGGATACATGACGGGATTTCCTGAGGGCACCTTTAAGCCTGGCGAATTAGTACCCCGTTATCAAGTTTTTGTCACCATGACTACCGGGTTGAACTTATCGTCGCCGGATGACATTGATGCGGCCATCAATCGCTTCCAAGGCTCACAAGATTTGCCTGCTTGGTCCAGGTCACAGGTGGCTGCTTCAGCCTCGCAGGGGTTAATTGTGAATCATCCTGATCCTCAACAGTTGGAACCTCAGGAGCCAGCCACTCGAGCCGAAATTATTGCCATTATTCACCAGGCCCTGGCAGCTCAAGGACGGATTGAGCCAGTCGAGACGCCATTTGCCATGCCCGCTGAGTAGCCGTCCGCTTCATAACCGGTGCATCGCGGCTGAGACAGCGCTCTCAAGTTAATCGGAGTAGCGCGATTACCATGAATAATTTTCCAAATATGAAAGCTGGTTTGATGTTGCGCCCATTTGTAGTCGTAGAGAGATTACCCGAGCTGACATGAGCCCCTTTCGACGCATTCTAGCTTTGATTGATGACGTGTCCTCGCCAAAAACCTTGACGGTGTGTTTCATCTGGCCCCAAAGTTGCCTATGCTTAGTAACGAGAGAATAAAAGGAAAAGATGGATAAGCAAGTGATTAAAGACCGAGTTGAGCAAATCCGCAGCAAGCGGGAAGCTCTGGTCAAACTCTTAGAGCAGCCGGATATTGGCATGCTACGTATTGATGTCAATCAAGCGCTCGAAGAAATGGATGATTTGCTGGCGGAATTTGAAGCAGTATTTTCTACAGATGAAGCGAGCTAAGAAGCCGCTAGCTGCATTTGCCAGATCACAAAAGATTTTTACCCAATTCAATTGACTCTATTGGCATCGGGGGAGAATAGCCATGACGACCCATTTTATTACTGCCGAAATTGACTTAACTCAAAACCCAGCTGAGCTGCCAAAACAGGTTGAAGCTGAGCTGCAAAAGCGGGGAGAACCGCTGCGATGGGCGATCGCTGAGGTCGATAAAACTCGGCAAACCGCCACAGTTGAAGCGGTGGTAACAACAGAATAGACTTTCCCTGCTCCCATGCATCAGCGACCTTACACAGCCGTGCTGCTTATCCCGACTGGGGTGGGGGCAGCGATCGGCGGCTATGCTGGCGATGCTCTACCCGTGGCGCGGGCCGTTGCCCAAATTGCCGACACGGTAATTACCCATCCCAATGTGTTGAATGGAGCTCAGCTTTATTGGCCTCTGGATAATGCGCTGTATGTTGAGGGCTATGGGCTCGACCAGTTCGCCGCCGGCCGGTGGGGCTTGCGGCCTGTACACCGCAACCGGATTGGTCTGCTACTCGATGCTGGCATTGAAGAATCCCTGCGCTGGCGACAGCTACAGGCTGCCGATGCCGCCCGAGCGACGTTGGGTCTGGCCATGACCGACTATGTGGTGACGGATGCGCCAGTGGGAGTCAGCTTGCAAACGGCGGCATCAGGGGCGACCTGGGGCACGATTTCTCGTCCCGATACGCTGCTGCGAGGGGCCGAGCGCCTAGTGCAGTTGGGAGCCGATGCGATCGCCGTGGTGGTCCGCTTTCCAGATGATGAAGATTCGGTAGCGCTGCAAAACTACCGTCAGGGACAAGGAGTTGACGCCCTTGCCGGGGCCGAAGCCGTCATTAGTCACCTGTTAGTGCGCCACTTGCAGATTCCCTGTGCCCACGCACCAGCCTTGACAGCGCTGCCGTTAGATCCCAACCTAGCGCCCAAATCCGCCGCCGAGGAATTGGGGCATACCTTTTTGCCCTGCGTGTTGGCTGGTCTCAGTCGGGCACCCCAGTTGGTGACTCCGCGCGTAGATGCGGCCCCCGCACTATATCGAGACCAGGTTGATGCGGTGGTGGCTCCAGCGACAGCGTTTGGCGGCAGCGGCCTTTTGAGCTTTAGTGGCACGGCAGCGCAAATTATTGCGGTAACAGAAAACACCACCACGCTTGCCGTAACGCCAGAAATGGTGGGAGTTAAGGCAACGCGGGTGCGTTCCTATCTGGAGGCGATTGGCGTTATGGCTGCCCACAAAGCTGGCATGGCCAGTCGGGCGATCGCACCCCACTTAGCACATATTCAACTAGCCCCGTCGCCGGCAGCGGACCAGATTGCCACCACACCACCGTCGACACCCCCACATGATGTCCTCTTGGGATAAGGTATCAAAGAAGAAATTACCTCTCTCTCACACAATGACTTCTGATCCCCAAGAATCGCCATCGGACCCCACCGAATCAACAGCGCCTAAGACGGTTGAAACTACGGCCCCAGAGCCTACTACTGAAAAGACGCCTGACGCTCCCACTTTTGGTTGGAATGCCTACGCCGAGCGCATTAACGGGCGCTTTGCTATGGTGGGCTTTATGGCGCTGCTGCTGCTGGAGCTATTTACCCGGCAAAACTTTTTCACTTGGCTAGGCTTTTAGGCTTCACCTGGGAGGCGCTGTCGTGCCGCTAAAGAATACCGAAGCAGTTTGAGTGATCGCTAGCGAACAGTCAGAGTGTATTGTCCCTGGTCGGAAATGGAGTAGCCGTTCACGATGATAAAGAAAGGCCCCGTGTCGGGCACGGTGAACGCAACTTCTGAGTTAGTGTTGCTGGATGAGACATCATCGTTTTCGGCAATTAAGTTGCCGCCGCTGTCCACAACTGCCAAATAAGTATCAAATTCCGGGCTTTCGAGGGCAATCGTGACTTCGGTGCCCGGAGCGACATCAAAGGGATACTCGTCGTAAAGAGTGCCATCGGGGGCAATGCTGTCGCCCCGGGCCAGCAGTCCGCTTTCCTGCAGCAGAATCACCCCATCGTTAGTCGGCTCGGTAGGGGAGATTGAACCAAAACTGCTATCTAAATTGCTCAGCCGCAGATCATAGCGTCCCTGCTCACCGCGAGAAAAAGAATTGGCGATGATAATATATTCGCCGTCGGCAGGCAGCGTCGTGATGACTCGGGCATTGAGGTCGCCTGCGCTATCATCGTCCTCCAAATACAGGCTATCGTTACTTTCACTCAGCACGATTAGATAAGAATCCAAATCACGGCTCAGCATTTCCACCGCGACTCGCTGTCCTTGGCGGCCTTCAAACACATAGGCATCGAAAAAGCTGCCGTCGGGCAGCACATCGCTGTCAGAGTCAAGTCGACCAGAGATGATATCATCCAGGGCGATCGCGGCGGGTTCACGACCACCGCGGTTGCCCGTTATGCTAGCAGTCGTCAGCGCTGTGCCGTTATTCACCTCTGCGATAAAAGTGCGGACTTCGTCTACGGGAATGGCAAACCCAATGCCAATATTGCCACCGCTGCGTTCGGTGGTGAAGATTGAAGTATTGACCCCAATTAAGCGCCCATCACTGCCTAGTAGCGGGCCGCCAGAATTGCCCGGATTAATGGCCGCGTCAGTTTGAATTAGGCCGCGTTCAGGGTCAATGCGGCTGACGATGCCGACAGTCAGCGTACCTTCCAGACCAAAGGGATTACCAATCGCAAACGCCCGCTGTCCCACCTGCACAGAACTTGCGGGAGCAATATCGACGGTTGGCAAGTTGCCACCCGTGTCTCGCAGTTGAATCGCCGCCAGGTCCACTCGACTCGTAGCAAATCCCACCACATCGCCAGTGAACTCGCGACCGTCAGCCAGGCGCACCTGGGCTGTCCGACTGTTGCCAACTACGTGAGCATTGGTCAAAATCAAGCCGTCTGGCGTTACAATGCTGCCGCTGCCAGAGCCCGTGCCGGCGTCGATGGCCACTACTGCTGGACTGGCTAATCGATAGACCTCAATGTTAATGGCTTCTTCCGCCTCCTGGGCGATCGCTGTCATCGAGCGACTCCAATCCCCCGGCAGTTCTGTCAAAGATGGCAGCCAGGTGCCTGATAGACTGAGTCCAACCGCAGTTCCCAATACCCAAGCGCCAGAACGAACACGACGAAGCCACAGGTTTTGCATTGTCTTAAAACGTTTCTCACTAAAAACAGTGCCAATCGTTGAAGGGAGACGGCCAATCCCTGATACACCATACTTACTCGTTCCTGCTCATCCGGGCAGAGGAGCAACTGAGCATCTTCTGAGAACTCCCTTAGAAATCCATCCTAGCTTGACCAACTAGCCGAAGTAGAAGGATGCCGCGAAAGCTTCGGGATCGCAGGATGGAAGTCTTTAGAGTCAATATCCCAACCCTGAAACAACGATTTAAAATTGCTGTCGCGATCGCTTATATCGATATCGTGAAGCAAGGCTGTCAATCCGTCAGCTACGAATTACACAGCACTTAAGTTGGTCAATCCAAAATAGAAATTAATGAGTTTCCATATACCTACAAGAATTCCCTGGGCTGAGAAAGTTTCCAACACCAGGGAATCCAATGAGAACAAAAACTAAATCGCCGGCAGGTGCCCGGCAATATCAAGTCCGCTTTACTTAGCCCCAGTCGGCAACTCGGGAGCCTGAATATGCGGCAAAAAGGCGAGCGGCTGTACCTCTTCAGCTGTTGCAAAGGCATGGGTCCGCAGCCGATCCGTCAGGCTCAGCGTGGTGGAATCGTAGATTTGCGTCAGCATCTTGGGATATAAACCAAAACCAATGATGGGGATGAGTAAGCAAGCGATGATAAACACCTCACGGGGCTCAGCATCAATTAGCACTTCATGCTCGATTAGCTGCTGATTCTCTGGGCCATAAAAAATCTCTCGCAGCATCGTCAGCAGATAAATCGGCGTCAAAATTACGCCCACCGCCATCAACAGCACGGCAATCAGCCTAAAGGTAAATGAGTAGGCGTCACTGGTGGCAAAGCCCACAAAGACCATCAGTTCGGCCACAAAACCACTCATGCCCGGCAGCGCCAGAGACGCCATGGAACAAGTGGTGAACATGGCAAAAATCTTGGGCATCTTTTTGCCCACGCCGCCCATCTCGCTCAGAACTAGGGTGTGGGTGCGATCGTAAGTGGCGCCTACCAAGAAAAATAAGCTGGCTCCGATTAAGCCGTGGGATACCATCTGCAGCACCGCGCCACTCAACCCTAAATTGGTGAAAGAGGCGATACCAATGATGACAAAGCCCATGTGAGAAATTGACGAGTAGGCAATTTTCCGTTTCAGATTGCGCTGAGCAAAGGAGGTCAGAGCCGCGTAGATAATATTAACGATGCCGAAAATCACCAAGATGGGGGCAAATACGGCGTGGGCGTCGGGCAGCATGCCCAAGTTCATCCGGATGATGGCATAGCCTCCCATTTTTAGCAGAATGCCCGCCAGCAGCATGTGCACTGGAGCCGTCGCTTCGCCATGGGCATCCGGCAGCCAGGTATGCAGAGGGAAAATGGGCAGCTTGACCGCATAAGCAATCAAAAAAGCCGCATACATAAAGAGCTGAAACTTAACCGTGTAGTCTTTAGCCGCCAATGTTGTCATATCGAAACTGACAACATCGCCGTAGAAGGCCATTGCCAGGGCCGCAACCAGAATAAATAACGAACCGCCAGCGGTATAGAGAATGAATTTTGTAGCGGCATAAAGTCGCCTTTTACCGCCCCAAATGGACAGCAACAAGTATACCGGGATCAGCTCCAGCTCCCACATAAAGAAGAACAGCAGCATGTCTTGTACAGCAAATACGCCTAGCTGCCCGCTGTACATGGCCAACAGCAAGAAATAAAACAGCTTGGGCTTAAGCGTCACTGGCCAAGACGCCAGAATGGCCAACGTGCTGATAAAGCCGGTCAACAAAATCAGCGGCATGGAAAGGCCGTCAGCGCCTACTGACCATCTCAGGTCAAGCTGAGGCACCCAGGTGTAGCTTTCAAACAGCTGGAGCCCGGAATCGCTGAAGTCGTAATTGAGATAAAAGGCCGCAACTAGCAGGACAAAGTCAATTAGACCCACGACGAGAGCATACCAGCGCAGGGTTTTGCCGTCCTTGTCAGGGATGAAGGGAATAAATAGGGCGGCAGTGATCGGCAGTAGGATGGTGACCGTTAGCCAAGGGAATTGAGCAAGTTCCATAGGGAAATCTAAGATTGCTTTAAGAAGAGGATTTCAAACAAGACTGACACAACAGTCTTCGATCAACGAGTCAATAAATTCTTACTAACGACTTTAGAGGGTGTTGAGGAGAATGCTCCAAATCGCAACAAGTTTTTAATTTATAAAAGAAATTTCTGCAGCCGCCTAAAGAGAGATGAGCTGACTATGTTGCTGACATTAGTGAACAAGCAAAAATATAGGAGTGCATTTAGCCGAAGCCAATGCACCCCATAGCAGTAGAGCCTTTCGGCGAAGTCTTCTAGGTGACGCCGGAGACCAATACGAGCCCTAGGACGGCGCCAAATACGATCAGGGCATAAAACTGCGCGCGACCGTTTTCCAAGTACTTCAGCCCTTCACCAGAGATGAGCGTGACAAAGCCGGCCAAGTTAACAACGCCATCCACAATGCGGATATCCATTGTTAGCGTTTGCTTTGCGAGATTGCGGCAGCCCTGAACAAAAACCGTATCGTAAATCTCGTCGATGTACCACTTGTTCTTTGAGAGCTTATAGAGCGGTTGAATCCGCTTGGCGATCGCCGCCGGGTCAATTTTTTTCTGAGCATACATCAGCACCGCTAGCGAAATGCCAATCAGGCCAATGCCAACGGAAGAGCCAGCCATGATGACGAACTCTGACCATTCAAATTCGGCGATCGCCTCCGACCAGGGCAGCAGCGCTTCCACTTCTTCCCCAGGGGGATGAATAAACGCTTCAAAGTAATTCACAAACGGCGTTCCGACTAGGCCAATCAGCACCGAAGGAACTGCCAGCGCCATCAGCGGAAACGTCATCGCCAAAGGTGATTCGTGGGGCGTTTCCGCATGATGATCGTCGTGGTGATCATCATCATGATCCGCTTCCAAGGTCAGCTCTTGAGGATTCATCGCTCCGGGACCGAGGGAAGCGCCCATCGCCATCAACTGTTCCCGCTTGAGCTGCATTTGGATTTCTTCGTTAGCGCCGCGAAACTCGCCTTCAAAGGTACTGAAGTACATGCGGAACATGTAGAAAGCGGTGATGCCGGCGGTCAACCAGCCGATCGCCCACAGCACGGGACTAACCTGATAAGTCGAGCCCAGAATTTCATCCTTAGACCAGAAACCCGCAAAAGGCGGAATACCGCAAATTGCCAGCGTGCCAATTAAAAAGGTAGTGGAGGTAATCGGCATGTATTTCCGCAACCCCCCCATCAGTCGCATGTCCTGGGCCAGCACCGGATCATGGCCGACAACCTCTTCCATGCCGTGAATCACTGAGCCAGAGCAGAGAAACAGCATGGCCTTGAAATAAGCGTGGGTCATCAGGTGAAACAGGCCCGCACCATAGGCACCAACGCCCATGGCCAGCATCATGTAGCCGAGCTGAGACATGGTGGAATAGGCCAGTCCCTTCTTAATGTCGTTTTGGGTAATGGCGATGCTCGCGCCCATGAACGCCGTGAAGCAACCGACCCAAGCGATCGCCGTCATCACCGTCGGCAGTTCCTCAAACACCGGGAACATGCGCGCCACCAGAAAAATACCCGCCGCCACCATCGTCGCCGCGTGAATCAGGGCGGAAATTGGCGTGGGACCTTCCATGGCGTCAGGCAGCCAGACGTGAAGCGGAAACTGGGCGGACTTAGCCATGGGCCCGAGAAAGACCAAAATGGCGAAAATTGTCGCTACGCCAGCGGTAAGACTGCCATTTTCCACCAAGGCCGTCAGCCGCTCGCCCATGACGTCAAACTCGAAGCTGCCGGTGGCCCAAAACAGAGCCAACATGCCTAACAGCAGGCCGAAGTCGCCCACTCGGTTAGTGATAAAGGCCTTTTGACAGGCATCGGCAGCCCCATCGCGGCTGTACCAAAAACCGATCAGCAGGTAGGAACACATGCCCACCAGTTCCCAAAACACATAGATTTGCAGCAGGTTAGGGCTGATTACCAGGCCCAACATGGAAGAACTGAACAGGCTGAGATAGGAATAAAAGCGGACATAACCTGGGTCATGGGCCATGTAGCCATCGGTGTAAATCATCACCAAAAAGGCCACGGTGGTCACAATGACCAGCATCAGCGCCGCTGCATGGTCGATGGTGTAGCCCATCGTCAGTTTGAAGTCACCAGCCGAAGCCCATTCAATGGTGCGGGTGTAGGCTTCGTGCCCCTGCACTTGACTAAAAAAGAGTAAAAATGACAGCACCATCGCGGCGCCAATCAGCGACACGATGAAGACGGCAGCAGGACGCCGTAGAGTGCTGGTGGTCTGACTGTAGCTAATCAATCCCGTGCCAACAATGGCGGCCCCCACCAGGGGCAAGACAGGCACAAGCCAAGCGTATTGATAAATGGGCTCGATAAATTCCATAGTTTCCTGATGCCTTCTCGACAGTGCTGACCAATTAAGCTGACAGGTCGCCTATATTTTGCCATAACCCTAGTCACTGGTTTTCATTCGCCCGACAGACTTCTGTCTTTTTTTGACTTTTATTGCTTGCTTTCCACCAACCAATCGAGCATGTCAATGCTTTTGAGCAGGCTAGTATTGACTCCTAAACTATCTTTGCCATGCGAGCGACTTCAGCAATTTTTAGGGCTTGATGACGTAGGTCTTCGCCGTCATCATTGTCGTTCCACATACAGTGATGAATTTAGTCTGCACCTTTTCATTCGGTGTCTAACACTTAACGGCTGTCAGGCTGAAAGTGCTGCATGGTTAAAGCCTATGTAAGCGCTTTACTTTCAAATGGTCTCAAATGGTCATAAGTGGGCAGCGGCATCTTGGAATTAATTGATGACCCGTACCAAAGTCAACAGAATAAATCTGAGAAATCTGCGGCGGTTCTGTGGCAATTGATAATCAAACGACTTCGCCGCGATCGCTCATCAGCCGCAAAATCGACAGCGACAGAATCACTAAAAATAGCGCTAGCCCCACCGTGCAGGCATAGCTGAGCTCCAAATCTTGAAAGGCCAACTCATAAACGTAGTAGACGATGGTTTTGGAGCTGTTGAGGGGCCCTCCCTGAGTCATGATGTAGATTTCTTCGAAGACTTTGGTGGCGGCGATCGCCGAAATCACCGTCACTAAAAAAACATAAGGTCGCATCAGGGGAAAGGTAATATCCCAATGTTTGCGCCAGCCGTCCGAGCCGTCGATTGCCGCCGCTTCATACAAATCCGGCGGAATTGTTTGCAGCCCCGCCAGATAAATCACCATGTAGTAGCCCAACCCTTTCCAAATGGTGACCACCATAACGCTGGGCAGCGCCAGCGCCGGACTTGTCAGCCAGCCGATACCGCTTTCCGTCAATCCCAACCCCACCAAAATCTGGTTGAAAAATCCGTTCTCGGCATACAGCCAGCGCCAGGCGATGCCCGCCACCACCATGGAAATCACCACTGGCGTGTAATAAGCCACGCGAAACCAGCGCATGCCCCGCAGCTTTTGATTAACCAAAACTGCCAACAGCAGCGGCAAAATTGCCAGCACCGGCACCACGCCAATCAGATAGAGCAGCGTATTCTTTACCGTTGTCCAAAAGGTGCGATCGCGCAGCAGCTCTCGGAAGTTATCCAGACCAATCCACAACGGCGGTTGGGTCACGTCAAACCCGTAGCTGGTAAAGCTCAGATATAGGGCCTGAATGGCGGGCCAAAATACCGTCAACGCCAACACCGTCAGTGCCGGCGCTAGGAAAAGGTAGGGGATGAGCGATCGCTGCAGCCATAGCTGCTTGGAATTGGCGGGTAGCGGCACGATATCAACTCTTAGAAGCGGTTTACTGCGACCTTTTTTCCGGGCCTTAAAGTAAATTGCTATGAAGGCGCTAGCTTATCTTAAGGCGCTCTGCCTTACCTGAATACTAGTCGACGTCTCATTCTCAGTTACCGCAATCAGAAAAACGATGCGCGGTGGGCAGGCGAATAGTTAGCTGAAGTTTTTATTAGTGAATCTTTCAGGAAAAATCCCACAAAAATCCGTAGGATGGCCTCTGACCAGGGCAAAATCATTGAATTAAAGAATTAGCCCATTGGGAACATTAAATCTACAAATATCTTGCATTTATGTATTCCGACATGCATGCTCCGCTGCCATATAACGAGCCATCAAGAATTGCCAAGCTCCATGAATATCAAATTTTGGATACGCTGCCGGAAGAGAACTATGACGAGATTGCTGCTTTAGCCGCCGACATCTGCGAAACTCCGATTGCCCTAGTCAGCCTAATCGATACTGATCGGCAATGGTTTAAGGCCAAGTTTGGCCTTAAGGTTTGTGAGACTCCCAGAGATGTGGCTTTTTGTTCCTATGCGCTGATGCAAAAAGAGATTTTGCTAGTGCCCGATGCTCAGACAGATGAACGATTTGCCCAAAACCCGCTGGTTACTGGTGAACCATACATTCGCTTTTATGCCGGTGCTCCCTTAATTACTCCCGACGACTATGCGCTAGGCACTCTTTGTGTCATCGACTATCAGCCTCGTACTTTGTCGGCCCAGCAAACCAATGCGCTACAGGTTTTGAGTCGGCAAGTCATTACTCAGCTAGAGCTGAGAACCAGTCTGGCAAAGTTGCAAACCGAAATCAAGGAACGGCAGCAGGCCGAGGCATCGCAGCTGCGTCTCGGCAACCTTAACCGACAGCTAGAGCAGCTAGTGCAAGCTCGTACTGAGGCTCTGCAAGCCGCCAAACAAGAGTTGGAACATCGGGTAGAAAGGCGTACTGCAGAGCTGTCTAACAGCTTGCAGCAGCTTGAGACGACTCAAGCGCAACTGAAAGCGCGGGAAAGGCAGCTTTTACATGATGCGATGCATGACGGTTTGACGGGGTTACCAAATCGCGCCCATTTTCTGAAGCGCTTAGATCAGGTAATGCAAGCGGTTCAGCAGACGCCACGAGCCTGCTATGCAGTGCTGTTTATTGATTTAGATTCCTTCAAGGTGATTAACGACAGTCTCGGTCACGAAATTGGCGATCGCGTTTTACAACATCTCGCAACTCGCTTAAAGACCTTGACCGATACCGATGACTTTCTGGCGCGCTTAGGGGGAGATGAGTTCGCGGTTTTGCTCAACAGCGTTCACAGCGCGGCAGAGGCAAAAACCGTTTGTAGCTATCTCCAAGCTCAGCTAAATTGCCCCTTAGAAATTGGCCAACATGAATTTGTCATTAGTGCGAGCATTGGCTTAGCCTTCAATGCTGACAATCATGAGCGCCCTGAACAAATTTTGCGAGAAGCCGACATTGCCATGTATCAGGCTAAGCGGTCAGGAAAGCGATGCTGTGTCATCTTCAACACTCAGATGCAACAGCGGGTAGCCCAGCGATTACAGTTGGAAGGTGACTTGCATCAAGCCCTGCAGCGTCAGGAATTTTGCTTGCAATATCAACCAATCTTAGACCTCAAAACTCAAAAGCTGGCGGGATTAGAAGCTTTAATCAGGTGGCAGCATCCGCAGCAAGGTGTGCTCAACCCCAACCAATTTATTCAAGTTGCGGAAGAAATTGGCTTGATTCACGCCATTGGCTGCTGGGTTATTCAGGCAGTCTGTACACAGATGCAGCGTTGGCAAACTGATTTTCCCGATTTCTTTGCAGCTCGAAATCCAGTCATGCACATCAATGTGTCTCCTTTACAGCTGCGCCATGGCGACCTCATCCGACAAATTGAGGAAGTGTTGGCAACAACTGAAATTACGCCCGAAAATCTGAAGCTAGAGATTACTGAAAGCTGCATCGTAGAAGATTTCTTTAAAACGACAGATGCCTTAAAAAAATTAAAGCAACTAGGCTTTCAGCTATGTATTGATGACTTTGGGACCGGATATTCAGCGTTAAGTCGCCTGCATCAGATGCCGATCAATACCCTCAAAATCGATCGCGCTTTTATCAGCAATTTGGAAACTGATGCTTCTATTAAAAAGATTGTCAAAACTATTTTGGTATTGGCCCACGAATTGCACATGGACGTTGTCGCTGAAGGCATTGAAACGCCCAGTCAGATGAAAATTTTGCAATCTCTAGGCTGCGAGTATGGTCAAGGCTTTTTATGGTCTAAACCGATTTATCCAGATGCGATTACTGCCTATTTTCAGTAATGGATCTAGCTTACAGGCGAGCCTATCTGTGAATCTGCTAAAGCGCTACAGTATTGCGCCATCAACAGTTCTGTTCGCAAGCTCCTAAGCAGCTGCCATCGACGCGATGCCCACCAGCCGTTCACTAAGTTCCCAGAGACGCGCAGCTTTGTCATCATCGCTGCCCTCTGCCGACAATTCCTGGACAAAGGCCTGTCGCCCCTGCTGCTGGCGGTTGCCCCAACTCCAGTGGCAGCTCGATTGCTGAAAGGCAGGATCAGCCACGACTTGGGCGACGCGATCGCCCGCCAACGCTTGGGAAACGTAGCCCCCAGTGATATTTTTTTGAAACCAAGGAAAAATCGTGCGAAAAGCCTGGAAATGATTACGAAATAGCGGTGTATCAGCCACACATCCCGGATAGAGCGAGCTGAAGGTAATTCCTGTAGATTCGTGATAGCGACGATGCAGCTCGCGGATGGTCAGCATATTGCAGAGCTTGCTATCTTTATAGGCCTTGCCGGACTTGAACTTTTTGCCATCAATCATCGCGATCGGCGCTTTGAATCCCTGCTCAAACCCCTCCAGGTCACCGAGATCAGGCGGAGCCGGAATCGGAATCTTGCCGCCGAGTTCTTTGCGGTTGGCGGTAACGGTGCCCAAAATAATCAGGCGCTTATCCTCTGCTGGGGAGTTTTCCAAATCTT
Source organism: Cyanobacteria bacterium P01_C01_bin.120 (assembly GCA_039027715.1). Lineage (GTDB taxonomy): Bacteria > Cyanobacteriota > Cyanobacteriia > Phormidesmidales > Phormidesmidaceae > Halomicronema. Next base: position 13,658 of record JBCCJU010000098.1, read on the forward strand.
CCAACATCAAGCGACACAGTAAGAAGTGCCCCAAGTGGTTAGTTGCCACGCTGAGTTCATAGCCGTCCGCGCTGTATAAAGGTTCTTTCTCTAGGGGTAAATAAACAGCGGCATTGCAGACTAGCGCATTCAACGTTTTGCCGGTATCCCGAAAGGCACCAACAAAACTCCGTACGCTCTCCAAGCTAGCTAAGTCAAGCTGCAGGGGCGTGTAGCTGTGGGTCGATACATCAAGCGCTCGGGCAGCATTTTCTGCTTTTTCAAGGTTGCGACAAGCCATAATCACGTGCCAGCCTCTTTGCACTAGGGCTTTGGTTGCGTTTAGTCCAATTCCCGAAGAGGCACCTGTGACAATGACCGTTGGTTGAGTGAGGTCTGTCATCTTAAATAATGCGTTTATTAGAAGAGTTAATGAATGGCGTTAATACTGTTTAGAATCGCACACTGAACGCCACATATTAGCGGATGAAATAAACCTTAAGGGCTGCTTTTGTCGTAAAAGACAGCATTGTTGAGAACCGTCATCATGGTCACTCAATTGGGGTACGAGGAGAGAACTAATTTGTCGCGTTGACGCAGTCTTGCCTTTTCTCAAGGCTTCTGGCGTCAACACGGAATAGGCTTTCAAGCTGTTAGCTGGGCGATCGCCTACTGAAAATTAACAATGCGACCGAAGCTATCGGGTTTAAGGCTGCTGCCGCCGACAAGGACACCGTCAATTTCTGGCTGAGCCATGATTTCGTCAATATTGTCGGGTTTCACCGAGCCCCCGTACTGAATAGGTACGTTTTTATCGGTAAGCTGTCCGCGAATCTCGCCGATGACCTTATTGGCATCTGTCACTTCACAAGTGTCGCCAGTGCCAATCGCCCAAATCGGCTCGTAAGCAATGACGAGATTGCTCTGATCGACATTTATTAAGTCTTTTTCAATCTGTGAAGCAATAATTGCTGCCGTTTCACCGCCATCGCGCTGCTGTTTAGTTTCGCCAACACAGAGAATGGGAATAAGCCCATGACGTTGAGCCGCCAAGAGACGCTGGTTAACCGTGGCATCGGTTTCACCAAAATATTGGCGCCGTTCGCTGTGGCCGATGATGACGTAGCGCACGCCAATTTCACTCAGCATGCTGCCGGAAATTTCGCCTGTGTAAGCACCTTCATCTTCCCAATGGATATTTTGGGCGCCTAGCATAATGCGACTGCCGTGCATATTTTTAGACAGGGTTCCCAACGTGGTGAAGGGAACACAGAGCACTACCTCGCGATTGTCAGCCGTTTCGGTGAGGTGATTAAAGAATCCTTGGAGAAAGGCCAATGCATCTCCTTGAGTCTTGTGCATTTTCCAGTTTCCAGCAATGACAATCTTACGCACGGGTCGCCTAGCTCACGTTCTCAACAGCACTACGCATCACTGCATCGTACTAGGAAAAGGTTGCCTGAATCAAATATCGCCCGTCAGACGCTCGGGTAAATCCTTTGTGAAAACGTTCATAGCGATGGGCTACAGCCTGGTACAGTAAATCCGCAGTTGGGACTGCTCATCGCCAACCGTTACCGGCCATAGGTACGAGCCTTTCAGTTCCGCTTTCCGAATTCTGCCGTCCCCCTGTCCTGGTGATGCGTTTGCCTCAAAGTTACCTGAGCAACAATCTCCTTTAAATCGTGTCTGGGTCAATGCCCAACTCCCGTAGTTTGGCCGCCAACGCCTCGTTGCGCAGACGCTCCGCTTCTGCTCGTTGGTACTCTGCTGCTGCCTGCTGCTGAGCTTGCTCAAGCGCTTGCGATCGCTCGACCGAAGTGAGAAAGCGATCGCCGTTAGGAGCATAGAGATTCAGGGTTATATCCGTCAGCTCAAACCGAATCCCTAGGCGCGGACTGACCCATCCCTGCAAATCAGAAATCGCTACTAGGGCCTGATTCCGACGCTGAGAACCAACCAGTTCATTACGATCCGGGTCGTATTGGTAGTACTCTTCGACCCCGTACTCCTGGTAAAACAGCAGTTTGCGCATCATTTCCGTGGTCGTATTGCCCGGAGATAGGATTTCAAATACCACTTGGGGGGCAATATTGTCTTCTTTCCACTGCTGATACGAACCGCGATCGCCCTTAGGACGACCAAAGACTACCATTGCGTCTGGAGCTTGACATAGACGATTATTGCCCTCGACGGGATACCAAAGCAGGTCGCCGGCAACAAAAACCCCGGGATTGTCGGCAAACAAAACTTCTAGGTTTTCTTTGATAGTGACAATCCATCGAAACTGCTTGGTGTTGTCAGCCATGGGTCGCCCATCGCTATCGGGATAGATAATTGCTTCAGCAAGATTTGTCTGCGAGGGAGTAACCATTGCTTTGAGTTCTGAGTTCTGAGTTATTGGTTCCTAAATTCCCGATTCCCGATTCCCGACTCCCGATTCCCTAAATTTGCTCACTCTATATCGAGGTTTGCTTTTTCATACGATTATTAGACTAACCAGTCGACAATCTTGCCAATGTTTTTCAGCGTTCCGTCAGGCGTTACGTTGAGCCTAGCAGCAATGTGCGGACGGTATTTACCAGTCTCAACCAATATCCCTCTGATGCCAGCGGCCTGTGCTCCTTTAATGTCAGCCTCAAGATCGTCACCCACCATCACTATCTGCTCAGCGGGTATGCCCAGATCATCCAGCGCCATCTTATAGAAAAAAGGATTAGGCTTGCCAGCGACGATTGCTGTTTGATCCGTTGCATATTCCAAGCCTGCCACAAAAGCCCCAACGTCGAGCTGCAAACCAGCCTCCCACTGCCAATATTTGCCCCGATGCAGTGCCACCAACTGCGCCCCTTTCATCAATAGGCGGAAGGCTCGGTTCATCAAACAATAGTTCCATTCATCACCAATATCGCCAATCACCACAGCATCAGCGTCGGTGTCTGACCAAGTGAACTCAGCAAAGTCTTGTTTCGCATCTTCAGCAATCAGGGGGTAAATTTTGGGACACCCTAACTGTCGGAGATAAATGACGGCTGCATACGCTGCAGTAATAATTTCTGACGGAGCGATCGCCAGTCCCATAGCTGCCAAGCTCTGGCTCATCGATTGAGTTGACTGGGTCGTGTTATTCGTCACAAAACGATATGGCAGCCCACTTTTTTGCAAAGCCGCGATCGCCTCCTGGGCTCCTGGCAACACACGATTGCCCACATAAAACACGCCATTTAAATCAAGTAGTAGACCATTCACCGTTTGAAGATTATCCGGCAGCATAGTCCCCCTTTTTGGTTTTGGTAGTGTTAGCGATTATTCTGCAGCCTACCGATATTGCCTGGAGCAAAGTGGCTCAGCCTTTACCGTTCTGTTATCTTAATTGGCGATTTTTTTTGCGGCAGAAGATTGGTTTCGAAGAGCTTTAAGGAAGATAAAAAAGAAAGTGAAAGAGTTACAGGAATAGACTTTACAAGGTTGAATCCGACTTCGCCCTCCTGCCTGAAGTCCTGAAGAAAAACTAGGTGGCAGAGGAGCCAGGAAGCGTAATGAATAGGTAAAGCGCTGAGGTTGGACACTTCGTTCGCAAGCAAGCTCAATCGAAGATCAGCGCTTGATTCTCATGGAGAGGTAATCCATGTCCAATATATTTAGCAAATATATTTAGCAAATAGTAGTCTGCTATCGTTCATTAATCTCAGCCGCCAACCAAGAACTAAATCTCTACACTTGGCTTCACATTCCGCTTATGAGCGATCAGTCAGAAAATCAGTATTGGCATGATGGACAACTTTGTCAGGGTGATGGACTGGTGTTGTCTTGTCAGGAGCCAGGCTGGCTGTTCGGAGCAACGGTATTCACAACATTACGGGTATATGGGCAGAGCCTCGACCATCCCTGGACGGCCTGGAGGGCTCATATCCACAGAACTGAGCGATCGCTACAGGCTTTTCAATGGTGCTCACCAGATTGGGAACGAGTCCGGCAGGGAGCAGACCTACTGGCTCAGCGTTATCCGGTGCTGCGAGTGACGATTTTTCCCGATGGACGAGAGCTGGTGACGGGGCGATCGCTACCGGCGGACCTGCTCACACGTCAGGACCAAGGCATCACGGCTTGGGTCGCCGATTCGGACACATACAATCGGGCATTGCCAGCCCACAAAACCGGCAATTATTTAAGCTGCTGGCTGGCGCTTCAGGCCGCTCAGCGGAACGCGGCTCAGGAAGCCATTTTGACGAATGAACAGGGGCACTGGCTGGAAACCAGCACGGGGAGTCTCTGGGGCTGGGCAGATGGTCAATGGTGGACGCCACCTTTAGCTGCAGGCATTCTCCCAGGAGTGATGCGATCGCGCGTCATACAGGGATTGCAAGTTTGTCAGCAAATCTTGCAGATTACCCCTTGGACATCAGCACAAGTTGCTCACTTCTCATATCTGGCTTATACCAACAGCCTGGTTGAAGTGGTTCCCATACACACCGTTCTGCAAGGAGCTGCATCCGTGAACTACAATCCAAACTATGACAAAACCGCCCAGCTTGTAAAAGTTAGTCGAACGATAAAATCCACTTAGCCCTGAAGATGAGTTAACATATTTTAATAATTGAACCTTTTTGTTTAGGGTTACTTCTTTTACAAGAACCGATTAATCAGACTTTATTTCCCCTAAGTCCTTTGGTAGTGATTCTCTTTTCTGATGTGTTTGGAGGCATAGCCCCGTGAATAAACGGTGGAGAAATGCAGGGCTGTACGCACTATTGGTAGTAGTCGTCATCGCTCTAGCAACAGCAATTTTCGATAACTCTGGTCAAGAAACCCAGACCTGGCGCTACAGTCGCTTTCTGGATGCAGTGCAAAACGATCAGATTCAGCAGGTCAGTATTAGTGCTGATCGCTCCCGCGCTCGCTTTACCGAACCTGGAGGCGGCAGCGCTCAGGTGATGGTCAATTTGCCAAATGACCCGGAGTTAATTAGCACGTTGGAAGCCAACGACGTTGACATTGCCGTTTTTCCCCAGAATGATGACAGTGCGTTAGTGCGTCTCTTCAGCACTCTGTTAATTCCGGTGTTACTGCTGGTTGTTCTGTTCTTTGTTCTGCGGCGAGCCCAAAGTGGTCCGGGGAATCAGGCGATGAATTTCGGTAAATCGAAGGCCCGCGTCCAAATGGAGCCGCAAACCCAGGTAACGTTTGGCGATGTCGCCGGCATTGAACAGGCCAAGCTGGAATTAACCGAAGTGGTTGACTTCTTGAAAAATGCTGATCGCTTCACCGCTGTCGGAGCCAAGATTCCCAAAGGCGTTTTGCTTGTAGGGCCTCCTGGAACTGGTAAGACGCTGCTAGCTCGGGCAGTAGCTGGTGAAGCAGGTGTACCGTTCTTTTCTATCTCTGGTTCTGAGTTTGTAGAAATGTTCGTTGGGGTAGGTGCCTCCCGCGTACGTGACTTATTTGAGCAAGCCAAGAACAACGCTCCTTGCATTGTCTTTATTGATGAGATCGATGCCGTTGGCCGTCAAAGAGGTGCAGGTCTTGGCGGGGGTAATGATGAGCGTGAGCAAACCCTTAACCAGTTGCTCACTGAGATGGATGGTTTTGAAGGTAACACCGGCATCATCATTATTGCGGCGACTAACCGCCCTGATGTTCTGGACTCGGCACTCCTGCGTCCAGGTCGTTTCGACCGGCAGGTCGTGGTTGATCGCCCCGACTTTGCGGGCCGCTCTGAAATTCTTCAGGTGCATGCTCGCGGCAAGACCTTCGCTAAAGATGTCGACCTCGACAAAATTGCCCGTCGTACCCCTGGTTTCACGGGTGCTGACTTGTCTAACCTGCTGAACGAAGCAGCCATTCTCGCCGCCCGTCGCAATCTGACTGAGATTTCAATGGACGAAGTCAACGATGCGATTGATCGCGTGCTGGCTGGTCCTGAGAAAAAAGACCGCGTCATGAGCGAGAAGCGCAAAGAATTGGTGGCTTATCACGAAGCTGGTCACGCTTTGGTTGGTGCACTAATGCCCGACTATGATCCCGTACAGAAGATTAGTATTATTCCTCGAGGTCGTGCTGGTGGTTTGACTTGGTTCACTCCCAGTGAAGAACGTCTGGAATCTGGCTTGTATTCCAGAGCCTATCTGCAAAATCAGATGGCGGTTGCCCTGGGCGGTCGGATTGCTGAGGAAATTGTCTACGGCAATGAGGAAGTTACAACCGGTGCATCCAATGACCTGCAGCAGGTAGCTCGCGTAGCGCGTCAGATGATTACGCGCTTTGGGATGAGCAATGAGCTAGGTCCCGTTGCTCTGGGGCGTCAGCAAGGCAACATGTTCTTGGGTCGCGATATCGCTTCTGAACGTGACTTCTCAGAAGAAACTGCGGCAATCATTGATACTGAGGTTCGTGAACTGGTTGACCAAGCTTATTTCCGAGCCAAGCAAGTGCTGGTTGAGAACCGCAGCATTCTTGATAAGCTAGCAGATATGCTAGTCGAGAAGGAAACTGTTGATTCAGAAGAGCTTCAAAACTTGCTGGCTACAAATTCCGTCAGAATGGCTCCGCTAGCCTAGCATTCGGCTTCTGCTGATTCTTGAAAAGAGGCTCTCAACAGAGCCTCTTTTTTTTGACCAAAATCATTTGACCGTAGCATTCTTCAGCTTTTCAAATAATTCGGGAAACCGTTGCATTTCTATTTATCTATAAAGCAGGATTTGACTCGATTCAATCACAGATAAATACCGTAAAACCAAGATCTATAAGCCATTAATTGAGTAATTGATTTGCCTTCAAACTAGGCCAACCTGTGTCAATATCCAGCTCAAAATGCTGTTTATTATTGTCAAGGCAAATGCACCTAAGACAGCGCTCATGATGCCCCAGCGTAGACGAAAACCTTCAACTAGCCAAGCTGCTAGACCAAAAACGACAATGCCGGTAATTAAAGGAATCAAACCTAGGCTAATGAAGGCACCTAACGTTCTCAATCCTGCAGGTAAGAAATTTATTAGGCTATAAAGCAGGCCAATGATCGCACCTCCCATTAAGGCCTTGACAGGGCTATCCACCTCTACACCAGTGGGCAGTAACGATACTAACCATAGGCTAATCGCGAGAACTACGACCGTAATTAAAAAGCTAATAATCACTTTTGAAAACTCCTTATCTTTATCGGGTGGTAACACGAAGCGATCGCCCGTCAGGAGTATGAGAAAAGGACCCTTGCGATCGCGGCTGCCAATCAAATCATCAACGCACAGCGCGTTTTGGAACCATATGTTCTCGATAGGGGCAAACTCCTCGTGAGTCGCTATTTGACGTCTGTTTTTACCTCCCAAGAGTACTGCATAAAATGACTGGAAGTTTTTCAAGAAACGTTAAGCCCGCGAGTATTCTGTCTATCAAGTAGAAAAGTATTGGACTGTGCCTAAGTAGGGCTTGCTGAAAAAGTCATTTCTGACAATATGGGGTGAACGGTAGCGGGAGCGAGATATGTCAGGCAGACAGTGATGGCTCTTCTCAGGTTCGTGTGATGATTGTATAAGGTCATACAACTGGGGAGGTCGAGACGATGGATTTCTTATCTCGACAATCTTTTGCACTTGCCGAATATGACCGTGGTAGGTTGTCAGGAAGTTGAAGGCAGTACGGTGCTGAAGCTAGAGTGCCTCAACGAAACGATTAGCTGTCCGCACTGTGGTCGCACCTTAGACACGATTAA
>JBCCJU010000099.1:0-21069 GCA_039027715.1 Cyanobacteria bacterium P01_C01_bin.120
CCCACAGCAGCCGATCGATCGTGAACGTTGAGGCGAGGGCGTCGAAATACGGTTGAGCCGGCGCGCCGGCGAGCCGGTAAGGCGCTGAGACTTTGCAAAACAGGTTCGGATTTCCGCCGCGGGCAACGAGGTCTTTGAAGCCGGGTTCATCCGCACCCAATTCGAATTTCTTCGCAGAGTCAGGGCGGCCGAAGTGATCGACAATGATGGTTAGGTTGAGCGGCTCAAGCCAGTCGAGGAGTGGCGCCAATCGGTCAGATGCGACGTGCAGCTCAACATGCCAGCCAAGCGGTCGGATGTGATCGAAGACCGGAGCCCATTCAGTTGGATTGGGCAGGTCAACACCTTTGGGGCTGAGGAGGTTTAAGCGAATGCCGCGAACCCCACCGGCGTGCAGCGCATCGAGGTCGGCAGTGGTCGTCGCTAAAGGGTCAATGACGGCGACACCGCGCGCGCAGCCCGCTGCCGCCTGGATGCATTGGAGTATAAAGCTGTTGTCGGTGCCCAGGAAAGACGGCTGGATGATCACAGCGGCGGTGACGCCGAACGGTTTCGACAGTGCGGTAAACTCTTCCCAACTCGCGTCGTATGCGGGCGTGTACCTCCGGCTCGCGGCGAGCGTGAGGTCCGACCTGAAGACATGCATATGGGTGTCGATAATGAATGTCATGCGACCTCGCGTCGGCCCGGCGCCGTCTGACTGAACTCGCCGGTGGAGGCCGCAGGATGCCCTATGAGCTGACGTCAGGCACGCACATTTCGGCAGCGTCCGAATAAACCTCGCCTGGCTTGCAGTCGATCTCGCAGGCACAAGCAAATGCGGGGGTGACAAACGCCATCAGGCCAAGCGCCATAAGTGTAAATGTCATTTTTCGCATTTGACGATTTCCCGAGTTTGATTGCCGGCTGCTGCTGAGCAACGCAGAGCCTGTGCCGACAGCTCACGTGCAATTGGTCACAGTCCGGCGTCCGTTCGAACACTGAGTACGCCCTAACGTCCCAGCCCGCGACTCACGCCCGGTCGACGCGACACCCGGAGCAGGCTTGCGCTTGGGTTAGCTTTGCGCCAATGTCGCACTGCGACGTTAGACGGGGAGGTACATTCCCGCTGACTTCAAGGAAACGCGACCGACGGGCAACGCCGGATCCAAGAGATCCCATGCCGATCCCGACAGATTAAACCAGAGGTACGCGTCGGGATGACCTGGCGCGCCGCTTTGGAGATCAGGGCATCGACGATCAACCAACGCATGATTTTGTGAATGAGGGCTTTAAAGCCCCAGCATGGTGTCTTGCGAGAACATGACGCGGGAAGATCACATCGATCAAACCGGCGCAAACTCCCGGCTCAACGGCACATGCAGTTGAACGGGTCACGGACGAAGCACGGCTTCGGACGTCAGTGGAAACGAAGTTGGAGGACAAGCATGCAAACGCGTGCGTTGAAGTTCGCCGTGGCTGGCCTCGCCGGTCTTGGCATTGCTCTTGGAGCAACGGGTGAGGCCGTCGCTCAGAAAAAGGGCGGCACTCTGAATTTCGTCGTTGGTTCGAAAATCCCATCGTTTGATGCACACATCGAAACGACCTTCGGGATGATCCACCCAATCGCGCCATTCTACAGCCTGCTGATCCGTCTGGACCCAGATGATCCAGACTCGGGCAAGCTGGTTTGCGATGTCTGCGAAGGCGATGTGCCTGAGGCAACGAACGATGGCAAAACCTACACGTTCAAAATCCGCAAGGACGTAAAGTTCGCCGATGGAACGCCGCTGACGGCACATGATATCGTCGCGACGTACAACAAGATCATCAATCCACCGGAAGGCATCGCGTCATCGCGGAAAGCCTCCTACCGGATGGTCGAAAGCTTTGAAGCGACGGATGACCACACGGTCGTGTTCAACCTGAAGTTCCCTTCAGGCGCGTTCATGCCGGCGATGGCGTCACCGTTCAACTTCATCTACTCCAAAAAAGACCTCGAAACGCACGGGCTGACCTGGCACCAGCAAAACGTCAACGGGTCAGGCCCGTTCCGCTTCGTTGAATATCAGCCGGGCAGCCACGTCAGCGGTGAGCGCAACCCTGATTATCACCACGAAGGCCGTCCATTCCTCGACGGTTTCCGTGCGATTTCAGCACCGAAGATGTCGGTTCGCGTTCAGGCCATCCGTGGCGACCGCGCGGCCATCGAGTTCCGTGGATTCCCACCATCTGCACGTGACGAGCTGGTCAAAGCGCTTGGCGATCAGATCACGGTTCAGTCGAGCGACTGGAACTGCGTTTTGATTGTGACACCAAACCACGCAAAGAAGCCATTTGACGACGTCCGCGTCCGCAAGGCGTTGTCGCTTGCTCTCGATCGTTGGGGCGGATCGAAGTATCTGTCACGTATCGCGATCGTCCGCACGGTCGGTGGCGTCGTGTTCCCGAAACACCCATTGGCAGCAACCAAGGAAGAGCTTGAAAAGATCCCTGGCTACTGGCCGGATATCGAAAAGAGCCGCGAAGAAGCAAGGCGTCTTCTAAAGGAAGCTGGTGCGGAGAACATCTCGTTCACGCTGAACAACCGCGCCGTCGACCAGCCTTACAAGGTTGTCGGAACGTGGCTTATCGACCAGTGGAAGCGTATAGGGCTCAACGTGACCCAGCAGGTCAACCCGACACCGGTCTTCTACGACATCCTGCGCAAGCAGAAGAGTTTCGATGTCTCGATCGACTTCAACTGCCAGACGATCATTAACCCGATCGCTGACGTGACGAAGTTCCTGCCAACGGCTGGCAGCAACTACGCCTCGTTCGAAGATGCGAAGACAGAAGAGATCTACGCCAAGCTGGAGCGTGCTCCAACGATCGAAGAACAGCGCCCACTCATGCGCGAGTTCGAAAATCGTGTCCTGTCTGAGAACGTCTCTCAGATGATCACGCTGTGGTGGTACAAGATCAACCCGCACCGGTCCTACGTGAAGGGCTGGAAGGTGACCCCATCGCATTACCTCGGTCAGCAACTCGACCAGGTCTGGCTCGACAAGTAGAGCTTCGGCTCTGAAACGGACACCGCGGACGTTAGTTCGCGGTGTCACCTGCCCTCCGCTTGGACGCCTGCCGTCATATTTTCGCGATTGATGCGAAACTGGGCCGTCGTCCAAGGAACTCAAACAGTATCGCTTGCGTGACGTTTGAGTTCTGCGATGGCAACTGCCACTAGGGTGGCGAATGCCTCTTTGAACATGTTTCTGCTGAGGCAACTGCTACGTAATTACCTCAGTTGATGGTAGCCTCATTCCGTCCAGGATGCCGTATCAGCCAGTTCCTCTTTAGATTCTGAGGGTTCCGCTGCGGGAAACTTGCATTTGACTTGGATTTTGAATGTGCCCTCAGCCGACCCTTCAGCTAAAACTGGCAGTCCTGCTTTACCGGCAATCTTCAGGTTAAATTCCAGGTTCATCTCCTCAATTTCTGCCAAACCAAAATTCACAAAAGCACCGATAGCGTACTTGGCGTAGCCTTTAATCGTTCTTTGAACCTGCTGCATATCGATGGTGGGCAAGCTCACATCCCGATAGCCCTCATTTTCCTCAACTTCTATATCGGTCAAATTTCCCGGCTCAATGTAAAACTCGTATTCTTCACCGTCATCCTTAACCACAAATTTCTGAATATCCGTCATGGGGCATCCTGGCGATTGTTCCACGCGATTATCTCAGACTCACTGCTGGGTCTGCACTCAGTTCGTCTACATGCCGCTATTTTTTTGAAGCTGGCGGCAGAGCGGGCGCTCAGTAGTGCGATGACTCCCACCCACAGATGCCTTATTCGGGAGCAGAGCTCGACTGTTCTCTTACCCAGGCTCTGATTGCTTGGCGGATAGCGCGTCTGCCAGTTACTCGATGGGTCTCAATCAGCTGCGGTAGTTCTCTAATCGGCAGCTGCGGCATCGCCATACTGGTAGCCGCTTCACGATAAGTTCCATCTTGCAGGTGATAAATTTTCAAACTGCCCGCTTCATAGCACCAGATTTCTGGCACTGCTAAGCGCGCATAAATAGGAAAGCGATCGAGCGATTTACTGGTGACATCGATTTCCAGGGCTAAATCAGGCGGTGGATCACCCTGGGATAAATCTAAGTCTAGTCGGCCCCGCACCTCTGCCTCGTGTTGAAAATAAAAACAATTGTCGGGTTCCACTCCGGCCATCTTAAGTCGTTGACGCCAGGTTGTAGACCCATAGCTTTCATAATCAATCACCAACGCCTCCGCCATGTCTTTGATGGCATCGCCAATGACCTCTTTGAAATACTCATGCTCGGGGAGGGGCGTCATGATTTCTAGCGTCCCATCGTCGTAAGCCAAGCGAGCCGATCGCTGCTGCCCCAGGTCAATAAGCAGGTGCTCAAACTGTTCCCAGCCAATATTGTGTAAAAGTATGCGATCCGCTTGGCGAACGGTGGCAACCATACCTGGACCTTCAGTGGAAGAATGACACTGTCTCTGCCTGCATTATGTAGGCAGCCTAAGAACTTTAGCAATGATGTCAGCCATGGTTCTCAGGTGATTGAGGTCTTGAAACTGTATAATCGAATGCCATAAGTTGAATGCTTCAAAAATACTTCGTAAGGGAACTGCGCTTAAATAACCTATCTAAGGCATAAAGTGACTGTAAGTTTGGCGGTGACAAACCCCAACGCCTGGGTACGCTATTTTGCAGCAAATCCTTAACTCTTTGCTCACCTGCGAAATGTCGGCTTAATGACAGTGGCGATATTTAAGCTCATTAAAGTCGAGCAACGCCGCATCAATGTCCAGTTATGCTATTCCCAGCATGAGAGTGAATGGGTCAAGCCATTGGACACATGACGAACAACTTTCACGACACGACTGAAATTACCACTGCTCAAGCATTGGCACAGGCTTATCAGAGTGGTCGGCGCAGCTTTGAAGGCGTCAACTTAAGTGCTCAAAATCTCAGCAGATTGGATCTCAAGGGAGCTGACCTGAGTCATGCTGATTTGAGTGAGTCTGACCTAACCCAGGTTAACTTGCGGGGAGCCGACCTCAGCTATGCCGACTTGCGTTACACCAATTTGACCCAAGCCGATTTGCGTGGAGCCTGCCTAATTGGCACCGATTTGCGGGAAGCAGTGCTTACTGGCACCCGCTTACAGGATGCCGACTATGATCCCGATGAAACTCATTTTCCGAAAGCGTTTGATCTGGCAGCGGCGGCCATGCGTAGCGATCGCCCCTAATTTTCGTACAGCATTTTCCGGCATCTAGTCGTCAGCTATCGGCAGTAAAAGGTATGAGTCCGGGCTGCGGTAGTTGAGACTGAGGGTAATCATTTCGGCATCGATCAGGTGACTATCGCGATCGCTGACTTCTGTACCGGGATTGACGGTGTAAGCAGGGAAGCTGGCGGCGCTGATGCTGAGTCGCAAAGCATGACCGCGCTGGACCATAAAACAAGTGGGATGCAGCGTGAGTTTGCAGATCTGCCAACTGTCGGGAGCGTGGACAAAACGGCGATAGCCTTGGGTCAGGTTGTAGACGCTGCCGTCGGGCCGCGCTTCGGAGAGAACGATACTTAGGTCAAAGCTGGGGCGATCGCACTGACAACTGACGCTGACTCTAATGTGACCCGCTATGGATAAATCTTGCTCTAAGAGATCGGTGGTGTAGGTCAACACGTCGCTACGGCCATCAATGGCGGCGCGATTGTAAGCACCTGCAGGCAAGGCCGCGTGCCCCCCCAGTGACGGTACCGGCCGCCAAGGATCATGAACCCAAGTGTCAATGTGTGGAGTTTGGGTTGTGGACAAGTCTGGCGACAAAGACGGGGCCGCCGCCGCCGGCAGCAGCTTGCCGTCCCCCAAAGACATCGCCGCTAGGCCCGTGCTGTGTAGATGCCAGCGCTGAGTCTTGCCCTGGGGCCAAGACTTAAAAGCCCGCCAGCGATCGCGGCCCATTTCAAATAAATTGACCAATGGCTGTTTTAGAAACGCCGCTGGCTCGTCTTTCAGCCATTGGGCGAACCACTGCACCTGCAGGCGATCGATGGGACTGTTGGCAGCGGGGCCAAAGTCCCGCTGACCTACCAGACGACTCCAAGGCAAATGCCCCCAGGGACCAACCCAAAATGGTTGGGGAAACTGGCTCCGTAGCGCCATTTCTTGATAGAGCCGTACATCCCCTCGCAGATAAGGATCAAACCAGCCGCCGATGTGAAACATGGGTAAATCGACATCTTGCAACTGCGGCGTCAGGCGTCGCCAGTAGGCGTCATCGGGCGATCGCTGCAGCCAATCGTGCCAAAAAGACTCTGGAGCGAACTGCTGAAGCACTGTCGGCAAGGCAGGAATCGTATCGTGCAGGGGAAGCTGACGCGATGCCTGGTATAACGCTTGAAAAGCGGTTTGGTTATTCTGCCGTCGCGCGGTTTCAGCAGCGAGCTGAATTGCCCAGCCCACCCCGGCTTGGAGCAACAGCGCCCCGTTTTCGTAAGCCCAATCTTCGTCGGGATGGTAGCCCACCATCGCCGGCGCGATCGCCCGCAAGGCCGGGGGCGTCGCCTGGGCCGCAAACAGCTGGGTCATCCCCTGATAGGAAAACCCATACATGCCTACCCGACCGTTGCTGTGGGGAAGCCGGGCGGCCCACTCTACCGTGTCAAAGCCATCGGCAGCTTCATGCTTAAACAGCCGAAATTCTCCTTCTGAGGTGCCACGTCCCCGCACATCTTGGATAACCACGAGGAAACCGTGGGAGGCATACCAAGTGGGATGGGCATAGACAACGGTGGAGGCGATCGCTCGGCCATAGGGCTGCCGCATCAGCAATACCGGAAATGGGCCGGCGGCATCGGGACGATAAACGTCAGCGTCTAAACGGACACCATCACGGGTCAAAAGCGAAACGCTCTCTTTAGGAAAAACAGGATATCGCGCAGTCACAAGTTTTTTTAACCAACCGGCTAGTCTCTATTAACCCTACTACCCACCGGTGAAATCACAATCAGGCAACTGATTAAGGCGCGTTATGAATCGAAGGCCGAAAACCGTTGGCAACACCAATTCTGTTTCTGGGCATTCTGAAGGTCGGTGCAGCCTATGGCATTCTCCGGGCGCTTGGCCGCTTTCCAGGGCGACAGGGTGAAAAGGGTCTACATCAGGGCGATCGCGAGGCGCCGACATGTCATAAAGGGTCTTCAATGGCCCGCAAAAAGCAGGCTCTGTGGTCAGCGCTTGGATGCAGTTAAGGGTGCTGATTAGAGATGACGATTTGCCCAAACTTTGCCAGGTTGAGGCAAAATCAGACTACTCTGTGAGCATTACATCTGGCGATCGCTCGATGCTTGCCTCGATTAGTTTTAATCGGCCCCTGGTTTTCTGACCGCAAGCTGCAGCTGAAATTCTACCTGCTGTCAGGGCGAGCATCTTCTCCTCTAGTCATTTGTTCAACATCCAGCCGCCATACCCCAATGGACAAAGCTTATTGGGTAGTACGCCAGAGGACATTCGGTAAGATGACACACGCTGAAACCACGTCAATATCAGAATCGTAAATCGTACTTCTTTCAGCAGCTTGAGCAAACACTGATATCGTTCACAAAATGAGCATTTCAGGCTTAGTGGTAACTATTGTGAATACTTCGGTTCTCTAGATGGGCGTGGTTTAGCAACTTATAGATTTGGATAGGACTTCGCTGGATAATGCATATTCTGGTTGTCAACTCAGACTCTGAAACCCGTCAATATCTTCATCAGTTGCTGAGTGCTGAAGAATACCCCATCACCCTTTGGGAAGAGGATCCGCACGCAATTGATTTTACCCAATTCAATGAGCCCCTATTAATTGTTGGCGATGGGAAACAAGTTGCTGCCACGGGATGTCTATCGACTTGGCAAGCGCTCAGGGTGAAATCCGATGCCCCTCCTATCTTTTGCCTCATGCTGATTTCCTTTGACAGTCTCACCAGTTTTTTGCCAATGCTGAGCGCTGGGGCCGACGATTGGCTGATCACCCCGTTTGATCCCATTGAATTGCGGGCTCGGGTGTTGGCTGGTCGGCAGGTGCTGCATCTGCGGCGTGAGCTACAGGCGCAGAAAGAACAGCTCAAAACCGAGCTGTCGGAGGCTGAGGCTTATGTGCGATCGCTACTGCCCAAGGACATCACCCAAAAGGTACCAATCAATGCTCGATTCATTCCTTCCAGCTCATTAGGGGGAGACTGCTACGACTTTTATTGGCTAGACCCTGACTATCTGGTGTTCTATCTGCTAGATGTTTCAGGACATGGCTTAGGCTCAGCGCTATTGTCAACCTCCGTGCTCAATATGCTGCGATCGCAGTCCCTGCCCGACGTCAGCTTCTATCGTCCAGAAAAGGTCTTGCAGGCTCTGAACGACACTTTTCAGATGAATGATCAAAACGAAAAGTACTTCACCATGTGGTATGGCGTTTACAATCGCGCCAATCGTCAGCTAATGTATGCCAGCGCCGGACATCCCCCTGCCGTTTTGATTTCCCGGCAAGGTCACCATCCCCATACCGTGAAGCCGCTCAAGACACCGGGTTTGCCCATTGGCATGCTGCCGGACATCAAGTATCGCTGGCAGCGCTGTGAAATCCCTCCAGACAGTCGCCTATATCTCTTCAGCGACGGAGTTTACGAAATTAAGCAGTGGGACGACACCATGATGCACCTCGACGACTTCATTAAAATCCTCTCAGCCCACGACATGGCTGGATCAGTGGACGATATCCTTGAAAAAGTTAATCGACGCACTCAAGATCGCACGTTTTCTGATGACTTGTCCCTATTAGAAGTGTGCTTAGATTAAGCACCTTGAAAAACGCTGCGAGCGTATTTCGCATGTCTATACCGGTGAATCCAGGTTGTCTCGTAGGTACATCTTGCCCGCATGCGAGACGCTCATGTCGACAATGACAGAACTTGAGATATTCTCAACAATGCTTCCAAAGAGCCCCATCAATTGAGCATGCTAACGGTGTGAAACCAGTGTGGCTAAGTCCGCTAACGGCTTTGTAGCTGCCTGCTGAATCCGGCGCTGTCAGAGCCATAAATGACTTTGAAGTGGCAACTCCGGCTCAGCGGCAAGTCACTGCCACTATCACAGCCAGCGATCAAGCAATACGGCAGCGATCGCCGCAAAACCCGTAATGCCCATCGCCAGCCAAGGACTTTGCCCTTGGGCCACCGCCAAAGAAGTAATAATGCCGGCCCCCAACGCTGCCGTCACAAAGGAACTCAGCCAGTCTTTTTCTTGCTTCTGATACATGGAGTTTGGTAACAACCTGGTTATAAATAGAAACTCAAATTATCATTTTGCCCGGCCTAAATGAGGCCCATCGATGAGAGCTGCAATCAAGATTAAACTTGAGATAAATTTCTTTACATAAATACGTTTGATGAAAAATCTTAATTCCGCCTCATCGAGGCTGCCGGTCAGGCGTCTTTATCCTCCATCAATCAAAGTTCGCTGTGTCGGCTTCGCGTCCGCTCTTGTCCGTTCATCTGAAAGCGGAGAAGTGACGCGCTACAATCTTTGCTAGCTATCTCCGAGGCCATGACGCAACAACTTAAACAAGAACTTAAGTCAATGATTGGGCCTGCTGCGTGGCACAACCTGCTGCCCCATGCGGCTCGCGACAGCATTGTGCTGGTCAACTCTGGATTAGATTTAGCTGAGGTGGGCGTGGCCGTTGCAACTGACAATGTGAGTTCGGTGCAGCGCTGGATTAGTGAAGCACTGATCACTAAACCAACCGTTGAGCAGATGACCGATTGGGAGCGCGATCGCAGTCGTCAATTTCAAACATTAATTGTGCAGCCCTACGTGTTGATTCAGAGCCTAGCGGACGACTAGCAGACGATGGGCTATTTCAAGCGGGCTTACGGTCGGTCGGCTTACATAATGCGATCGCCGCCTTGGCCAATTCCTCAACTAACTATCGTGACGATTACACCATAACTACATGGGTCAAAGTGTTTCTCCGAAGCCACCACCGCTAAAGCAGCTCAGCTTATTCCAAACGCCGCTGCCCTGGCTCAAAGCCTTTTGGAAATTTTCGCGCCCCCACACCATTATTGGCACCAGTTTGAGCGTCATTGGCGTATTTGTGGTGAGCTGGACGGTGGTTCAAGACAGCGTTGCCGCGCCGTTGCTCAATGTGTTTTCGCTGCTGCTACCTTTATTAGCTTGCTTGGCGGGGAATGTCTACATTGTTGGGCTTAACCAGATTGAGGATGTCGCCATTGATCGCATCAATAAGCCCAGCTTGCCGATCGCATCAGGCGAATTTTCTCGCAGCGATGCCTGGAGTATTGTCATTTTTGTCGGCAGCTTAAGTGCTTTTCTCGCCGCATTTGCTGATGGCTATCTGTTGTCTACGGTATTACTGAGCCTACTGATTGGGACGGCGTATTCGGTGCCACCAGTGCGGCTGAAGCGCTTTCCTTTCTGGGCGTCCGTTTGCATCCTGACGGTGCGCGGCGTGGTCGTCAATCTAGGATTGTTTTTGCACTATAGCTATCAGCTACGACTGCCGCTTCAGATTCCGGCTCGCATGTGGCTGCTAACGGCGTTCGTGTTGATTTTCAGCATTGTGATTGCCATCTTTAAAGATATTCCGGATATTGAGGGCGATCGCCGCTTCAATATCAACACGTTTACTGTGCAATTAGGGCAGGCTCGGGTCTATCAAATTGCTCGCCTCATTCTGAGCGTTTGCTACATCGGTACCATGGCATCAGCGCCGTGGATTGCCGGCATCAACTGGCAATTTGTCTGGGTGACTCACATCGCGCTGCTGGGTCTGTTTTGGTGGCGCAGCTATCGGGTGGCCATGCCTAACCAGGCGCACATCGCCAACATGCCCCTTTCCTTTCCGGATTTCTATCAGTTTATTTGGCAGCTTTTCTTCTTGGAATATATTCTTTTTCCGGTGGCCTGTTTGTTGGGATAGCGTCGCATCGGCTTGCGAGTTGTGATGAGGCTACGATAATTTGCCGTCTACTGGAGCGCAGTGAATGTCGCAGCTCGCCAATAGAAAACTCGGCAATCGCGGTGAGGCGCTTGTTGCCGAATGGCTGCAGCGGCAAGGCTGGATGATTGTGGCGCAACAGTGGCACTGCCGCTGGGGCGAACTCGATTTAGTGGCTCGTTATCCTAACGCTACCCTAGGCATCGCTTTTGTGGAGGTCAAAACCCGCCGTCGCGCGGGCATCGATCAGGGAGGAAAATTAGCCATCACGGCCCAAAAGCAGCAAAAGCTCTGGCGCAGCGCTCAACAGTTTTTAGTCAAACAGCCTCATTACAGCGATCTACCCTGTCGTTTTGATGTGGCCTTAGTCCTACAGGGCGATCGCCCCAACGGACTGCTGAAAACGCGGCACGGTCAGCCCATTCTCACTCTGACTGAATATATTGAAAACGCCTTTCAAGTCGGTTAATCGGACTATCTATAAAATCTGTGTTGACTGCTCAATTAGATTTATGCTCTGAAATACTTGCCAGCCAAGGGCCTAACGCTTTTGGTAAGCTCTAGTTTGTCACAGTGGGCGCAGACAACAGTGTTCCCTTCATCACCGTCACCGCCTGCCCGCTAATCAGCACGCGATCACCAGACCGCTGCACCTGCAGAATGCCTCCCCTTGGAGAAACCTGTTGGGCTCGAAAAGTTGATTTCCCTAACTTGCGTTCCCAAAAGGGGACAAGCGAACAGTGAGCCGAGCCCGTCACCGGATCCTCATCGATACCAACCGCTGGGGCGAAATAGCGAGAAACAAAATCGATTTCGGCAGCGGCGCCAGGGGCGGTGACAATTACGCCGTGGGCGGGCAATAACCGCATCATCGTAAAGTCAGGCTGCAGCGATCGCACATAATCTTCCGAAGCTAGCTCTACCAGATAGTTTGACTCGGCAGGGCCGCCACCCTCGACTGACTCTGGCTGCAGTCCCCGCAGACTCTTAAGCAGTTCCGGTGGGGCTACCGTTGGAGTCGTCGGCTGTACTGGAAAATTGAGCGTAATCCAGCCATTGGCCTGAGTGGCCGTCAAAAGCCCTCCCTTGCTGTGAAATCGGGCCTGACTGTCAGCGGACAAAAACCCCTCACTCCACAAAACATGGGCACTAGCTAGCGTCGCGTGACCGCAAAGGTTCACTTCAGCCGACGGCGTAAACCATCGCAGCTGATACCCATCTTCATAGGGATACAAAAAAGCCGTTTCCGATAAATTCATTTCCGCCGCAACAGCCTGCATCCAGGCTTCATCAGCCGCTGCATCCAGCACACAGACCGCCGCCGGATTACCGCTAAATATTTGGTCTGTAAACGCATCGACCTGCAAAATATTAGTGCTAACGGCGGAACTCATAAGCGTAGTGGTGAAAAACGGAACGATTTCATCATGCACTACAAAAGCTTTTAGCGATACCTGCAGCCAGACGGTGACAGGCTAGATATTCAAATCTTGCTGAACTTCCTAGCCTCGGTGGCTGGAGTCACATTAGCCGGCAGCATTTGTTTCTGGTTAGCTAAGTTGCGTAAAGTAAGGGAGGTAGTATCGCAAAAACAGGTTGGGGAGATGGGAATTTTTCGAGTAACTAGGAAAATTTGGCTGGGGCTGTGTATGGGCCTTTGTTTGCTGAGTATTGTGGTCGGGCCGGCAGCGGCGATCGCCCTCGAAGACTTTACTTATGCGGACCTAACCAATCGCTCATTTGTTGGCCTCGACCTAACCGGTTCCTCCCTCGCCGCGGCGGAAGCTCGTGACGCTGATTTTGCCGACGCTAACCTTAGCAAAACCATTTTGACCAAGGGCTCTTTCTATCGAGCTCACATGCCCAGAGTGAACTTGACCCAGTCATTCGCTGATCGCGTTACCTTCAATGGTGCCGACCTAACCAACGCCATCATTGTCGATGCCATTATGACCAGTACCACCTTCGTTGACGCCATTATTGAAGGCGCTGACTTTTCTGGCACGATTTTGGACCGCTATCAGATAGCACAAATGTGCAAATATGCTGACGGCATCAACCCAGTGACTGGCGTCGCCACTCGGGATAGTTTGGGCTGTTGACATTAAGCAGCGTTTGCCGCATTGCCGTCGAGATTTTTGCCAGTTGGCGGAGCCCTACAAACCGCCGATAAATCCACTTTGCCCTGAGAATCTGTATTGAACCGCATCTTGCCAAGACGTGAGTCATTGCAGTTTTTGCCGCATATGGGGGCATCACGACGTGGCTGACAGCGAGCTATACGCATTCAGCGAAGTTAGCGCCCGTTATGGTCGCCAAAGTCTGTTCTGTAAATTTCCTCAGCCCGGCTCTCAACTTTTCAGCGTCAAACAGGAATACTAAGTCCGGAAATCAAGCGATTTCTCAGCATGCTGAATTGACGTAGCGCATTCAGTGCATGCTCATCTGCCCAATCTCAAGAGGTTTTATTGTGAAACTGATGTATCGTGGCCGAGCTTATAAAACATCCCTGATCGAGAAGTCTCTAGAAATAGTGCAGCCATCTCGCCGAGTCAACAGCACGCTGGCTGACAATAAAGTTCAGCTACGCCGGCCCAGCAGTGAATTGATTTATCGTGGAGTTCGCTATACGCGCTAGCGATCGCCGTAGGGTAGCGATAATTTATTCCGGTCTTGCCAGATATTAAGCGCCTTTGGATTGCCGCGATACGGGACTGAAGAACTTGCCTGACGACTGCGATCGCCAGCGCTTCTGCCATCTAAGCGCCTCTTCGATGGCAGCGATGTCGCTTCCCAGGCGATTGCTTCAGACATCACAACAATCACTCGAAAACTTTGGTTTTCTGGATAGACGTATGTTTGGCTGCAGCCCCCATCGAGAGAGCAGGAATAAGAATGTAGAGCTATTCTGCTAGAAGCCGCTGGGCATCTGGTGCTTTTCCAGCAGAACGGACATTTGCAAAACTGTGACAGATTGGGGCTGCACCGAACGACGGTACCTTCCTGACGACTTAAGCTTTTCACATGATTATTGATCCCCACTATCCTCACATCGTGCTGAAGTTCTCCTATCGGGAGGTTTACATTGAAATTGAGCAAACGACCTGGCAAGACGTCACGGCGTACACCGCCTGGGTAGACTACCAAACTGGCTCAGCAGTCGCCGTGCCCAAAGCCTGGACTCGATCCGACGCGATTCAAAAAGCCAAGCGTTGGATTGACCGTCGGTTCTATGACGGCAGCGTTAATCGCTAATTCCAATTATTCACAATGAAACTTCAAAGTGACGCTAGGAGGGGCATGGCGCAGCTCACTAACCTGTCGGCACTGTTAGCGCGCAGCTGCGTGTCCATAGTTCCTGGTTGTGATGGTTGCAGTTGACGACGCAAAATCATGCCGCTGAACCCCGCGACTTTCTTCGACAACGAAGCGATCGACCTTTCTTGATGACCTGAACTCTCCTCAACGGCCAGGTGACTTCTCAATTGCCAGACAACTTCTTTGACCTGTAATCAAAACTTAAATTTAATATTTATTTCATCATTCTTGTAATGTCCTTTACTTTTTTGGAGTTCACGTTTAGGGCAAAGACTGGAGACAAAAACCTCTGGGATCAAGGCTCTACAGATTTTTTAATATGTCTCTTTGTTTATTAGTTGCACTTTCAATGTTGCTTGAAATATCATTTATATATGACAAGTTTTGCGCAGGGATGTGAAGTCTCTTGCGATCCCCGTAACGTTTTGGGCTTAATCTTGTCTGTTGTTCACAAATTGCTTGTCCTTAGTTTTTAATTTTCTTTTTTCAGTAATCTTTTCACCAACCATGAATCACTCATCCCATATCGTTCACTGTCCCAACTGCGGCGGCCATGCTTCCCGGCATTTTCTGCAGGAAAGTGAGCAAATTCGTACTCAATGTCCCCACTGCGATTATTTGATGATTACTTGTCGCAATACTGGTAACGTGGTGGAAGCTCATGCGCCAGGCTTGTCTGCCGCAGTTTGCCGATAGGTAGGGTCAGATTTCCGATAGGCAGAGTCAGACGTAATTTGTCAGTTTCGTGAATACCAATAATTATTGAGTCCGCGCACTTTTGCACTGGTTTAGGAAGAAAACTGCTCAAACCTTTACTCGATAGGAGTTTCAAAGCTGCTGAAATTTGCTCGACGAACTGAACTCTGGCCAAAGCCAAAATTTATTACTGACTTAACGAAAGGGAAGATAGTTAGAATCTACCTTCCTTTTTAATAGCTGAAAGCCAAGAGAATGTCCTAAAACGGGAAATAGCGGTCTGAATTGAGCTGGCTAAATTGCGTATAGTCTTAAAAATGTTGATGAATTTGTAGCTTTAACCGTCAGGTCTAATGCCTGCAGTAATGGGCGGATAACTCGCCGTTTTGTCCTAACTGAAACAGCGACTAGCCCCTCAAAAAAGCTTCTAGTATAGATTTGCGGCCTCGACTTTGTAAATTTCTACTAGACTTTTCTCGACCGATCAAGGTCAGGTTGCGATTTGTTCCAATAGGGCCTTTCGATAAGGCTGCAATTTCTGATCCAGCTCAAAACTAAACTGCGGCGAAGGGGCTAAAGTCTCAAAAAAGCGAGATACGGCCAAATTTTCCCAGCGAGCGTAGAAGTCGGTGGGGCTGGGGCCATCATCGTGCCGCATTAAGACGCCATAACCCAACCGCTCGCTTCTGAGCCGCGCATAAGGAGTTAAGTCCTTTAGCCACTGATCAAATGTGTCGGCCTCATCCATCGCTAAAGCGATTGCTTCAATTTGCTCGGTTGGCGGTTGCTGCTCGGCAAGCTGCGGTAAGCTCGCTTCCCTGGATAACCAAGCAGTTTCGAGCCACTGCCGACGATTTTCTTGATCTTGCCAAGCCATCAGTGCAAACTTGCCGGGACGGGCAGGCAGCATTTCCAGATCCGGATTCTGTGCTTGCGCTATTCCTAGCACTGCTAAACTTACGGGCTCAGCCGTTTGAGACCAATCTTCGGTGGCGCCATCTAGGTCACCACGCCAATAGCGCACCATGCCACGAACTTGATGCAAATGGGTCGTCAGCTTTGCCGTGGTAGCAGACGACAAAAGAGCTTGAGTCAGTTCTTCGACCCGATTGAAAATCGCGGGTTGCAACCCACTGAGGTCGCCGCCATTCAAAGGCAAATTGGTAATGAGGGAAGGATTGCGGAGGATTTCCAGCGCGATCGCCTCCGTCGCCAAGGCCCTCTGATCATTCAGAAAGAGGCTATATCCCAGGCCAAAAAAGACGCCTTGTTTGGCCGGCACTAGCTGCGCTGACTGAGTGAACTCCGCGATCGCCGCCGCTGGCATTGCCGGCAAATTTAGCCAAGCCAAATTAGAATGGCCAAATTCTTGAAATGGCGAGATGTCGTTGGCGGTTTGTAACCAGATTCTCGCATCCGCTCTGAGGGCGGCAACCGCCTCCGTCGCCTCGGCTTGATAGCTCACATCCCCTAACACCCAGCCCAGCATAAACGGATAGTAAGGCTCGCCCGGCGATCGCTCATGGGCCTGCTGCAAATCAGCCACAAATTGTTCTAGATTGCCTTTGCTGAGCGCGACAAAGCCCCGCGCTGAGTCGGCCCAAGCCTGATGCAGCGGTATTAGCCAAATAACCAACGCTAGCAGGAGTCCGACGCCGCCTAAAACCATTGACTGCCGGAGGCGCGAGGGTCCGGCAGTCAGCATTGACGGCGTTGCTGATTGACGCAATTCAAATAGCAGCACTGCTGCGTAAACAATCAGGCTACCCGCGATGGGAATTACGTCGAGCTGGTAATCCGTCAGGCTTAGAACGCCATATCCCCAGAGGCCCGACAGCAAACTCCAGCGCCAGATGGCCGGCGATCGCTCTGGCGCCCCAACAGTGTGACGCCGCCGCCAGAGCGCGATCGCCAACAGTACCGCTGCCAGCACTGGCAGCAAACTACCCACGAGTCCCAGTTCTCCCCAAAGCTGGGCGGGCGTGCTGTGCAGCTGATAGTGCAACTCCGCTTCGCGCCCAGCCCAATCGGGACGATAGTGCTGAAATAATCCCGTCGCGCTGCCAACCCCAGCGCCCATCCATGGGGGACGCTGTCCCATGCGCCAGCCAATCACATTAGTAATCGCTCGATAAGCGACGCCGCCGCCTTGCGCACTGCCCTGAGCCAGTGCCGCCAAAGTCTGACTGAGCCGCTCGTTTGTGAACAAAAACAGTCCTGCCAACGTGGCTATGCCGGCCAGCCCCGGCAGCCAGATGCGGCGGGCGATGCGTCCCTGCAGCGCAACGGCAATCGCCACCGGCAGCAGCAACGCTAGCAGCCCTAACGTGCCGCCGCGTGAGCCAGTTGTATAAAGCGCTATTAGACCTAAACCAAAGCTGCTACCCCAAATCCCTCGTATCCAGCCTTTTTCGGTCAGGGTTAGTCCCGCCAGCAGCGGCAGCAGCAGCACCAAATAGCCCGCGACATAATTTTGATGTCCCAAAGGGAACCAGTTTTGGATGCCCAGAGCGTTAATATCAACTTCTGACTCCAGCCCATAAGCTTGTAAAGCGGTCAAGCGCCGACTTTCCGGTAAATAAACGCGCCCTATCCACTGCCCTAAACTAGCCACAATAAAAACGCTGGCCAGCGCCGCTTGGGCTTTCAGTAACCGGCCTACTCGCGCCCTGGTTAGCCAGCCCGTTAAACCATAAAGCGCTGCTAACCCACTTAATCCGCCGACGCTGTACCAAATTGCTAGCTGACGAAAAGTAGCGGTGCCAGTCGAAACGGCGAAGGCAAGCAGGGCGATCGCCGCCAGCCAATCAAAGCCATTGCCCAATTGAAATCGCCTCAGCGGCTTATGCCATAGCTGCCAAAGCAGCCACACCATTGGTAAAAGCAGTGCTGCCTGCCACAGCGCCACCCACGGCCACACAATGGTTTGATTACTGCTCACTAATGAAAACAAGCTGTAAAAACCAGCCGTCAGCAAAACCAGCAGATTGCCATCGGCATTGTGGTTTAAGGCCGCATCATCAGGCTGCGAAGCCGGGGATTGTGAAGTCTCTGAAACCATGGATACCTAGTAGAAGCTGACAGGGTAGCTGGGTGGCTGGGTGAATGGGTAGCTGGGTGGCTGGGTGAGAGGGTAGCTGGGTAGTTGGGTAGTTGGGTGAGAGGGTAGTTGGGTGAGAGGGTAGCTGGGTGAGAGGGTAGCTGGGTAGTTGGGTGAGTGGGAGTTTGTTCTTTGCGCTCCGCACTCCGCACTCCGCACTCCGCAGTCATAAAGCCAAAAACCGAGAACGCCACCTCTAAACCCCTACCTCCTCAATAGGCCCCTTTGCCGACGAAAACAATCCGCAAAGTCTCCATCAAAATTTCCAAATCGAGATTGAGTGACCAATTATCGATGTAATGCAGATCGAGTCGGGCGACATCGTTGAAACTGTCGATATCCGATCGCCCTGAAATTTGCCAGAGTCCAGTAATGCCAGGCAAGACCTGGTGGCGAATATGATGCCAACTGTCAAACCGCTCGACATCTCTTACCGGTAGCGGGCGTGGCCCCACCAGACTCATCTGCCCACATAGCACATTGAAGAGCTGCGGCAACTCGTCTAAGCTGGTGCGGCGCAGCAGCTTGCCCATCCGCGTTATCCGAGGATCGCCCTTAATCTTAAACAAAATCCCGTCAGTCGATGTGTTATGGCGCTCTAGCTGGGCCTGTAAGCGATCAGCATCTATAGTCATCGTGCGAAACTTCCAAACCCAGAACCGCCGCCCGTGCAGACCCACTCGTTCTTGTCGAAAAAACGCCGGACCCGGAGAATCTATCCGAATGGCGACAGCAATGCCGAGAAAGACCGGAGCTAAGAAAATGATGCCGATCGCGGTGCCCACATAATCTACGCACCGCTTAAGGCGATAGTCCCAAGGGCCCATCAAAGGGGCTTCCATACGCAACGTGGGTAAGCCCGCCAGAGTCTCCGGCGTGCCGCGACGATAAAGCATGTCCCGACTGCTGGGAATTAGCTGCATGGCAATTCCAGCGCGGCGCAGCTTCCAATAAAGCTCTGACGCTAGATCGGCTGTGGGGATATTCTCGACTAACACTAGGGCCGCTTCCGAGGCCAAAATTGCTTGAAATGTCGCCCTAGAGTTGGCCGTGCTGGGCAAAGCGGCACCAATAACAGTGACTTGAGCCCGCTGGGTCAGTACCTCCGACAGTGGCTTCAGTCGTTTGGTGGGAGCAATCAAAAAGACAGTGCGAGGAGATTGCGATCGTTCTATCGCATGTAAAACCGCAATGCTGGTTAGTCGAAACGCCACGATCAGCAAAACACTGCTCAACCAAGCTGAAAAGAACAGCGATCGCGGCAGATCCAGCTTGGGATCATAAAAATACATCAGCACCAGCGAAGCCAGATAAACCAGACTAACTAGCTTGCCCGCTTGCAGATAATTTTTAATCTGGCGCTGCGACCCATACAAACCGCTGCAGGCAAACACGAGTAACGTGCTCCCGCCCATAATCCACAGCGGACTCGGAATCGACAGCCACTTCCACCAAACCAGCTCTTCCGGGACCGGCGAAAAGAACTGATTCAACAAGCGCGCAATTTTCCACGCCAGCGCCAATGCTATGACGTCAGCCAGCATCAGTGCCAGCGATCGCTGTACTGGCCAGCTCAAAATATCCTTTAAACCAATCCGGCGGGGTGCACGGATGTCTAGAGAGGCGGGCGATCGGGGCTTAATTAAAGATTTGATGGCGCGATGGCAGTCCATTTGGGGGCAAGCGTAAGTCAATTCAGCATTCCATCGCTAGTATTCCGAAAGTGCCGCCAAACTTTATCATTCCTTAGTTTTCTTTATGGGACACAGCTATTTCAGATTGTGCTGAAACAATTTTTCAGCAATTCTTTAAATCAACGTTATGCAAATCGGCAAGCTCAGCGTCGAGACGATAAGGCTGACTCCCATACTTGGTCACGAATACGGCGCAGAGAAACACCTGGAATCGCTGAAAAAAAGTAACGCCGAACATACCGCACCATGCTTTTAAGGTGAAGCCACATGTGACGGCTGAAAAGTCGTTTGTCGCTGACGGCCAAATGATGGTGAATGATTTTGGCTGTTGGCACGTAGTAGATTTTCCAGTCGGCCCGATGCATACGTTGTGCCCAGTCGATATCTTCGACATAAAGAAAAAAACCTTCATCCAAAGGTCCTACCGTCTCCAGCACCTCACGCCTGATAAACATACACGCTCCCAATAGCCAATCAACCGGAAAAGGCTCGGAATGGCTGATATCTAACATCAGATGGCGACGGTTAAAAGCAGAATTTTTGAGAAAGCGGCGAATAGGAGTGCGTCTGGCGATCGCGGAGCCCACTGTGGGAAATCGGCGCGGCGAGGGCTGTATTGAGCCGTCCGGGAATAGCAGTTGCGCTCCACACATGCCGACTTGGGGATGTTTGTCCATGAACGCCATCAGGTCAGAGAGAGCTCCTGGCAAAACTTCTGTATCAGGATTGAGAAGTAAAAGATATCGCCCTTGGGCGATCGCCATGCCATAGTTATTATTAGCGCTAAATCCACGACGCTCAGTATTGATCACCAAACTAACAGTCGGGAATTGACTGATAATAGCCGCACTGTCATCGTCCGAACGATTATCAATCGCGATAATCTCTCCCCCTATCCCAGCGACTTCAGGCACCAGAGCAGATAAACAACGACCAATAAACTCTGCATGATTATGAGTAACCGTAATGACTGATAAAGATGGAGACGGCACTACATTGGCTCCTTTTATAATCAAGCTAATTTTGAATCTGTATTAGGCCTTCATAGGGAAACCAAAAAATAAATGATGGTAAAAATCAATAATATTCCAATACTAAAAACAGTTTTTATACGACAGATCTCAGTACAGGACAAAAAGCTTGAAAATCAGATGAGAGTGGGGTTTCATCAGAATTACCACAACTCTTAAGAAACCCCATGACTGACTATAGCGAACTGAGACAGACCCTCCAAGACCATCTCCCTTGGCATGGGGCGCGA
>JBCCJU010000100.1:0-20905 GCA_039027715.1 Cyanobacteria bacterium P01_C01_bin.120
ATCAAAGAATTCTTCGGCTCCAGTCAGCTGTCACAGTTTATGGATCAGACTAATCCCCTGGCAGAACTGACCCACAAGCGTCGCCTCAGCGCCCTGGGTCCGGGTGGTTTGACCCGGGAACGGGCCGGCTTCGCGGTGCGCGATATTCATCCCTCACACTATGGCCGTATCTGCCCGATTGAGACACCTGAAGGCCCGAATGCGGGACTAATTGGTTCTTTAGCCACTCATGGCCGCGTCAACGATTTTGGCTTTATCGAAACGCCCTTCTATCGAGTCGAGAATGGCCGGGTGCGGCGTGACTTATCACCGGTTTACATGACCGCTGATGAAGAAGACGATCTGCGAGTGGCAGCTGGAGATCTGCCAACTGACGCCGAAGGATATATTCTCGGCGATGGGATTCCAGTGCGATATCGTCAGGACTTTGCGATTTCTCGTCCTGATGAAATTGACTATGTGGCAGTTTCACCCGTGCAGATTATCTCGGTGGCCACGTCTCTCATTCCGTTTTTAGAGCACGATGATGCCAACCGCGCTCTAATGGGTTCAAACATGCAGCGTCAAGCAGTGCCTCTGCTGCGACCAGAGCGGCCCTTGGTGGGTACTGGTTTGGAGGCCCAAGCGGCCCGTGACTCTGGAATGGTCATTGTCAGCCGCACCGCTGGCACAGTGGTTTATGTGGATGCTGATCTTGTGCAGGTGCAGGACGAGCAGGGCCACATTCATGACTATCCGCTGCAGAAGTATCAGCGCTCTAACCAAGATACTTGCTTGAATCAGCGCCCGTTAGTGTTCCACGGCATGCAGATTGAGGCGGGTCAAGTATTGGCCGACGGTTCTGCCGCTGAAGGAGGGGAAATTGCCTTAGGCCAGAACGTCATTGTCGCTTACATGCCCTGGGAAGGCTACAACTACGAAGACGCAATTTTGATCAGCGAACGCTTAGTGTTTGAGGATGTGTACACTTCAATTCACGTTGAAAAGTTCGAGATCGAAGCGCGGCAGACCAAACTGGGACCGGAAGAAATCACTCGTGAAATACCGAATGTCGGCGAAGATTCCCTGCGTCAGTTGGACGAGGGCGGCATCATTCGTATTGGTGCTTGGGTGGAATCGGGAGACATTCTGGTGGGTAAGGTAACTCCCAAAGGAGAATCAGACCAGCCACCTGAAGAAAAGCTGTTGCGCGCTATCTTCGGCGAAAAAGCCCGGGATGTACGCGACAATTCTTTGCGCGTACCAAATGGCGAAAAAGGCCGGGTAGTGGATGTGCGGGTATTTACCCGTGAGCAGGGCGATGAACTGCCGCCAGGAGCCAACATGGTAGTTCGAGTATATGTTGCCCAGAAGCGGAAGATTCAGGTGGGCGACAAAATGGCGGGTCGCCACGGCAACAAGGGCATCATTTCCCGAATTTTGCCGCTGGAAGACATGCCGTATCTGCCCGATGGCAAGCCTGTGGACATTGTGCTGAATCCGCTGGGAGTGCCTTCTCGAATGAACGTCGGCCAGGTATTTGAATGTCTTCTAGGCTGGGCGGCCGACAACTTGGACGTACGCTTTAAGATTACGCCTTTCGATGAAATGTATGACAAAGAGGCGTCGCGCAATACTACTCATGGTCAGCTGCAGCAGGCCCGTGAGCACACCGGCAACGGTTGGGTTTACAATCCTGACGATCCTGGCAAAATTCAGCTTTACGATGGTCGGACTGGAGAGCCATTCGATCGCCCCGTAACCGTTGGCGTCGCCTACATGTTGAAGCTGGTTCACCTAGTAGACGACAAAATTCATGCGCGTTCGACCGGTCCGTACTCGCTGGTGACCCAGCAGCCACTGGGCGGCAAGGCTCAACAGGGCGGTCAGCGCTTTGGTGAAATGGAGGTTTGGGCACTGGAAGCCTATGGTGCAGCCTACACGCTGCAGGAGTTACTGACAGTCAAGTCTGACGATATGCAGGGGCGTAACGAGGCGTTGAATGCGATTGTGAAAGGCAAGGCAATTCCTCGACCGGGTACCCCGGAATCCTTCAAAGTGTTAATGCGAGAGCTACAGTCGCTAGGTTTGGATATTGCAGTGCATAAGGTCGAAGCTCACGAAGACGGTACGAGCCGCGACGTTGAGGTTGATTTGATGTCAGATCTGAGCAATCGTCGGACGCCGTCTCGACCAACCTATGAGTCCATCGCCTCGCCAGTGCCCGAAGCGGTGTCCGAGGTGGAAGAGTAATTAATCAGGGCTGAATGACTTTCAGCCCTGAGCCTGGGCTATTTTCAATATCAAGTGCATATCTGTAGAAGGAAAGGCGGAGCATGGCAAAGCTGGAACAGCGTTTTGATTACGTCAAGATTGGATTAGCGTCTCCTGAGCGAATTCGCCAGTGGGGAGAGCGGACTTTGCCAAACGGCATGGTTGTGGGCGAAGTGACCAAACCGGAAACTATCAACTACCGGACCCTGAAGCCCGAAATGGATGGTTTGTTTTGCGAACGCATTTTTGGCCCTGCAAAAGATTGGGAATGCCACTGTGGCAAATATAAGCGAGTGCGTCACCGGGGCATTGTCTGCGAGCGCTGTGGAGTCGAAGTCACGGAGTCGCGCGTGCGTCGTCACCGCATGGGATATATTAAGCTGGCCGCGCCGGTTGCCCACGTTTGGTATCTCAAAGGCATCCCGAGCTACATCGCCATTTTGCTGGATATGCCGCTGAAGGATGTTGAGCAAATTGTTTACTTTAATGCCTACGTTGTTCTCGATCCTGGAAACGCCGAGAACCTTTCTTACAAGCAGCTCCTGACCGAAGATCAGTGGATTGAGATTGAAGATCAGCTCTATGACGAAGAATCTCAGTTAGTCGGGATTGAGGTAGGGATTGGTGCGGAGGCACTACAGCGGCTACTGCAAGATCTGAATTTGGAAGAAGCGGCGGAACAGCTGCGTGAGCAAATTGCAGTTTCTAAAGGCCAAAAGCGGGCCAAGCTGATCAAGCGGCTGCGGGTAATCGATAATTTTATTGCCACTGGTTCTAAGCCAGAGTGGATGGTGATCAACGCAATTCCAGTCATTCCACCGGACTTGCGGCCCATGGTACAGCTAGATGGTGGCCGGTTTGCCACTTCTGACTTGAATGATTTATATCGTCGAGTGATTAATCGTAACAATCGCTTGGCGCGCCTGCAGGAAATTTTGGCTCCCGAAATTATCGTGCGTAATGAAAAGCGCATGCTGCAAGAGGCTGTAGATGCGTTGATTGACAACGGTCGTCGGGGACGCACGGTGGTTGGTGCCAATAATCGTCCGCTGAAGTCACTGTCAGACATTATTGAAGGTAAGCAAGGACGATTTCGGCAAAATTTGCTGGGCAAGCGAGTTGACTATTCTGGTCGCTCGGTTATTGTTGTTGGCCCCAAGTTGAAAATTCATCAGTGTGGCCTGCCGCGGGAAATGGCGATCGAGCTGTTTCAACCATTTGTGATTCATCGTTTAATTCGTCAAGGCATGGTGAATAACATCAAGGCGGCGAAAAAGCTGATTCAACGCAATGATCCCAGCGTTTGGGAAGTGTTGGAAGAAGTGATTGAGAGTCATCCGGTGCTGTTGAACCGGGCGCCAACTCTACACCGTCTGGGAATTCAAGCATTTGAACCTATTTTGGTAGAAGGTCGAGCGATTCAGCTACACCCGCTAGTTTGTCCGGCTTTTAACGCTGACTTTGATGGCGACCAAATGGCGGTTCACGTGCCTCTTTCCTTGGAAGCGCAGTCAGAGGCCCGACTATTGATGTTGGCTTCTAATAATGTGCTATCGCCGGCAACCGGTCGACCCATTATCACCCCAAGTCAAGACATGGTTTTGGGATGTTATTATCTGACGGCAGAAAACCCTTATGAGCAGAAAGGGGCTGGGCAAATTTTCGGCAGCATGGAAGATGCCATTCTGGCATTTGAGCAGGATTTAATTGGTCTGCATGCGGAAGTTTGGCTGCGGTTTGATGGGCCAGTGGAGTCAGACGGCGCCGATGGTTTAGTTGAGGAATCGGCTGAGCCAGACGGCACAGTGCGTCGGCTCTACGAAAAGCGCCGCACTCGTGAAGATGCTGAAGGTAATCTGATTTCGCAATATATCAAGACTACGGCAGGGCGAATTATTTACAACAAGACGGTGCATGAGGCGTTAGCCAGTTAGCGATTCCATGACCGTAAGGGGGAGATGCGATCGCGGCGTTTTCCCCCAATTACATTGCAAGCAGTCACATAAAAGAGGGCGGAGAATAGCGATATGGCAGAGCAGGCAGCAAACCAATCCCCAATGGTGTTTCGCAATCGAATTATCGATAAGAAACAGTTGAAAAAACTAATCTCTTGGTCATTTGAGAGCTTTGGCACCGCTCGTACCTCACAAATGGCAGATCAGATGAAAACCCTAGGGTTTCACTACGCCACCCGAGCCGGCGTCTCCATCAGCGTGGAAGATCTGCAGGTGCCTTCGGTCAAGCGGGGACTGTTGGATGCGGCGGACGAGCAAATTCGCAGCACTGAAGAGCGTTATACGCGGGGCGAAATCACTGAGGTAGAGCGATTCCAGAAAGTGATTGATACTTGGAACGGGACCAGTGAAGAGCTCAAGAATCAGGTCGTCAAAAATTTCAAAGAAAATAATCCGCTGAACTCGGTCTACATGATGGCTTTCTCTGGCGCCAGGGGAAACATTTCCCAGGTACGGCAGCTGGTAGGCATGCGGGGTCTCATGGCCAATCCGCAAGGAGAAATCATTGACCAGCCGATTCGGACCAATTTCCGTGAAGGCTTATCGGTCACGGAATACGTGATTTCTTCCTACGGAGCGCGTAAAGGTTTGGTGGACACCGCGCTGCGGACTGCGGACTCAGGCTACTTGACTCGCCGCTTGGTGGATGTGTCTCAAGACGTGATCATTCGCGAAATCGATTGCGGCACCGAGCGCGGCATTCCATTACGGAGCATGACAGCGGGCGAAAAAGTCCTGATCCCCTTATCTGATCGACTATTGGGGCGCGTGCTAGCCAAAGACGCTGTGCATCCCGAGACCGGAGAAATCATTGCGCAACGCAATGACGCGCTGTCGCAGTCTAAGGCCGACGAAATTTTTGAGGCCGGCATTGAAGAAATGTTTGTGCGTTCTGCACTTACCTGTGAAGCGACGCGCTCAGTTTGCCAACGCTGTTATGGCTGGAGTCTGGCGCATTCGGAAATGGTGGACTTGGGTGAAGCGGTTGGCATTATTGCCGCCCAGTCAATTGGTGAACCTGGTACTCAGCTTACAATGCGGACGTTCCATACAGGAGGCACGTTTACCGGGGAAGTAGCGCCGCAGGTGCGGGCTAAACGGGATGGCGTTATTGAACTGCCGGCGAAATTTAAGAGTCGCGCTTTTCGCACTCGCCATGGCGAAGATGCCCTGGTGCTCGAAGGGACTACAAAGCTAGTGTTGCAAAGCGATACTGGTAAGAATCAGTCGGAATCGCTACCCCAGGGCGCAATCCTGTTTGTCAAGCAGGGCGATCGCGTTACGAAGGAACAGTTGCTGGCTGAAATGCCGACCTCTAGCCGAGTACGCAAAGTCACAGAAAAAGCCGCTAAGGACGTTAATAGCGACCTCTCGGGCGAAGTTAAGTTTGCCGGATTGGTACAGGAAGAAAAAATCGATCGCCAAGGCAATACCACTCGCCTGGCCCAGCGGGGCGGTTTGATTTGGGTACTGTCAGGAGAAGTTTACAATTTGCCCCCCAACGCCGAGCCGGTAGTTAAAAACGGCGATCACATCGGCACCGGCAGTATTATTGCCGAAACTCGTCAGGTGAGCGAGCGCGGTGGCTTGGTGCGCATTCCAGAAGTGGTTGAAGGTAAAGACGCTCGTGAAGTTGAAGTTATTACGGCTTCCGTGCTGCTGGACCAGGCGAAAGTCAAAATGGAAAGCGGTCAAGGGGGCGAGCATTATGTCATCGAAACTGCTAACGGTCAGCGCTTTTCGCTGATTGCGACACCGGGAACCAAGCTGGTAAACAACGGGGTCGTCGCCGAAATGGAAGAAACGACTTACCGTACCAGCACCGGCGGCATGATTAAGTATGCTGGAGTCGAAGCAGCCAAGAAAGGTAAAGGCAAGCAGGGATATGAAGTGACTCAAGGCGGTCAACTCCTGTGGATTCCCGAAGAGACTCACGAAGTTAATAAGGATTTGTCCCTTTTATTAGTAGAAGATGGGCAATTTGTAGAGGCCGGCACTGAAGTTGTTAAAGACATTTTTTGTCAAAGCAGCGGCGTCGTAGAAGTGACGCAAAAAAACGACATTCTGCGAGAAATCGTCATTAAGCCAGGGGCTATCCATATGGTGGATAATCCTGAAGCGGTTATGGATCGAGACGGTACCATTGTGCCTCCGGGTGAAGAGTTGATGGCGGGGCTATCAACTGCCGAATTAACTTATGTGGAGTTTATTGAATCGCCGGAAGGTCCAGCGCTACTGTTGCGTCCCGTCGAAGAGTTTCAGGTGCCAGACGAGCCTCCGGTGCCTAGTCAGGACTCCACTAGTGATTCTGGCTGCCATATCCGCTTACGCGCAGTGCAGCGAATTTCCTTTAAGGATGGCGATCGCGTCAAGTCCGTCGAAGGCCAAGAACTTCTGCGAACTCAGCTGGTTCTGGAAATTGGCGAAGAATCTTCCCATTTAGAAGCCGATATTGAGCAAATGCCAGACGAAAACGATCCCACAGTGATGCGTTTGCAACTGGTGATTCTTGAAACCATCATTATCCGTCGCGATGTGGTGGCCGACCAAACTCAAGGCAGTACTTTGACTCGCATCTTGGTCGAAGACGGTCAACAGATTGAGCCAGGTGCCGTAGTTGCCCGCACTGAGATTCAGAGTAAAGAAGAAGGTGAAGTGCGAGGTATTCGTGAAGGAACCGAGGCAATTCGCCGAATTCTGGTGGTGCGCGACACTGATCTGATGAAGTTAGAGCTGAATGGTCAAACACCGACGGTGACAGAAGGTGATCTGATTGTCGATGGCACAGAAATTGCTCAAGGCCTTGTTCTGGCCGAATCTGGTCAAGTAACCGCGATTAACGATACCCATATTACCCTGCGCATTGCACGTCCCTACCGCGTTTCGACGGGTGCCGTCTTGCATATTGACGATGGCGACCTGGTGCAGCGGGGTGACAGCTTGGTGCTGTTGGTATTCGAGCGGGCCAAGACCGGCGACATTATTCAGGGCTTGCCCCGAATCGAAGAGCTGCTAGAGGCCCGAAAACCAAAAGAAGCCTGTCTGCTGGTCGAGCGTCCCGGCACGGCTGAGGTCGTATTTACTGATGATGAAGCCGCCAATATTAAAGTCGTTGAAGAAGACGGCGTAGTCACGGAATACCCACTAAGTCCGGGACAAAACCTCTTAATTAATGATGGACAAAAAGTCGAAGCTGCTGAACCGCTGACGGATGGACCCGCTAACCCACACCAGATTCTGGAAATCTTTTTTGAGTTCCATAAATCTCTGGGAGAAGGCATCCACGTTGCGGCAATGAAGGCGTTGCAAGAGGTGCAAACCTTCTTAGTGAATGAAGTGCAATCAGTTTATCAGTCTCAAGGGGTGGATATTTCTGACAAGCACATTGAAGTCATTGTCCGGCAGATGACCTCCAAGGCTCGAGTTGAGGATGGCGGTGACACCACAATGTTGCCTGGTGAGCTGATGGAAATCTATCAGATTGAGCAGGTTAACGAGGCAATGGCAATCACTGGCGGAGCACCGGCCGAGTATACGCCAGTCCTTCTGGGCATCACCAAGGCATCGCTCAATACCGATAGCTTTATTTCGGCAGCAAGTTTCCAAGAAACTACGCGCGTGTTGACCGAAGCGGCGATCGAAGGTAAATCTGATTGGCTGCGTGGACTCAAAGAAAACGTAATTATTGGTCGCCTGATACCCGCAGGTACAGGCTTCAATGCTTACGAAGATCAAACTCCTACGCTCGAAACTGATGCTGGCGTTGGTTTTGAAGGAACTATGATTGATGATGCGTTAGCTCGTGATGTGGTCTTAGATGATGAGACCGCTCGTAACTATCAGCTCGATAGCAGTTTGACCGGCATTCTCAAAGATGACGAAATGGTTGGTTTCTCGGGTAATGGCGATGCCGGATTAGATAAATCTGGTGACACTGCCCCTGTGAAAAATCCAATGTTGGATGACGACAACCTGTTGATTGACGATAATAGCGACATTATCTGACCGGCCTAAAAGAGTTGCTCAAAAATGGCTTACTCAGTCGTTGGGGTTTGGCAGTGCCAAACCCTCACAGCCAATTTGTGCTTCAGGTAAGTTGTTTAATTGCAGATCCCCAAGCTTTTTGCTTGTGGTAAAAACAGCCCAGTTTGGGCTGTTTTTTTATGTCAAAGGACCGAGTTTAGGGATCCAGCAGCAACTCTATCTTGTAACAGTTAATACTAATTCTCGATTTCAAATTTTCAAGTGTGGACTTGAAACCGGCTTTATACCAGCGCTTTCAGCGGCAATATCTGTAGTCTTAGAAAAGAGGTTGGCGTTAGAGCAGGGTGCAGAGTCACACATAAAGCTGTGCAGAATCACATTTGAGGTTGGTGTTAGTCACGGGAAAATCTTGGGCAACCTTAGATCATAAACGCATTGAAAACGTTTGGAATCGTTACTCGACTTAAGACAAGCATCCCAGTCGAGCGGCCATTCTCTCCTTTTCTTTTAGCAAACAGACAGCACACTACGAAAAGCCTTGGCAGCGACTGCCAGGGCTTTTTTTTGAACTGACGTCCTGAAATCCAATTTTGCCCTCCGTCCTCCAACTTTCAGGGGACAATCAGATTCAACATTGCTTAGAATTGGAGGATATAGAAATTTTGCGGCAACTCTATTGGCAATGAAGCCGACGATCGCTCCCCATTCTTGCAACATGTTGAGCCGCAAATCGCCCCAAACACGACGTAGATGGTCAGTAAGCTCTAAAAAGGAGAGTAGTCTTAATCTGGAACGGATGTAGGAACACTGATTCCACCAGGGTTTTGGCATCAATTGATGGACATGCCTATGTCGTATATTCAGCGTTGATGCGGACATAGTCGTAACTGAAGTCACAGCCCCAGGCAATGCCTGTACCAGGACCGTGGCCGACCCCAACCGCGATCGCCACCGTATCGGTTTTTAGGTACTCTCCCTCGGTGGTTTGCGTTTTCAGATAGGCGCTGGCGGCGGCTCGGTCGAAAGGCAGGGGCTGACCATGCTCCATCAGCAAAAAGTCTCCCAGTTGAATGCGTAAGTCTCCCTGATCGAAGGGAATGCCAGCTCGTCCAGCAACGGCAGCAATGCGTCCCCAGTTAGGATCGTGGCCAAAAACGGCACACTTCAAAAGCGATGACCCCGCGATTGTTCTAGCAATCTGACGGGCGGCGACATCGTCACTAGCACCGGTTACGGTGATTTCAATCAAACAGGTGGCGCCTTCACCATCGCGCGCGATCGCCCGCGCTAAATGATCACACACTTCGGTCAGCATAGCCTCTAGGCGTTCTGCCGCCGGCCCTGATTCCGTAATGGCGGGCGTGCGCGACTCACCATTTGCCAAAGCCAGCACACAGTCGTTAGTGCTGGTGTCGCCATCTACCGTAATTTGATTAAAGCTATGGGAGATCGCCCGTCTTAACATTGATTGCCACAAAGCCGGAGATACGGTCGCGTCGCAGGTTACGAAACCCAGCATCGTCGCCATATTTGGATGAATCATGCCGGAGCCTTTGGCAATGCCGCCAATGCGAATAGGTCGTCCCTGCCAATCCATTTCCAAGGCAATGGATTTGATCGCTAAATCAGTGGTGATAATCGCCTGGGCCGCTGCATCAGACCCTGCCGCTGACAGCGCCGCCACCACTTTAGGCACACCCGCAAACAGCGAATCCATCTTGATACGCTGACCAATGACGCCAGTCGACGCTACTAGCACTGCCTCCACCGGAATCTGCAACGCTTCGGCAATTTTTTCACAGGTGGTCACGGCATCTTGCCAACCCTGGGGACCGGTGCAGGCATTAGCCTGTCCTGCATTGATCGCGATCGCCTGGGCATAAGGCTTAGCTTCAAGCCGCTGCTGGCAGTAGTCTACACAGGCAGCGCGAACCTGACTTTGAGTATAGACTCCAGCCGCGATCGCCGCCGTATCCGACACAATTAAAGCCAAATCGGGCGCTCCAGAAGGCTTCAATCCTGCCGCAACGCCCGCTGCCCGAAACCCTTTAGGAGCAGTAACGCCGCCTTCGACTACCTGCCAATCTGTCATATCGTTCTTACTCTCTTGCGCGCTTATCCTGCGACCCCTGAATTATATAGTGTCAGCCATATGTGCTAAGGCCCTCAATAATATTTGGGCGCCAGCCTGCAGCCAGGTGGTCAGGTGGCTCGTATTTCCTAACAGAACTGGCAACAGCCATATTTTTCTTCCCAAATTTGGAACGGGCACCTTCCACTGCTTAACCCTTCTTCTCAAAATCGGTAGATGGAACTGAAGGAGGCAGAACTGCTTTGCGAGAAGCTGTAAGCTTAGGGCGCTTTCCGTAGAATGGGCTATGGCGAATATTGGCAAACCTGACAGGCTTTCATTTTGCGATCGCTGCGGCCTAGCTCTTTAAAGGATGATTTTTTAGATCTTTATTTTTTAGGACTTATGCCAAAGTTCTCTGTATCTGCCAAATCTGGGGGATCTTGAATTCGATTTTCCCAGATTGGGGAATTAAGGGCCAGAATCAATTCACCACATAAATCCTGTAATCACCTAAAAAGTTAAAATCACTAGTCCAAGGCGGCAAAATAAGTTCACGGCAAAGAGCATGTGGCCATTGGTTGAACCAGGCTCTTAACAATGATTGAGAACAGTCTTCACCCCAATTTTGACGACTTAATCTATTCCATTTGATGCAGGCGTTGTTGCGATGCAAATTCTATTAGTTGAAGATGATATCCAGCTCTCAGTTTCCCTAGCAGAAGCGCTGACTGCTCAACACTATGTAGTCGATTTGGTCAAAGATGGGGAGGCCGCCTGGGAGCGCATACAGGTATTTGAATATGATTTGATGCTCCTAGATGTCACGCTGCCTAAGTTAGATGGCATCAAGCTCTGTCGCCAAGTCCGTAACCACGGCTATGCGCTGCCGGTGCTGATGCTGACCGCTCGCGATACTAGCTCAGATAAAGTGATGGGCCTGGATTCCGGGGCCGACGCCTACATGGTGAAGCCGTTCAATTTGCAAGAATTATTGGCGCAAATTCGGGCCCTGTTGCGGCGAGGGCAGGGAGGAGCACCACCCGTGTTGACGTGGGGCGATCTGCAGCTCAACCCTGAGACCTACGAAGTTAACTATGGGCGATCGCCGATTCACCTGACTCCCAAAGAGTTTGCCTTGATGGAGGCGCTGCTGCGCTATGGTCGACGGGTGCTGAGTCGAGCCGCAATTATTGAGCAGGCCTGGCCTACCCAGGAGGCTCCAGAGGCCGATACCATCAAAAGCTATATCAAAAACCTGCGCGCCAAATTAAAAGCTGCCGGGGCCGCCAAAGATTTTATCGAGACTGTCCACGGCATAGGGTATCGGTTGAAGCTATTGCCATAGAAGGGCGTCCATCAATCGTGCAAGCGTGCTGCCGAGCCACCTTGTCTTACCAGGCGGGTAATTTAATCCGGAAAACTCTAGCGGTTTCAGGGGGCAGAAGTCAGGAGTTAGAATCCAGTGTTCTTCTGACTCCTGGCTCCTGGATTCTGTCATCATAAGACGGCGTTTGCCGGCGCCCAGTGTTAGGAAACCGCAATAAACTCCTCGATTTCTCTACAAAACTCTCCTCATTTTTTCCACATCTTCTCGATACTTTAAATCCCAACGTTTAGCAAGAACCGAATTTTTATAGCTACACAAACATTCTCAAAAAGTGTAGCAAATAATGCAGTTTTAGTAAGAATCTAGATTTTGTAAAACGGGCTTATTTAGCACTCGCTGAATATTTACCGTTCATCCTTGGCCGGATCTTGCTGGCGATCGCTCAACTTTAATCTGCTGAAGTGAGGTAAACCTAATGACCGATCACGATCCATTGCAGTTAGCTACCGCGACTGGGGCTGAAATTCCCGAGGTGCCTCCAGTGGCAGAGGAATCGACCGGGATCGATATGATTTATGGCCTGTATGCCAAGCCGCCCCTCGGAGAAACCATTGCCGCCGCCCTGCAGCACGTATTGGCGGCCTTCGTTAATATCATTGCGCCGGCTTTGGTCGTGGGCAACGCTATTGGTTTAGAAGCTAGTGACATCAGCTTTTTAATCAGTATGTCGCTGTTTATTTCTGGCGTTGCGACCTTTATTCAAGTTCACGGCATTGGCCCCATTGGATCAGGCTTGCTGAGTATTCAAGGCACTAGTTTCGCCTTTGTCGGCACTTTGGTTACCGTGGGCACCGCCGCCGTAGAAGCCGGGCGATCGCCGACTCAAACCCTGGCCTATTTGTTGACGATTTGTATGCTGGGAGCCTTTATCGAAATCATTCTCAGCTATTTCGTGGAGCCGCTAAAAAAGGTGATGACGCCTCTGGTGAGCGGCATTGTAGTCGTAATGATTGGCCTTAGTTTGATTAGGGTAGCCATTACGGCGATGGGGGGCGGCGCCGCGGCGATCGCTGCCGGCAACTTTGCTACGCCTCAAAATTTAATGGTTTCTCTGTTAGTTTTGACGGTAATTGTCGTTCTCAACTGCACTCGCAGCGCCTTTTTGCGCATGTCAGCCATTTTGATTGGCTTGGTGGTTGGCTACCTGGTGGCCTGGCCCTTGGGCATGCTCGACTTCAGTAATCTCGGGCAGCTTTCGTACGTCACGGTGCCGCTGCCGTTTCGCTATGGCTTCGGCTTTGGCTTCGCCGGCTTTATTCCCCTAGCGTTCCTTTACATCATCACTACCATTGAATCCATCGGCGACCTAACGGCGACTTCGATGCTGGTGGGCGAACCGATTGAAGGAAAGACTTATCTGAAGCGAGTTAAGGGCGGCATTTTGGGAGATGGCGTTAATTCTTTGATCGCCGCCTGCTTTAACACCTTTCCCAACACCACGTTTAGCCAAAATAACGGCGTTATTCAGTTAACTGGCGTGGGCAGTCGCTACATTGGCTACTTTATTGCGGGATTTCTCTTTCTGTTGGGCCTGTTTCCCATCATTGGCGGCCTGTTTCAGGCGATGCCGCAGCCGGTTTTGGGAGGCGCCACATTGCTCATGTTCAGCTCAGTGGTGACTGCAGGCATCAAGATTCTGCACGGGGTCAATCTCACTCGGCGCAACACTTTGATTTTGATTGTGTCGCTGGGACTGGGCATGGGCGTTGCGTTCGTGCCAGACATTTTGGCCAATACGCCCTATCTGATTCGCGGCGTTTTCTCCTCCGGCATTGCCACTGGTGGCATGATGGCCCTGGTGCTGAACATGATTATTCCCGGCAAGCGCGAGTAGCAGTGACCACACTGGGGCAAGGGTAGAGCTTGCTTGCAGGGCTCTGGACCTAAATTATTTAAGACTTACGCAAAGATCCCCTTTTTTCCTCAAATCTGAAGGATGTTACATCCGATTTCTCTAGATTTAGGGATACATGAGCCAAAATCGGATGCAACTGCGTAAGTCCTGTTATTCATGCGTTCGAGAGGCTAATCGTCCTAACAACACACTTACTCAAGGGGTAGGGTCACGGTAACCGTGGTGCCTTGCCCCTTTTTACTGTTAATGTGCCAGTCGCCTCGATGCTGAACCACACAAACCGCCACGATCGCGAGGCCCAAGCCGGTGCCAGTGATGCCCTCGACATTGCTGCCACGGTGAAATGCTTGATGGACATGAGGCTGATCGGCCTTGGGAATGCCCCGGCCACGATCGCTGACCCGCAGTATCGCCTGATGGGCGTCACTGGTGAGATCAACTTGAATAACGCTGTCCACCGGAGAATACTTGGCGGCATTTGAAAGCAGATTAGTGAGCAGCGATCGCACCAACCTTTTGTCCCAAAACGCCTTCACTGGCGGCCCAGTCGTCAGCTCAATTAACTGGCGAATGGTGGGCTGCACCTCGGTGATGATTTGCTGACACCAGGCAACAATATCCAATAGCTCAGGGTTGAATTCCAACTTGCCCACCTCAGCCCGCGTCAGCGTCAGCAAATCGGAGATCTGTTGACTCATCTGCTGGGCCGTCTGGTGAACCCGCTCCACCGTGCTTCGTCGCTGGGTCGCAGACCAATGGGCATCATTCGCCTGCAGCGATTCGGTCGAAATTAGAATCGTGCTGAGGGGGGTCCGCAGCTCATGGGAAGCCATGGAGAAAAACCGCAGCTTTAGATTGTTCAGGGTTCTCGTGCGATCAAGCTCATTTTGCAGGCTGCGCAAAAACAGGACTAGGCTGCTGGTCAGCAACAGTCCGGCCAGGAGGGTAATCCAGGTGGCGTAATCGGTGCTGGCAGGATAAGTTTCCGCCGGCGCAAACGCAATCTGCCACTGTCGCTGGCTAATTTCTAGCAGGCGCGTGCAGTCCGCCGGCACCGGACACAAAGCCCTTAATCGGTCTGGCTGGCTGGATAGGCGATCGCGGGGGGCTGCGACAACGGCCCGCGTTGCGGCTTCATAGCGACCCAGAAACTGCTCCTCCGGCTCCGCACTTTGATCCCGCAGCTCAAAATCGATGGTGTACTCCAATCCTTGCAGCGCCTCTTCAACCACATCCGAGACCCGAAAGACACCCAGCAGGAGCCCACTAAACTGCTCCCGCCGCGTCGCTGAACTGGCGGGCACTGTCCCCGTTTGATAAAGCGGCAGCATCACCAAGAAACCATATTGATCTCGCTGTTCCTGCACCAGGCGAATGCGCCCCGTAGCTTGAATATCACCGCTGTCTCTAGCGGATTCAATCGCCGCTACTCGGGCTGGAGTGGAGTTTAGGTCAAACCCCAAGGCCGCTTCATTGCCCGCCAGCGGCGCCAGATAGGTCACAGGCAGGTAATAGGGGCGATCGCTGGCCCGCTCCAGCGCCCCCGTGGCATTCAGCTCAGTAATTTGAAAATCCGCAAACCCCGCTGTCTGTATCTGTTGCTCATAGGCGGTCCGTTCTGATAATGGGACGAAGGGAGCCCATTCCAATGCCTGAATGCCGGGATAGTCGCTGAGCGATCGCGCCACAAACGTGGCAAATTCTGACCGCTGCACCTGGCCCTGATCAACGCTGTAGTGATCGTTCAAAAAGATCAGCACGCTGGTGTATCGATTGAGGCTGCGCTGCAGCGCGATCGCCAAATTATCCACCTGCTGCTGAAAGCGGTTTTGCTGCTGCGAGACCTCCCAGCGATGAACAAAAACCGTCGCCAATATTGACACACCAATGCCAATGCTGGCAGTGATGCCAGTGATTAACGTTTGGCGTAGGCGATGCCGAGTCATAATTCGACGATAGCTTTTCTTAGCAAATTTATGGCAGCAAATCGGCGACGGCGATCGCCCCTTCCACTCCAGCAATGGTCGCAACCCTTTGCCCAGACTGATAGATACGTTTGGTGTGATAGCTGAAGCCATAGTCAGCGGCATCATCAGCTGCTGGCTCACTGTAGACTTCCAACTGGTGATCGCCTAAATTCAGAATCCAATATTCAGCAATCCCCGCTTTGGCATAGAGACTGCCTTTAGTCTTGCGGTCATAGCGCAGCGAGGTATCAGCCACCTCGACCACTAGCGTCGCAACGGTAGGATGAGCCGCAGCATAATCTCGAATCGAGCCAGGAACCACGGCAATATCCGGTTCAGGTTCCGAGATGTCATTAATCACAAACGGTTTTTGCTGGCGGATATAG
This sequence comes from Cyanobacteria bacterium P01_C01_bin.120, assembly GCA_039027715.1. Lineage (GTDB taxonomy): Bacteria > Cyanobacteriota > Cyanobacteriia > Phormidesmidales > Phormidesmidaceae > Halomicronema. The sequence goes on from JBCCJU010000100.1 coordinate 15,922, forward strand.
TAGCCCTCACGGAAAATTGGTTGGAGGGCAGCGTCAATGAGGTCAATGGCGATCTCATGGGGACTTTTCATCGCGGCCATGTCAATTACCTGTCCCTCAATCAGCTCTACCCGCCGTCCCTGAAAAAAATTAAGGTCAGCAAGCCGATAGTATTCTTCCCGCGTCCACAAATGAATTTGGGGCTCTGTCGTCGATACCATAGCTTGTCTCAACAATGCGGATAGCTGAAGTGTAGCGTGCGGAAGGCGATTATATACATCCCTCTGACTGTTGCATGAAGCTGTTTGGAGTCACATCGGAAATAGATAATGCTGCTGTAATCTAAAACCAATTACCGTTTTTCCGAAATTTTGTTTTCCATGTTGAAGAATAAGCTTGCGGAGACTATTTATTTTATTAGGGTAATCTACATCAGCTCAAAATTTATGAGCTAGGAGTAGTTGAAACTTCAAGACACAAGTTAAGGTGTTGATTGCCCTGGTGAATGTATAGCAGCAACCTCACTGCGAGATGCTTATACTATCAATTCAGTAAAAGTTCTTTGCGATACTTTTTGCTCAAAAATGATGAAGGTATGATAGAAGTTTCTTGATTCGAAAAGACACAAAGCGTTTTATATCGTTGCCATATTGGCAGCCAATTACCTAAATACTATCATCCTTCAAGTGTTTATTATTTTGACAAGCAGAGATTTTGTAAATCAATAAAGAATCAAATCAGCAGCCTTCAACTACCCTTAATCTTGCTTCTAGGAGTGCACAGTCATGACAGAGATCAATCATTCAAAGCAGAAAAATTTGAGAGTAGATAAAACTCTAAAACCAAACAAATCAGAGTTGCAAGAGAAGCCAGACAAGTCAGAGTCACAAGAGAAACTGGACGAGCGTCCCTCAGTCACTGAAGATGTATTTATCCATTGCATCTCTAAGATCCATGGAGACCTTGAGAATCTCCACAAAGATCTTAAGGACTTTAAAAAAGAAGCGAAAGATGGTGATGCCATTGGCTTATTCTTTTATGTCGTTGTCCCTTCATTTATTGGAGGAGCTGGAAAGATAAGCCTAGAAATGCTCAACACCTCTAGTCCTGAGACTCAAACAGTTATTCCAAGAAGAATAGAAGAACAGTTTAAGTTAGAAGGAAGTTCGGCGGCTATTGCGTACATTGTATTGAACATGATAGTAGCGCTTGCTGTGGGCTTTTTGGGAACAGTTTTAGTTGGAGAGGTGCCAAGCAGAAAAAGTTCTGGTCGATGGAAAACGGCAGGCCTAGCCTTATCATACGCTTTGTTTTTTCCGTTGGCGATAAATGTAATTTCAGAAAATATTTTTCTGGAAGATGAGTTGGATAAAACAACTATTGAGACAGCTCAAAATCAAGGAAGCACATTAAACAATATCGTCAATAATGTTGATGATAGCAATCAAGTTAGTCTTATAATAGGGGATTTAGGAAGCCTTGCTACAGAAACAGAAAACATGGAAACCAAGCGATATGTTATTAGAACCCTTGCAGGCGTATTGCTTTCAGATAAAGTGAATGAAGTCTCTAAGGAAGAAGCTATTCAGTATGTTGAAGATATTGCGTCGAGCTCCAATAGTCAGGAAATTTTGAGACAGGCGATTTCAGCTATGGATAGCTTTTTGGAAGAGCAAAATATTAGCGAAGATCTACGGTCTAAGGCTACTGAAGCAAAAGCCAACCTAGAACAGCTGAAGCAGGAATAAGCTGTTGCATAACTCTCCAATGCGATAAGGTTCAAAGCTTTCTCTGTATGATACTTACTACCTTCTCTTAGGGGATTAAGTTACGGTGACGTTACTTTGTTTGTCTATATATTCTCGAATTCCTCCCTCCTTTTTATTCTCGATGAATGGCTTAGGTTGCGTGTCTTCGACGAGGTAGGGCGATCGCACCCTTTGGCATACGGCATTACGAACCCGGAAATTATCGAAATCCTTCATATTGGATACAAGCGTCAGATATCAGGCATTGGATGTCAAAGCTCTGTTGATTGGACCTTTGGGTTCTGATGCCGCATATCAGTGGATTTGTGCTAGCCGGAGAGATTATGCAACCCACCAATTCCAATCAGTTCACCGAGAAGGCTTGGCAGGCGATTGTCCGAACAACAGAGATTGCCAAAGAAGCTCGGCATCAGCAGATTGAAAGTGAGCATCTGATGCGGGCGTTGTTGGAACAGGAAGGACTGGCATCTTCTATCTTCAATAAGGCGGAAGTGAACGTGCAAAATTTGCGCGACAGAACCGCTGACTTTATTGCCAAGCAGCCAAGAATCGGCAATTCTGGCGGCTCGGTGTATTTAGGCAACAGCTTAGATAAGCTACTGGATCGTGCCGATGGCCATCGCAAAGATTTTGGCGATGAGTACATTTCCGTTGAGCATTTGCTGCTGGCCTACGCCAAGGACAATCGCTTCGGGCAAGGGCTGTTTCAGGAATTTGGGTTAGATGAAAACACGCTTAGAACCATCATTAAGGACGTGCGGGGCAATCAAAAAGTGACGGATCAGAATCCTGAAGGCAAGTACGAAGCCTTGGAGAAATATGGCCGTGACCTGACAGAACTGGCGCGGGAAGGCAAGCTCGACCCGGTGATTGGTCGCGACGACGAGATTCGCCGCACTATTCAGATTCTCTCGCGGCGGACGAAGAACAATCCTGTGCTGATTGGCGAACCGGGCGTGGGCAAAACGGCGATCGCGGAAGGACTGGCCCAGCGCATCGTTAGTAAGGATGTGCCGGAGTCCCTGCGCGATCGCAAAATCATTGCCCTGGACATGGGTTCTCTAATCGCCGGGGCCAAATATCGCGGCGAATTTGAGGAGCGCTTAAAAGCTGTCCTCAAAGAAGTGCAGGACTCTGACGGGCAAACCGTTCTATTTATTGATGAAATTCACACCGTCGTCGGGGCGGGCGCCACCCAGGGCGCGATGGATGCCGGCAACCTGCTGAAGCCACTGCTGGCGCGGGGCGAACTGCGCTGTATTGGCGCGACGACGCTGGATGAATATCGCAAATACATTGAAAAAGATGCGGCTCTGGAGCGCCGGTTCCAGCAGGTGCTGATCGATCAGCCCAGCATTCAAGACACCATCTCCATTTTGCGGGGACTGAAGGAGCGCTACGAAGTGCATCACGGCGTCAAGATTTCTGACAGTGCGCTAGTGGCGGCGGCCGTGCTGTCGACGCGGTACATCAGCGATCGCTTTTTGCCCGACAAGGCGATCGATTTGGTGGATGAATCTGCTGCCAAGCTCAAAATGGAAATCACCTCTAAGCCAGAGGAGTTAGACGAGGTCGATCGCAAAATTCTGCAGCTCGAAATGGAGCGTCTGTCTCTGAAAAATGAGACCGACGCCGGATCGCTGGATCGGTTGGAGCGCTTGGATCGAGAACTGGCTGATTTGAAGGAAACGCAGTCGGGTCTGAACGCGCAATGGCAGTCGGAAAAGGACCTGATTGACGACATCCAAAAGCTGCGGGAAGAGTTAGATCACGTCAACATTGAAATCCAGCAGGCCGAGCGTAACTATGACTTAAACCGCGCGGCGGAGCTGAAGTACGGCAAGCTTACCGACCTGCAGCGCCAAGTCGAGCAAGCAGAAGAGAAGCTGGAAAATGCTCAAACTACCGGTCAGTCCCTGCTGCGGGAAGAGGTGACCGAGGAAGATATTGCCGAAATCATCTCGAAGTGGACAGGCATTCCTGTCAGCAAGTTAGTCGCCTCTGAAATGGAGAAGCTGCTGCATCTTGAAGATGAACTACATCAGCGCGTCATCGGCCAGGATGAGGCAGTCACGGCGGTGGCGGACTCTATTCAGCGCAGTCGGGCCGGGCTGGCCGACCCGAACCGGCCAATCGCTAGCTTTATCTTCCTGGGTCCCACCGGTGTCGGCAAAACGGAACTGGCAAAGGCGCTGGCGTCTTATATGTTCGACACCGAAGACGCGATCGTCCGCATCGACATGTCGGAATATATGGAAAAGCATGCTGTGGCTCGTCTCATCGGTGCGCCTCCAGGATATGTGGGCTTTGATGAAGGCGGTCAGCTTACAGAAGCCGTGCGGCGTCGCCCCTATGCGGTCATCCTCTTCGACGAAATCGAGAAGGCCCACCCGGATGTGTTCAACATCATGCTGCAAATTTTGGATGATGGTCGCCTCACCGATTCCCAAGGGCGCACGGTGGACTTTCGCAACTCGGTCGTGATTATGACCAGCAACATCGGCTCCCAGTACATTCTGGATTTGGCAGGCGATGATGAGAAGTACGAGCTGATGCGCGATCGCGTGATGGAAGCCATGCGCGGTCAGTTCCGCCCTGAGTTCCTTAACCGGGTGGATGAGCTGATCATCTTCCACAGCCTGCGCCAAGAACAGCTCAAGTCCATCGTCAAAATTCAAATCCAGCGGTTGGAAAAGCGGCTGGGCGATCGCAAGATGTCCCTTGCGCTATCGGAAGAGGCGCTGGATTGGGTGGCCCAAGTCGGCTACGACCCGGTCTACGGCGCCCGCCCGCTCAAGCGGGCTATCCAGAAGGAGCTGGAAACGCCCATCGCCAAGGGCATTCTCAGAGGTGAGTTCGTGAACGGCGATCGGATCTACGCTGATGTGGAAAACGAACGCCTCGTTTTCAAACGCCGAGCCCCCGAACTCGCGACGGTGTAAGTAAATAATCCGCAACCCCAGAGTGACTCCAAGCTCTGGGGTTTTTGCTTAAATGGCAGATATAGAGAAGAATGGTGCAAAGCCACTATGGTCGAAGTCAGTTTTGTAAGGCTGGGATGCACACTTCAATAATCTGAATTCATCCTTTTGTTCGGTATAGCAATCCGTATAAAGGTCAGGTCGGTTAAAGTAGATAAAAAGTTTGGATTCCTGCCGATGCCCGCCGCCTACAGTCTCGACCTGCGCCAGAAAGCGATCGCCGCCCTCGAAGCAGGGCACTCCAAAGCCGCTGTC
>JBCCJU010000101.1:0-20803 GCA_039027715.1 Cyanobacteria bacterium P01_C01_bin.120
CAGCCAACTGCTTGGCGGCTTCTACAAAGTTGATGAGACCTTTGACAAGATTGAGGTTGCCAGCAGTGGCGACCCGAACGCCGTGCAGTTTCGGCGCGGTTGGTTCCTCGGCGACGGCACCGGCAGCGGCAAAGGCCGTCAAGTGGCTGGTATCGTTCTGGACAACTGGCTCCAGGGGCGCACGAAAGCCCTGTGGGTGTCCAAGTCTGACAAGCTGCTCGAAGATGCGCGGCGGGATTGGAAAGCCCTTGGTGGTGATGAATCTCAGATTTTCTCGCTCTCGAAGTTCAAACTCGGCAGCGACATTCCGCTTAACGAGGGGATTCTGTTCACGACCTATGCCACCCTGCGGGGTGGCAGTCGGGGTAGCAAGAAGTCTCGGTTAGAGCAAATCACCGACTGGCTAGGTGCTGACTTTGAGGGTGTCATTGCCTTTGATGAGGCGCACTCAATGGGGAACGCGATCGCCCAAGAAGGGAGTCGCGGCATCCAGGAAGCGTCCCAACAGGGGCTCACGGGTCTGCGTCTGCAAAACGCTTTGCCCGATGCACGGATAGTCTACGTCTCAGCGACGGGTGCCTCTAAGGTGTCTAACCTTGCTTATGCTTCGCGCCTGGGCCTCTGGCAAACTGGTGACTTTCCGTTTCCCAGCCGCTCTGATTTCATCTCGGCCATTGAGTCGGGAGGCGTGGCCGCAATGGAAGTAGTTTGCCGCGACCTGAAAGCTCTCGGCCTGTACTTCGCTCGAAACATCAGTTTCGAGGGCGTGGAATACGATGCGCTGATGGTTCCCCTGACGGCTGATCAGGTCAAAATCTACGACACCTATTCGGAGGTGTTCCAGGTGATTCACACGCATCTGGAAGAGGCCCTGGAGATCAGCGGTGCCAACTTGAATCGCTCGGCCAAAGGCGCAGCTCGGTCGGCTTTTGAGTCGAACAAGCAGCGGTTCTTCAACCACCTGCTGACCTCGATGAAATGCCCCAGCTTGCTTCAGGCAATGGAGCAGGATTTAGCGGCGGGATTGGCTCCTGTCATCCAGTTGGTATCAACCAACGAGGAGATGATCAAACGCCGCTTATCAGAGGTGCCGACTGAGGAGTGGGACGACCTGAACATTGATGTGACCCCACGGGAGAACATCATGACCTACCTGTTCAATGCCTTCCCGGTATACCTCTATGAGGCATACACAACCGAAGATGGACAGGTGCGTTCCAGTCTGGTGCAAGACGCTGACGGCAATCCCGTGATCTGCCGGGAAGCGGAAGCCCAGCGGGATACGCTAGTTGGCAAAGTGGCGGCACTGCCAGCCCTACCGGGTGCATTAGAGCAAATTTTGCACCATTTTGGTCATGACCGCGTGGCTGAGGTGACGGGACGTTCCGTGCGGATTCTCAGTGATCCAGACGGACGGCAGTACGTGGCGAAGCGTCCAGCCTCAGCGAACATAGCCGAAACTCAATCCTTCATGGATGGAGAGAAGGACATCCTGATCTTCAGTGGTGCCGGGAATACCGGGCGCTCGTACCATGCCGACTTGGGCTGTCAGAATACGCAACGGCGGGTGCATTACCTGCTCGAAGCGGGCTGGCAGGCCGATGGCGCGATTCAGGGACTGGGCCGCTCTCACCGTACTAACCAAGCCTCAGCGCCGATCTTTCGGCCTGTGGTGACGGACGTGCGCGGTGAGCGGCGATTTATCTCAACGATTGCCAGACGGCTCGATGCACTAGGGGCACTCACCCGTGGGCAACGGCAGACCGGAGGACAGGGACTCTTTGACTCTAAAGACAACCTCGAATCCCTCTATGCTCAATCTGCCCTGCGGGAACTGTTCCGACTGCTGTATGCCGAGAAAGTGGACTGCTGTTCCCTGTCTCAGTTCGAGCAGGCGACCGGGCTTATCCTCACCACCGATGAGGGACAACTGCGGGAAGATCTGCCCACTATGCAGCGCTTCCTCAACCGCATTCTGGCCCTACCGATTCAGCTTCAAAATGACCTCTTTGAGATGTTTGAGATGCTGGTCGAAACGCGGGTTGAGGCGGCGATCGCTGATGGTACGTTCGAGAGTGGCGTCGAAACCATCCAGGCGGACAAACTGGCGGTGGTAGATCGCAACGTGGTCTATACCCATGTCTCTGGCAGCGAAACCTTCTGCGTGGAAGTCGAGCGAAGCTGGCGGACGGAGTACACGAGCGGCCAAGAAGCCCTGGAGCTGCAAGATCGATGGGAAGGCCGATTGATGGTCAACCAGAAGTCTGGACGTGCGGCAGTCGCTATCCCGACCTCATCGAAGGTGAGTGATTCGGGGGCGGTCATCTCTCGCGTGGCGCTGGTGCGGCCCGTCATCCGGACAAAGATGACCATGGCCGAACTGAAAAGCAGCACTTGGGAAGATGCTTCTGCGTCTGAATGGCAGCGCTGCTGGCAGGACGAAGTGAGCCGAATTCCTGAGTTCACCAGCGATCGAATCTTCTTGATCTGTGGCTTGCTGCTGCCGATCTGGAACTCGCTAGACCGGGAGAACATGCGGGTCTACCGCCTGCAAACCGACGACGGCGAACGCCTCCTTGGTCGGGTGGTGGAGCTGCACAAGATGCAGGCGATCGCCAAGTCTCTCGGCGTTCATCAGGTGGAGCTATCAGCTTCCGAGATGTTCGACATCGCGCTGAACCAGAAGCAACACATACCGCTACCGGGCGGACTGTCGCTGAAGTCCTCACTGCTCATGGATGAGCGGCGGCTGGAGATCACTGGCACTATCTCGGATGGATTGTGCGAACAGCTCAAGGCCGCAGGCTGCTTCACGGAGATTATCTCCTGGCGACGACGGGTCTTTGTCCCGACCGATGAGATTCTCGGCCCGGAAGTTCTGGAGGCAGTGGTCAAGCTGCTAAGTTAGGTCAAACCACATCAACATATGCAGTCATCCTTCGGGGTGGCTGCTTTTTTTGGGCTATCGCCGCGCATGGCTGACCTTCTATCAATTAATCGCCATGCGTAAACAAACCGCTAAATCAAAAGCCAGCGATAAGTTCCAACTCGTTGCCGATAACCTGCTGGCGCTCATGGAACAGGGCACCGTTCCGTGGCGCAAACCCTGGAACGTTGTGTCCACCTGCAATGCCGTGACTGGGCATCAATACGGCGGCATCAACCCGCTGCTGGCTCAAGTTGATGTACTGGCACGGGGATACCAATATCCTCTGTTCGCTGGGTTCAAGCAGGCGCAGGAGAAAGGCTGGAAGCTCCAGAGGGGCAGCAAAGCCACTTGGTTAAGATGGGGCGGCACAATCAAGAAAGAGGAAGAAGACCCTGTAACCGGCGAAATGGAAGAGAAATTCTACACTGCTATCAAATGGCTCCAAGTCTTCAACCTGGACTGCTTCGATGATTCCGAATCCGTCAACAAAATTGCTGACGTGATCGATCGCTATCGAGGCCCAGAGAACCCCGATCCCCGAATTGATGACGCGGAATGGTTGATATTCTCCCAAGATGCCGACATTCAGCATGGAGGGAGCAAAGCCTGCTACTCACCTAGCCGCGATCAAATTCGCTTTCCTCGCTTCGAGGATTTCTCCAGTGCTGAACTGTACTACAGTACAGCGATTCACGAGTTGATCCACCGAACAGGGCACGAATCCCGCCTCAATCGGGACGTTCGCAATAAGTTCGGTACCTCGGAGTATGCCTTTGAGGAAATGGTTGCAGAGCTGGGTGCTTCTTTCGTCTGCAACGAACTGGGTATCACCCCAGCGCTGGAGCACCATGCCAGCTATATCGAGAACTGGCTGGAGCTAATCGGCACAGACAATAAAGCGTTCTTCAGGGCCACGACTCTCGCGCAGAAGGCCGCAAACCTGCTGCTAGAGAATGCTGAGGTTGACCTTGAAGTTGCTTAAAACCTGTCAAGAGTGCCCCTCCGTGGGGCAGTTCTTTGTTGTATATTTCAGCCAAGGAGAAGACGATGATTCGAGATCCAGAAGAAGAGCCGCAACGCTGGGACGAGCCAATTTTGGCGAACAGTCCAACCGAAGCCCAATGGGAATGCCAAAGACGTGCTGATCTGTACGGCGTCGAGTTGGAGTCGGTGACACAGCCCCGCAAAATCGAGAACCGACCTCAGATATATCGCTGTAACTATAAGGAGAAAGACTGATGGAACTACAATGCGTCAAGCCCGGCGTCCGTGCTGGTCAAGTTATGCTGGCAGTCGATCTCACTACGGCTGGCTCCATTGATGACACGCTGGCCTCTGTTCGAGCACTGGGATACAGCAATCCAGAAATTCGTCACATTGCGTATCCCTCTGGAGTGCATGTCTTAGCAGTCCTTAAGGATGAGCAGCATGACTCTGTAGCCGACGACTACCTTTTAGAAGAGTGGCAACAATTACTGTCGGTCATTCCTACCGACGCGGTTTATCTCTGGAGAGGATTACCCAATCGAGCGACGGCATCATAGCAATCGCCTTTCATCCCAAAAACATACTTCCCCTCGCTCCTGCTATCGCTAGCGGATTTTTTTGCTTTCGCCTTGCGGTTGGGACATTCAAAGCGAGGGCTATACAATGCCAGATATTCAACTACTGGATGCGGTGGATGAGGCACGTTTTTACCCCTGCTGTAGTTTGTATGGAATCGTCCGAGGGGGGCGGCGTGAAGAAAGTGTTAGGGAATAGAAGAGCTAATTATCCCCTTGCTTGTTCTCTAACACTTTGAGGCTTTCGCGGCGCTGAAATGCTTTCGACCAGAAGTTCAGCATGTATTTCGACTACGCCCTGGAACAAGAACGCACTGAAGCTAATAGCGCGGCTCAGTGCGAAGCCGAGCAGGCAGGCATTCAAGCTGCACAGAACCTGGGAGCGACTGATGCTGCTTGCGGTCGCCTTCCGCAATTTGCCAACAATCCATACCTAGAGGGCTACCTAGCTAAGCTGAAGGAATTGCCCACCGACGATGATGGATGCATCATTCACCACAGCCCAAGCAAGTATTTCTCTTGGGGCTATGTGGATACCCCCCGAGCACGCCCGTGCCTCCAACGAATTCAGACTTTCAGACCTCCCTGCTGGTTTCCCAACAAGGAAGCCAGCTTTCTTTTCGCTGTTGCGCTGCATAGCTGAACTTTATTGGAATACAGCTATGTACGTCCATGACTGCGCTGGCCCTTATACGCCGACAGCAACAACCGCAACTTTATCAGCCCTGATCGATGTGCTTCTGGGCTAATCTCTGGGACAAGAAATACTCGCCGATCTGATCGGATCAGGTGAGCAGGTCTCGCCGCAAAACCTGCGCGATCGCCTGCGGGTTGCGATCAGAGCCGGAGCGCTGCCACGATTGACCTCAAAGCGCCTGGAGAAACTTCAGGCGGCGCTAGAGCTGGGCCGTCAACTCTATGTTGAGGAAACTTCCCTCGGGGAAGCTATTGATACTCCAGAAGCAGCGGCAACGGTTTTCAACTGCATCGCCTGGGAACCCGTCGAGAAATTTGCGATCGCTTGCCTGGATGTCAAGCATCGTCTGTTGTCCTGCGAGATCATCTCGTCAGGGACAGCGACTGAAACGTTGGCGCATCCCAGAGACATCTTTGCGACATTGCTTCACTCTGGGGCTACTCGCGCGATCGTCGCGCACAACCATCCTTCAGGCAGCACGGAGCCAAGCCAAGAGGACATCTCGCTCACCCAGCAACTCTTGGTAGCCTCCAACGTGATGGGCATCCCCATCTTGGATCATCTGGTTGTTTCGCGGGGAGGCTATACGTCCATCCGGCAAGGGTTTGGCGATCTCTGGAATACCTAATTAAGCTGCCATCTTTGGGATTTCCTTAAGGATGGTGGTTTTCGTTGATCGTCCGACGAGATGCGTAACGAATCATTGCACAGGGACAACTGAGAGATATCTCCCCGATAGGTTTGGCTAACTCTGAGCCTCATGTTCTCTATTGTGTCTAAATTTAGCGCTTAGTCACTGGCGATCTCCCCTCGCCGGTGACTGCATGTAGGACCAGTCCCGTTGTCGGCAAAAGAGACGGCTAGCGCCTAGCAGCAATGGAAATTCCAAAAGGAAATTGGCTATGTCTATCAACAACGCTACGATTATTGGTCATCTCGGTGGCGACCCTGAAGTTAAATACTTCGAGTCCGGTTCTTGCACTGCTCGCCTGACGGTATACGTCAATGAAAAATTCACGAAGAATGGCGAAACTCAAGAACAAACCCATCGCATTCCCGTAGAAGCTTGGGGTAAAACTGCTGAGTTCTGTGCTGACTATCTGCGCCAGGGAGCGCAGGTGGCTGTCACTGGCTCATTGGCAGAAAATCGGTGGACTGATCAGGCGACTGGCGACAACCGCTCGCGACTCGTTGTCAAAGCCCAGCGCGTCGAAAACCTGACGCCGAAAGCTAAAGGCCAAGACGACGACGCGGAGTTCTAAACTCCTAGAAATTCCTTGCTCTCAACTCAGGTTGGGGGTGAGGAATTCTTTGTCTTGCCGACAGAGCCTAAAATAGTGAACACAGCTAGTTGAGCAAGGTCGCTCATGGTTCAGGTATCGCTAACTCCCACCGCAGAACAACATTTCATGCACTCAGCGCTGACCTGGGAAGACTTTCAGACGCTGCAAACGGTGCTGACCCCTCGCGGTGTTCGGGTGTCCTATTTCCAAGGTGAGGTGGAGCTATTAACCGTCTCGGATTGGCATGGCTTGATTGCGGGGAACCTGGGCTATTTGCTTGAAATGTATCTGCTGCAAAACTTGATCCGCTTTATCGGTCTGGAAGACTTCAGTATTGAGATCCTAGCCACCGCCAGCGCCCAAGCCGACAAAGCTTACTGTTTTGAGGAACGCAAGTCCGTTCCTGACCTGGCTGTGGAAGTGGTGATTACCGGAGAACGAGAAACCAAGCTGAAGCGCTACGCTGCCCTGAAGGTTCCTGAAGTTTGGTTCTGGATCAATAACAAAATTCGGGTGTATCGTCTCGATGAAGACACCAACAAGTACTGCCTGACACCCAATAGCAGTTGGCTTCCTAATCTAGATTTATCGAGACTCGCGATCTCTGCTACCCAGGAATTCAGAGCAGATGCTGTTCAGGCATTTTCCGGCTGACAAATAACGCTTTCCCAATGACTGACATTTTGCAGCAAATTGCCCTAACACGATATCCAAAGAAGGCTGAACTGCCGGACATTGAAGCGGCTTGCGTCCAGCGTCAGTTTTTTTTGGAACGCGAAGAGTTGACCATGCCTGCTCTTTAAGAGAATGCCGCCATTCATTGCTATGCTCATGCTGAGCTAGCTGTTTTGTACTTCCTTAAGGCCCGTATCCTTTACCAAACACGCGCGTCCAAGGTGATTGCCCGTGCCCTTCTAGAGGGGACGATTCAGAACGAACTCACAACAATCTTGACCTTAACGGCTACGTCGATTCCAGATGAACTGCCCCTAGGGGAAGACCCCTATGACCCTTCGCAAATGGAGGAGGCGTATCGCACAATGACAGATCCGGATTGGAGGCAAGCCTTGAGGCACCATTACCGATTGGGGCTTTGGGGAATGAGGGTCATCTTGATGCATAACTGGAAGGGACAGCGCTGCCGTGAGCTGAGCATGGGAACACGCTATTCCCTGCAAGTGCAGATGCCAAGTATTGCTGAAGCCATTTTGCAGGGGAGGAGCAAACCTTTTTCACCCCAGCCAGCGGTCTCTTTGGGTGAAGTAAGCGAGAAAAAATTAGCCCTGAAGCGGATTCCCCCTCCAGAGCTAAACTTTATGGCCTATTCCGGCTTTTGAAGTATGAGCAACCGCGTCAGGATGTTGTATCTACTAGGCTTGAGCGCATCGCACTAGCAAAAGCACAACTAACGTATCAAAAAAAAGAAATCGATAACTTTCGTTTCTCCAAAAGATCACTCACTGGAAATCGTTCAGAGAATACAGGTAAGACCCGTTTAAGGAGAGAAAAATGGCCATCCAAGAACCGTCTGATCGTGATGTTTATTTGGCTGAACTTGGCAACAGTGATGAAGATGTAGAAGCCCTGCTATCCGGTGGCGCTGACATTGATGAACTGATCGCTGCTGGGGTGCTCGATGATGATAAGCCATCCTCCCAAGATGATGAAAACGAAGGGAACGAAGCTGAGTCATCTACGTTCCCCCGTGAAGAAGTCCTGGCTGAAATGGCATACGAGCAAAAATTTATCGGCTCTTATGGGCATGGCTATCGCCCAATCAGTCTCTAATCTACCTATCACATAGGTGAATATGGTCAGCTTTCAGATCGGCCAGATTGACACAAAGACAGGTCAAGACCTGTACGACACGATTGGCGGAACGCAACAACGCCAATTCAAAGAGGTTGAGCACTCTTACCTGGAGCATTGGCTTGAGACGAACGGAATTGAAGCCGAGTTCTTTACCGGGAAGTTTTACGACAGTGTAAATGATGCGGATCGCCAGCGCCTTGAGAGCGAGGGCAAGGTCTTAGCCTTTACTAACGGCAAATCTGGATACTTCACTGACCCAGAAACCGCCCGACTAATGACTGAGGGCGATACCGAACGAGGCATTGCACCAATCTACGCTGCCGATAAAAACTCACCTCATAATTTTGTTGCCTATGGCAGCCTGGTTGCTTCAGATGGCATCGCTTCAACCGCGATTCCGCAGGCGCGAATTCTAATCATTGACGACGAGCAGCGATCGCATGGTGGAGGTCAGCTACTCGACAAGCATGGCAAACCCATACCCCAAGCAGCGATCGGAAAGCTCTATGACAAGATGGGCGACGGCACGATGCTGGTGCCCCACCAGATCATGAAAGACCTCATCACGGATGCGGAGCGCGACACCATCACCGCTAAAGCCTTTGAGAAAGCCGGGGTAGACTCGAACATCATCGCCATTGGGCAAGACCTGGATCAAGTGGATGTGGCCACCGCCACTGTAGAGCAGCAAATCAATGGACTGGCCGGACGCACAGTATCGCAGTTTCGAGCAGCAACGCCCGATCTTCCCGGCATCGCTAAGGGCACGATGGGCGTTAGTCGCTGGTGTGATCGCTTAGGGGTAGACGCGATCATCTCCACCAATGACATCAAAGGCGATGATGGTAGGCTCTCAACTCCGGGCATTCAGGAGGTCTCGCAGCTTTGGGTGAATCGCAAGTCGGACGGGGAATACGGCCAACAGGCAGTGGGGCCGCAGGTGAAGGGCTGTATCCCAGAAGCGACCCTGCGCGAGTTCAATCCGCGCATTCAAGCTCAGGTCACAGAACTGGCAGCGATCGCAGGTGATCCGGCTCAGCTCAAGCAGCACTATGTAGAGCGAAAAGATCGTCAGCAGGAACGCCCCCAGTCTGCTGACGATCTGAGCGAGGACGCCCCCAAAGCCAAATCAGAATGGCTATACGAAACCCTCAAAGCTGATAAGTATGGGCAGCTCACTGGCTTCAAACGGATCAATACGGCCCTCGAACGGGACATCAAGGGCGAGTGGCAAGAGCGCGCGATTCGAGGCATCTCGGTTCCTTCGGCAATGGCCCAGCATCACTCACAAATGAAACCGTGGGAGGTGTGCAATAAAGACCTGCCCCACGGCGCGGTGGTAGCTTACTATCGCTCTCCCTTCCCGAACGTGGGCGCAGCGGCGATCGCCATTAACAACACCGAAGACTTAAAAGACCAGGACAGAGAAGCCTTTTCTAAAACGGGAGTGGCCTACCTCAATCCCTGGACAGCAAAGCACATTGCCATTACTGACTTCGACCGAGATGCTAATGGCTATTTTGTCGGCTATGAGGCAACGGTGACCGACCTCCCCCAGCAGCTCCGGCAGCAGCTAGCGGAAACCAAAAGCTTGCCTCCAGCAGAACAATACGAAGCGGGGCGGGCTGCGATCGGACGATTCATTGAGCGCATGGAGCAGGGGCAGGAAAACCGCCTCACCCCGGCTGAGTACCCTTTAGCGGTAAAAGAGTTCGTGGAGCGCACGGCACCAGACAAGAAGCCTCCGGAGATTGAGAAGCAGAAGAAGGTGAAGCACCCGTGGTATGAAGGCGAATCACATTCGGCAGCAACCTGGAGAGCCTGGGAGATCACCGCTGATAACCCCACGGGGAAAGTTGCCAACGCCGGGATGACCCTGCAAAGTTTTGCCCTGGAGATGACTTACACTCCTCCTGATCAACAAGAGGGACTACTCCGGCAGGTCGCGACTGCTTTTGCCAAGCAACTGCGGCAGGCCAATGCTGGAAAACTGACCATTCCAGATGACGAGCAATTGCAAGCAAAGGGGTTTCCTGCGTATCACTTCAAAGAACGAATGGAGCGGGTGGCAAAAGCACCCAACCAATTAGCAACCCTCTCGAATCCTCAAGAACGACAAGCGTTTGTTAGGCAAAAGCTCAGCTATGCTGCCGACCTGCTCTCTAATGCCGTAGATGGCCCCAACGCCGTAAATCTGCAAACGGCTGTAGACACTGCCAAAAGCTCTAGGGGCATCGACAACGACCACCATGCTTTCATCCGAGGATTAGCCTACAAGGATCACGAACTCCGGCAGCATCAGAAAGACCCGAATACCTACACCAATGGGCAGTTGATGCCCACCAACACCCAGGAGCCCATTGGGTGGAATGTCGAGGCCGTCAACGCTGTCTACAAAGATGTTCATTTGCCAGAGCTACGGCATGAAGCTTTCCGCGATCTCTTTCCCAAGACCGCGACACCGGAGCAGGAAGCAAAAGCTCTAGCGATCGCTCGCACCTACAACGATCGCATCGCCAACTACCAGACGGCCAAAGACCGCCTACGGGAAAAACGCGCTGAAGATGAGCAACCCACGTTGCTAGTCACCTCCTCCAGCGGGAGAAACCTTACCCTTCAAAACATCCAAGACAAAGATGGGCAGCTACCCATCTGGAGAGCTTATGGCCCCCAACCAGACTGGGAAATTGCCATCAGACAAAACCACCAGAGTAAATCAGAACAGTACGCCGCTTCACTGACCTACACCGCCGCTAACGGCGATCGTGTGACCTCTCCCCTCGGCACCGTCGCACCGGAGTCTGTCCGTGAGCATCACTTGCCCGAACGCCTACAACAACTGCCTAACCACACCCTGACCATCCCGCAGCCCACGGCTCAGATTCAGGCACCTTACGCCCAGCAGAATGACCTTGACGAAATGATAGAGCGGGCGACTCAGTATGTGGATAACGCGATCGCCGAAATTCCGAAAGAGGAGCGGCCAGATTACCTCTCGGCGCTGTGGCGGCAGAGTGACGGCATGGGACTGGCCCTCAAGAAATTCACTCCAGAAATTGTTGATCGCCTCTCTACCGTCCCCGAAATCACCCTGACGGGCCTTCAGCACAGCAGTAATGAAGCCGGACAGATTCCCCCCGGCGAGTATATGGCTCGCTTCAGTGAGTACAGCTACGAAAAGAACTGCGAAACGCGCACCGCTTCCTCAGTGGAGATCGTCACAGAAGAGGGCGAAGAAAAGCAGCTTGGGGCGCTCTCGGCTCGCTCTATGCACCTGCCCATTGGCACTAGCGTTCAGGCTCATATTCAGATAGAACCGTCTGGCAAGATTGCCAAGATGCAGATACTTGATTTGGCTCCGGAACAAGAGCCACAAGCAGCCCCGGCCCAAACCGAAACTACGATATTGCCTACAAATGCTAGTCACTGCCTTTACCGCTTCGTCAACAATGATTACGTAGGTGACTATCAAACGGATGAGCCAGAAGTATTGACCGTCCTTCAAGCTGCTGAGGAGCGAGACTTAGCCCATCGCACTGAATATCTGGAACAAGGAAACGTCGTCCAAACGATCGCGACAATCGACTTTCCTAATCAGTCGGCTCTGGAGGAATTTGAGCAGACCGTTACTCCGCTGCCGATTCAATTCCAATACGAGGGAGACCTGACTGGCGGCTTTCAGTTTGTTGACCAGCAGATGCAATATCGATTAGATAAGCGGGCTCATCTAGCGGTGGTTCCCGACGAGGCAACCCTGGCATCGCTTGAGCCGGACAGCAGCTTTATGACCGCTTCTAGTGATGCGAATCACCTTGAGGTCATCTCTAATCAGGATCGTAGATATTTCAACGAGGCGATGCCGCTGGCCGCGGAGCAGTCAGGTAGCTATCAGCCATCCCCTTTTAATGAACAGACAGACGCGATCACCACCCAGCCAAGCACTGCTGATGAGAACATCACGCCAACTGGTAAACCCGTTAAAATGGCTTTTCCGCTGATGCTGCACGGGGAAAAGAACCCCTTGCCCGTCGATACTTGCCTAGAGGCCATGCGCGGGTATGGGCGCACTCACACCACCCGTAACTACGAACCGTACAAAGCCTATAGCTTCAAAGAGGGCGATATTGCGATCGCTTACTCTGGCAACAAACAGGTAGCTTTTCAGGTCGGTAAGCAATATCAGATCACTTCGGCGATGATGGCCGATCCAACCTATCAGCAGCAGTGGGCCGCGCAGGAAAAGCACAGTCCCCAGGTGCTGCAAACCTTTCAAAGGAAAACCGCCTGGGGCCTAAAGATAGAGCCGTTAGGTGACTATCAGGACGGGAAAATTACTCCCTTCCCTGATCGCTCTGGTGAAATCTATTCCCCTTCCCGTCAAGAACTTCGGCAGTGGTGCGCGGTGGCGATCTCCAGCAGCAACGAACCGCTGACTGCTGAAGTTCTTGGGAAGGGCAAGCAGCTCAATGCTCTCTATACCCAAGAAACAGGCAGCAGCGAGAAACCGCCCCTAGACTACCGCCATCCGTCGCTTGTGATTAGTCAGAGCGATCGCCAACAGATGCAGCGGGACATCGCAGCAGGCAGGCAAGCGCTGGCGACAATAACGCCGCCACAAATACTGCAACCGACACCACAGCCGCGCAAAGCCTCGGCAGAGATGGTGCAGTGATCGCCGAGTTGTTAGGGAATAAGATTAAGGCCGATCATCTGTTTTTATTCCCTAACACTTTTCTGCATTTGCGCTAGCGCGATGGTGATATAGCAGCCTCAGCTTCGTCTCAAGTTTTCGTTTCAAGTCTCGCTGAGGTTGCCCCGCTACAGATTTTCAACGCCATCCCTTCACCAGGAGCTCAACTATGCTTTCTACCTTAGAAACAATTTCACAACCCTACGTAATCGCCGGGAAAACCGTTTCAGCACTTGCGATCGCCACCTATAAAACGCTGACCTCCCAACAGGCCCAGCGCATCTACAAAGACGCATTCATTATCACCAGCGTCGTTGTTCAAGTCACCTTTTGGCTAGCTGTCCTAGCTAGCTTATATGCCATTAAGACTGGCCGCGCTTTCCGGCGCTACTACGAAGCGGAATGGGCAGCCGATGTCCAACGCTTTCTCTCCTATCCCGACTGCTGCATCGCTGTTGCCGAATCAGCATCCGAACCAGTTGCTGCAACCACCGAAGCAGTTCAACCTGCAATTCCCGATGCTGTTCAAGCCATCCTCAACGGCAATGTCAAAACGACCAAGAAGCTGCGATCGATCGCTACCCATTTCGACATCCGTTGGCGCAATGCTCACGGAGAAGGGCGGCACCTGCTCAACGCCGAAATTCGAGACGCTCTGAGCGATCGTCCCGAAATTTCGTCCGCCCTATAACTCGCTCATCCGCCCTATCGTCGCGACTAGGGTGGATGGACTGACATCTTGCAGCCATCGCTGTGTCAGCTTCGAGCATCCTGGCACAGGAGCCTCAAGGCTGTAGAAAATAAACTAGCGTTCTCAATAGGTCTTCTAAATCAGCAGGGACCCGGTAGAGATTCAGGTCTTGAATGACCCAGCGATCGCGGCGATTGAACTGGCCGAACTGCCAAATATTGCCGGTAGAAATTGCACCGTACAGGATGGGCTGATCAGAATCAATCCATTGGTCAAGGGCAATCAGTTCAATCGCCAATTGTAAAAATCCTCTTTCTAAGTCTTCGTTTTTCGCCTCGATCACGAGAAAAGTTTGATGGTTCTGCAAGAGGTAGTCTAGGGAGCCTTTGAGCTGATTGTTAACGGAGACCGGATACTCCACATTAAGAGTCGCCTGAGTGTAATGGAGTACGTCCATCAAGACCGGGGCGATCAAGAACTCTCGACGAGCCATTTCGCTAGTCAGGCTGAGGCGAGGCAAACTTTCGGTGATGCGATTTTTCAGATCAGTAAGGCGATCGAGAGTGCCCTCAAAGCGTTCCAAACTCAAGGATTGGCGCTGAAGCGTCACGCCAAAGTAAGCCAGAATATCTTGAGGGGCGAAATTGAGCTTGAAATAGTCAGCAAACGTGTAGGACTGATCAGGTTGGATAATAGAGGCTCTAGGCATGGCGGAAGTTCTTGCGTTCAGCATTACCCCAACTGTATCCTGCCTGTCTGATTACGATTCGCTGTCTTCACCAATTCTCACCGGAGGAAGAAAGTCTAGCCTCATAGGAGAGATTGATCTATGCCAGAGCCCTCGCTCATTCTTCGGGCAGGTCTCTTTCTGTAAAGTCCGACGTTTCATCCTGGACTCCCTCAATCCCTAACCAAATCTCTATTCGTTCTAAACGGGCATCGACCATCCCGCCTTGCAAATTCATGGCCCTCATTGCTTGCTGAAAGCCACTGCCACGAAACACCACATACATCATCCCAGCGACAAAAACTGAGCCCATGCCAAACCAGAACAGGGCAGCTTTCCAGTTAGCAAGGTCAGTCCAGATCGAAGTTTCTCTTTTTCGCTGGCTGACGATTACGCCCTTCTGCATCTGGCGTAAGGTTTGCTCCATGCCTTCCTGCATCTGCTGGTTGGCGGTTTTGACCTCCGCGATCGCTTGTAAGACTTCCTGTGTTTTCCACGGACTCATCGATGATTTTGGCGTCGAACCATCGCTCAAGCTGGGTAGTGCTTTCAAAAAATTGAGCAAAGGCTGCTCGACCCTGCTCAAGGTCATTTCGGACATCATCAAGTAGTTGTTGAATTTCGCCAAGTGTTCGGCGAGTTGCATGTAGCTGCTGCTCACCTCTTGGGTCGCTTGCGTCTTGATGTGGAGGAGTTGGGCCAATTCCTCCGTCACTGTCCGCCAATGGCCCATGTCTGTTTGGTGATTCCTCTCGCATTGGTTGACATACTCCGTGAGTTCTCGAATTTGCCGTTCAACACTCATTTGCAGCCGATCAACGGTCTGCCCCACATCCCCAATAGCATGGGTGAGTGAGTCTTCCGGCGGTGAGAGTACTCTTTGTGAGGTGCCGCGACCGGGAACCTTCCGGTCGGCACCATTCATAGAATCATTGCTCATGCCGCCTCCGTCGCGCTGGCAATGGTTTGCCTCTCAGCCTGTGGCTTTGGTAGCCCTAGATAGGAAGCCGCATAGTCCAACTCAGCTACCCCTCGCCGCAGGAACGACTGAGTGATGAGCCGATGCCCAACTGTCAACTTGGCGACATCAAAGAAATTAGTGCTGGGATGCATCTGCTGAAAAGTGAGCCGATCTAAAGCAGGCATCGCTATCTCGATGCCCTTCAGCGACTCAAACAACTTATACGCTTCCGATTGCTCCCAAATTGCAAAACTACTCTCTTCTGAACTGCTGCCGTCTTCCCAAAACTGATTACGGACAGCCACATAGTCAGCGCGATCGCCACAAAAGTTCATGACATCTTGAAAGGAGTGAACTGAGGGGGCACCAATATCCAAAACACAGACAAAGGTGAAGCGATACGGCATCTCCTTATCTTCACTCAGGTCCAACAGGTTGAAGTGTTCCATGCGATCGCGGGTCTGGTGGCCGCTGGCCGCTGGCATATCAATCAGGGCCACATCAGGCTTCTTCTTCTCCAGCATTTCCAGCAGCTTGTGAGAGCCTTCAATTTCCAGAAGATTGCCCGTGTAGACCTGATATTTTTGCTGGGCGTGATAGTTAGCCAGCTCTGGGTTTTCGGTATCTGAGTCGAACCCAATTACCTTGACTCCGGCCTCGACCAGGGCGTAGTAAAGCAACCGGGCTAATAAAGTCTTACCCGTCCCGCCCTTGCCAGGGACCAGCATAACGGCATGTTTTTGTTGGGTTGGGTTGGCCATGAGTTGAATCCTCAAAGAGTTTTACAGTTTTCATATCCCGTCGTCGTTTTGGGATTCGTAACCTTCTTAAAACGGTCACGAAAGCGATTGGGGTGAAGGTCTTCAGCCGATGCTGCCTGCTGGGTTTCAGAGGGAGCTGGGGTGGATGGTTTATCAGCAACAGGCGCAATCACGGGCTCTGATTTCGGCCCTACGGCAGGCGATCGCGCCACAGGTTCCGGCGCTGGGGCCAAAGGCTGCACGATCTGGGCAGGGGTTGTAGCTGGAGCGGGAGCGCTAGATCTTCGAGAGGTGGCGTAGGTGGAAGTCGATCGCGGTTTGGCCCCTATAGTGGTCGAGCCTGATTGCTTCTTCTTTGAGGTGAGTTGGTAGTAGTAATAACGAACTGTATTTCCAGTGAGGCGAAGTTCTACACCAAGCGACTCCTGCACAATATCCCTAACGATTGTGGCGATAGTCTCCCAAGACATTTTCTTTTTTTTGGCCTTACGGATGGCTGGAAGACACTGCCTAACAGCCTCTATCGCCGAAATCTCTAGTTCTGCATCTTCAGGTAGGCTGTCAGCCTTCTCACTAAATAGTCTGCGTAAATCAACATCACTCATGAGCGAACCCTCGGCCTACATAAATTGCTGACGACTAACCTGCTTCTACACCTGGATGAATACCTGTGAATATCCCTACCTTCCTGTCTCACAATCAGCCTGTCAGTTGCCCTGACAAAAGACCTAACGGCAGATCTGATGAATCTATCTGTCAGTTGTCCTAAATAAACGCCTGTACCGAGACCTGACGCACTTGCAGCTAATTTTCCTGACAGATGTCTTCACCACTGCTATGCCTTAGAGCCTGACAATATGCCTCATCCAAAATCTGACTTTTCTTCTGATCATTAACCTGCTCCCTCTCCTCACTCACTGCCTGAATAATGGCCTGACGATATCCCTTCCTCTAGAATTGCCAGATAACCTGGTGGTCAATCTGCTCTTCCGCCTGCCAGCACAACTGCCATTTGGTCTGACAAATTTCCTTACCATGGGGCTGCTCATAAACCTGACGATAATTTTGCTGCTGAGCATGACACCTCACCTACCTGCTGACCTGAAAGCTGACAAAGTATCTGCTGTATTCCCTAACTGCGGTCCTCACCAGTGACCTGCCCTGCGACCTGACATTTCCCCTGCTCAGCAACCTGACTGTTTCATTGCAATTTCTGCGATGGCAAGATGTGGCAGTTGTCGATCGCGCTCATTCTTCCCCGCCTGGTCGCGCTAGCATGTCAGACTGAAAACCAGGATGCTGATGGTAGTAACTGGTCGGTTGAATAATCGTTGTTTGTGCTTGCATATCGTTTCTCCGTGAGAGTGACCCAAAAGCGATCGCGGTTTCTGGTCTGTGCCATCTGCAACTAACAACGCTTCAAAACCATCAGTACAATGCGATCGCTGTTGGCTTTGGTTGGCATCGTATCGGGCAGATATCCCTCAGATATCTCCAATCCCTTTTTTCTGGTAAAAAAATGTGCGCGTTTCGGATACAAACTGTTGCTGTTTGAGAAGGTCTGTGAAACGAGTAGCCAAGTCATAGCAGATCGGCTAGAAGAAAACTATCTGCAACTTCAAAACGCTCCTTCGACTCATCAGCACTTCCCTGGTTTGCGCGATCGCCGCGATAGGGTATGTCGCGTTTTGTCTTTTTTACAAGCTTTTGAGGTGACTCAGATGACTCCGCCAGGTAAAAGAAACCCACGAGTAACCGTGAGCTTCACCCTTGAAGAATTAGGGCTGATCAGCGGTCGCTGTGGGAATCAGATCTCGGCTTATCTAAAAATGTTGGCGCTAGATGATATTGGCAGCGATGACACAACTTGTCGTCAGTTTTATGCGTTGGGGATGACTTTGAATGAGGCGTTATCGGTTGTTATTGATATCGCAAAAGATTCTAAAGGTCAGGTGCCCGACGAACTGATTAATCAACTATCTACTTTGCGCGAAGCCATGAAAGCTATGCAGCGGCAAGCTGTTATGGAGGCATACATGGATATTCCTGAAATCCTGCAGCAGCTCCATGGTGCTATAGGAGGAAATAGGTTAACCCAAAAGGAACGGGAAGGGTTTTTTAGCGATGCTCGTCAAGATGACTAAAGGCAGTGATGCTCGTGGCCTCTGTGCCTATGTACTCAATCCTGAGAAGCAGCTGCGATCACAGCAGTCCTCGCAGTCCTCGACGTCCTCGACTGAAGATGCAGTTCTGGCTTCTAATATGTTGGGTCAAACCGTAGAGGAACTAGCGCGAGAACTGGAATGGAGCGCTGAGGCTTCAAGGCGTAAACCCGTCCAGAAAATTGTGGCCCACTATTCAGTTAGTCTGACACCTGGAGAGCAGCTGACTCCTCAGCAGATGGGTACGGTATCGCGGCAACTACTCATGGAGATGGGTCATGAACGCTGTTCCTACTTCGCGGTGCAGCATCATGACCAGGAGCATAAATGCGGAGTGCAGCATTGGCATATCGTTGCAGCCACGGTCAATACCGCTAATGAATGGGTTAATGACAGTTTCAGTCATCTGCGGCTCCGACAGGTGGAACGATCTCTAGAGCGACAGTTTGGATTGGTGGCCTGTCCTGCAAGGCCAGTCGCTGAGCAGAAAAATCTCACCACCGGCGAGGCCAGACGGAAGGAGCGCACAGGTGAAGTCCTGCCCAAAGAAAAACTCTGGGCAGCAATCGACGCAGCGGCAGCAGATAAGCCCACAATGGCGCTGCTGGTTACACGGCTGAAGGCTCAGGACATCGAAATATGCCTCCGGCGCATGGGCGATCGCTACACAGGGATCAGCTTTGGAGTCGATGACTCTGCCTTTGCTGGAAGGCGATTAGGACGTGCCTACTCCTTTGAGGGTCTTCAGCAATATCGTTCGATTTATTACGACACGGCTCAAGACAGCACCTTGCAGCAGGTGGCGAATGCCAGTCCTGCTAAGTGTCAGCAAAAGCTGGCCGACTACGAGGAGTACCAACGAACGCTACGAGAGCTGTATGAACAGTACGCCCAGTCAGCTATCAGTGAACCAGGGCCAAGACGCGATCGCGCAGTTGCGATCGGGGCGATCACCGCAGGGTATTCCGAACAAGAGACCCTAGAAATTGTTCGGCAGGGCGACACGGCTCAGGCAGTGAGAGAAGAATTTGGGCAACGTGAGGAACTGGACTACTCTCAGCAAACTGTTCAAACCCAGATAGAGCTTTGGCAGCAGCAGGTTGAGCAATATCGCCTAGCCCAAGTCGAAGCTCAGGAAAAGCAAGCGCGTCAGCAGTTGCGGTTTAAAGGTCAGCAATTTCATATCTTGTGACTATCTCCACTAATTCGAATTTTGTCAGTATTAAGCTGAAATTCAACCAGCACACTGTTCTTTCTCTTGCCTGGTACTTCACAAGCATTCAGCAAAAACCCTTTTTCTTTTAGCTCTTCGACCGTTCGCCAGAAGATGGCGCTATTTCGGGATGTATTACTCCCAAACAAATCCAAATTTTTAAATAAATGGCGTCTCGATATGGTTAGATATTGACCATCTTTTGGAGAATCCCACTTTAGTCGACTAGCTAAATATATTAATAGCTTCGTCCCATAGTTATGGTTGGCGCTACCTCCAACTCGCTGTTGCATGTCAATATTGCCAAAAAGCACGTAATCACCACCAGCTGGTGTTGGTGTTTGAAAGAATTCCAAATTCACCACGTATTCGTCTGCTGACCCGTAGGTATAGTCAGCTGCTTTGTCTGTATCAAAATCACGCTGCACATTGTCAACTTTGAATTTTTGAATACGCAGAATATTTTTGATCGTGACCTCAGCTACGACGCCA
The DNA here is from genome assembly GCA_039027715.1 of Cyanobacteria bacterium P01_C01_bin.120. GTDB lineage: Bacteria > Cyanobacteriota > Cyanobacteriia > Phormidesmidales > Phormidesmidaceae > Halomicronema. Next base: position 19,981 of record JBCCJU010000101.1, read on the forward strand.
TTAGCGGTCTCAGTTTCTTCAGCATAAACCAGCTCAGTTCTATGCAATGCCATTAGATCGCAATGAAGCTGAGATCTGATGTTTGCATGAAAGCCACCATCTTTAGTACGGCTGTAGCCCATAACCTCTAACAGATCATTCGAGCGAAATTTTGCTACAGGCCCAGTCTCACAAACCGAGGCCGCTCTATAAAGATAAAGAACCAGTTCCACCTGTCGCGGATTTAGAAAGGTGAGCAGTGTGGCTGTCAACCGCCGAACCCGCATATCCTCAATTTTTTCTAAGCCTTTAATGCCTTTGCTTAAGTAAGCTTCTAAGTCGATGTTGTCATACTGCTTCTTAAGTTCTTGCCATGCTTCTCTAGAAAGATCTTCCAAGGGGATCCGGCGCGTTAGCCCAACCTCACTCATCTCCTCTGGATCCGCATCGACCCTCATCTCTAAATAGTAACCGCCTGCATCCGCACGGAGAATGGGCAAGTTAACATCAGGATTACGAAAGGAAGCGCCTGCACGAGGCAGGAGTCGAACAAGCTGACTATCAACTGCGAATAAATCAAGTTGCGCGCTTGAGTTGCCCATAACAAATGCTTTCCACAGCTTCGGTTAATGAACCTCATAATAAAGGCGTTCTTTCAAAATAGAAAAACTCTATCAATTTGGCGTACGTTTTTTAGCCCGTCACCTATCAATTTAGCGTCAGGAATTGCCTATCATTTTGCCGTATGCAGTGAGTCAGCGCCTATCAATTTAGCGTCAGGAATTGCCTATCATTTTGCCGTATGCAGTGAGTCAGCGCCTATCAATTTAGCGTCAGGAATTGC
>JBCCJU010000102.1:0-20730 GCA_039027715.1 Cyanobacteria bacterium P01_C01_bin.120
GTACAGTCAGCTGTGATGGTCTGCGGCGATCGCCCTCCAAGATAATGCCGCGATCGTTCGCCGCCAAATGCCGCAAAATTTTGTACACGGATTCAATGTCATCAGCGGCATCCGCTTTTTCTGCCACGGTAGCAATTGAAAGCGGTTGAGTCACCGATTTCACAACATTTAAAACTCGCCGCTGCAAATCTAGGATAGACGCGGCGGCCTTTTTACCCGCTTCGACACCGGGTTGATGATAGGCATTGATATTGACCAAAGAGGCATACAACCCAACGGCCCGTTCATATAACGCAATCAAAGCACCCACCATACGGGGCGTGACTTCGTTAATGGTGACCGTAATCGACTCCCGCTGATTGTCGTAAAGGGCAGCGCGGGTGCCCTGCAAAAAGCCGTTGAGAAAGTCACCCGAGGTGGCGTCAGGCTCCACCTCGATAGATTTACCCTCCCGGTCCTTTAGCACCTCAATAAAAGTGACGAAAAAGTTAGGGACCCCTTCCCGCAGCTGCTGCACATAAGCGTGCTGGTCGGTCGAGCCCTTGTTGCCATAAACCGCGATCCCCTGATGCACGACGTTGCCGTCTAGGTCTTTTTCCTTGCCCAAAGACTCCATCACCAACTGCTGCAGATAGCGAGAAAACAGCAGCAGGCTGTCCTTATAGGGCAGCATCACCATATCTTTTTCGCCCTGACCGTTGCCAGCGTAATACCAGGACAGAGCCAGCAGCGCCGCCGGATTATTTTTCAAGTCGGGCACGCGGGTAGCGGCATCCATTTCCTTAGCACCGACCAGCATCGAGCGAATGTCAATGCCCAGCAGTGAGGCGGAGAGCAGTCCCACTGCGGACATTTCCGAGGTGCGTCCGCCCACCCAGTCAAACATGGGAAACTCGCCTAGCCAGCCCTCCATGCGCTCTAGCTCATCCATCTTGCTGCCAATCATGGTGATGGCAACCGCGTGAGAGGGAAAATCGAGGCCCAGTTTCTCAAAGCGGTGCTTGACTTCCAGCATGCCGTTACGAGTTTCGGGGGTGCCGCCGGATTTACTGGTAATCAACACCAGCGTGCTTCTCAAATCGTCTCCAAGCCGATCCAACACTAGGTCCAGACCGGCGGGATCGGTGTTGTCCATAAAATAAATGTCCATCAGCGGGTTGATGGGGGCTAGCGCTTCTGAAACAAACTCTGGACCCAGGGCTGATCCCCCGATTCCCACCGAGAGGATGCTGGTGAACTTGTCGGCTTCTGCTGGCTTGATGGTGCCATCGTGAACTTTCTGGGCAAAGTCTTCGATGTCGTCGAGCACGGTGGTGACCTCTTGACCCAAATCGCTCGGGGCTAAGTCGGGATCGCGCAGCCAATAGTGGCCGACCATGCGGTCTTCGTCAGGGTTGGCGATCGCCCCTGCCTCCAACGCCGCCATGTCTTTGAATGCCTGCTCAAATTTGGGTTGCAGACTGGCCACAAAGGCGTCATCGAACCTCATACGGCTGATATCAACGTACAGATCAAGTCCTTCGTGGTAATAAAGCCAGTCTTCGTAACGTTGCCATAATTCGATGGCATTCATACCGGAAACCTCGTTTGCAATGCTTTTTGCCTTTGTTGATTGGATGGGCGGTGAGCGATGCCCGTTTGGCGATCAATCGCGGGTCGAGATGATCACTGCCCATCCGAGAGCTGCAGTAAAAGTGGGCGCTTTAACAGTCGCTGCCGCCGTACGGCCAAGTCCAGTTCACAATCTCCTCGATGTCTCTACCATGCTCGAAGGCGTGGGTAAGACACTCAATAATCTGATTCTTCATGCGTTCTTTGACATGGGCAGCTGCAGAACCCAACTTGGGTACCCGATCAATCACGTCAATGACGAGATTAAAGCGATCAATCTGATTGCGAATCGCTAGTTCCAGCGGCGTGTTAATGTTGCCCTCTTCTTTATAGCCGCGTACGTGGATGCGCTCCTGCTGCGATCGCCGGTAAACCAGTTTGTGAATCAGCCAGGGATAGCCGTGAAAGTTAAAGATCACTGGCTTATCCGGCGTAAACAGGGAGTTAAAGTCCCAGTCATTCAAACCATGGGGATGTTCGCCCTCGGACACCAGCTTGAACAGATCCACCACGTTGACAAAGCGTACCTTGAGGTAGGGAAACTCCTCCCGCAGAATAGCTGTCGCTGCCAGCGACTCCATCGTGGGAATATCGCCACAGGAAGCCATCACCACGTCAGGAATATCGGGCTCGGTGCCGCAGTCATCGTTGCTAGCCCAGTCCCAGATGCCGATGCCCTTGGTACAGTGCTGAATTGCTTTATCCATCGGCAAGTACTGCAGATGCTTTTGCTTGTCCGACACAATGATGTTGATATAGTCCACGCTGCGGAAGCAGTGATCCGCCACCGATAGCAGACAGTTGGCATCGGGCGGAAAATAGACTCGCACCACGTCGGGGCTCTTATTGGTCACCAAATCCACATAGCCCGGATCTTGGTGGCTAAAACCATTGTGGTCTTGCCGCCACACCAGCGATGACAGCAGAATATTCAACGACGACACCGAGCGCCGCCAGGGCACATGATTTTTGCAGATATCCAGCCATTTTGCATGCTGGTTAAACATGGAATCGACCACGTGGGCGAAGGCTTCGTAGGTGTGGAAAAAGCCGTGCCGCCCGGTGAGCAAGTAGCCTTCTAACCACCCCTGCAGCGTGTGCTCAGACAGCATTTCCATGACCCGACCGTCGGGAGACAATTCGCTACCGTCCAAGTCCTCTTCATAGAAATCAGCCATCCAGGCTTTCTTCGTGACTTCATACACGGCCTGCAGGCGATTGGACGCGGTTTCGTCCGGCCCCATTAGCCGGAAATTGTTGGGATTATCGCGCATGATGTCGCGCATCAAGAAACCCAAGACTTTGGTGTTTTCAAACGCCACCGTGCCGTTTTGGGTCATCTCAATCGCATATTGCCGAAAATCTGGCAGCCGTAGCTCCCGGCGCAGCAGTCCCCCATTGGCATTGGGGTTGGCGCTCATGCGGCGATCGCCCACGGGAGCCAATTCCTGCAGTTCGGGGATCAGCGTGCCGTTGGCGTCGAACAGCTCATCGGGGCGATAGCTCTTCATCCATTCGCCTAGACGACGCAGGTGCTCGGGATTGCTGTGCATACCGCCCATCGGAACCTGGTGCGATCGCCAGAAGTTCTCAACCTTGTGGCCGTCCACTTCCTGTGGCCCCGTCCAGCCTTTGGGCGTCCGCAAAATAATCATGGGCCAGCGGGGGCGCACCGGATGACCGCTGTTGCGACACTCTTGCTGAATCCCGCGAATCTCGTTGATGCAAAGCTCCAGCGTAGCCGCCATCTTCTGATGCATCTCGGCGGGATCGCTGCCCTCCACCAAATAAGGCGTATAGCCGTAGCCGCGGAACAAAGATTCCAGCTCCTCCGGCGAGATGCGCGCCAAGATGGTCGGATTAGCAATTTTGTAGCCATTCAAGTTCAGCACGGGCAGCACCGCGCCGTCGCGAATCGGATTGATGAACTTGTTAGAGTGCCAAGCCGTCGCCAGAGGGCCGGTCTCGGATTCACCGTCACCCACAACGCAGCAGGTAATCAAATCGGGATTGTCGAGAATGCTGCCGTAAGCGTGGCTCAGGCTATAGCCTAGTTCGCCCCCTTCGTGAATCGACCCTGGCGTTTCGGGAGTGACGTGACTGCCAATGTGTCCGGGAAAAGAGAACTGCTTGAAAAACTTTTGCATCCCGAGTTCATCCATACTCTTGTCAGGATAGATTTCGGAATAAGTACCCTCTAAATAAACCGGCCCCAGAACTCCCGGCGCCCCGTGCCCTGGCCCCGCCATAAAGATCATATTGAGATCATATTTCTTGATCAGACGGTTGCAGTGTATATAGGTGAAGCTCAAGGCTGGAGACGCTCCCCAATGGCCCAGCAAACGATGCTTGACATGCTCAGGCTTGAGGGGCTCTTTAAGCAATGGATTGTCGCGCAGATAGATCATACCGACGGCTAAGTAGTGGCAAGCGCGCCAATAGGCATCAATCTTCCGTAAATCTTCGTCAGAGAGGGGCTGAATCTGCAGAGGGGAGGTCATTACCATGTCGCAAGACTCCAAAAACGATTGTGGATTATAGAGTTACTGCTCAAACGCTTTCGCGTATTTCATATGAACCTGAGAGTAGGGCGATGAATTTAAATTGCGATTAACCACGCTGAAGTTCAATTACCTCAAAAAAATGAATTTCAAAATTCAACGTCACCAGTACATGAGCCATGATGAAGGAATAAAATCATAACTGCAAAGATTAATTTTTTATTAAAGTAAGTTCTCCTTTTTGATCAGGTCTTCTGTGATTTTTGTTACAAAATATTGATGAATTAAAAGTAGATAAATCAAGCAAAAATTGAGATCCACAAAGCTCTAGCAGGATGGATAATGCTCATTGGTCGAAACTCTGTAGCCACAGCGCCGCTAACGTGAAGCCGTAATCACAGCGGCGCTGGTTGAATTTTTTAGCAGACTATGACGACGTCCTGCTGGCACAACTGGCATAGTCTTCATTACATGGTCTTCATTTATCTACGGCCATCTATTTATTAATGGGTAAGTTGCTTTTGCCTGATAATAAAACAGAGCTAATAGTAATCATCGCCCCAGCTTATGGCTGATTGAGTCAGAAAATCTAGCCGTCACTAGATTTGAGGTGACAAAAAACTGGACGCCTTGCCAATAAACAGAGTCAGTGTGTAAAAGCTTCAATATGAATAATTTTTCCAGAGTTAAAAATCCATCCCTCGAAAGATTTATTTTGTCTTAAAACTGCTGTTATTTGTAAGCTGAACTACAAAAGCAGTCGCTTGGACGATTATTTTTGGGCGGCTCCCGTTTTTGTGTGCAAGGTTTTATCTATATATTGCTAATTTGATGCTTTCTTAGACTCTTCCCATATTTTTAGAGACTTTATAGTCAAACTTGATGATTCAATGGGGAGGTTAACGCTTGGTTATGAGCTGATGCTGCCGACGATTGAATCGCCCCGATCTTTGATTAAGCCGCGATCGCGCTCCCGCCGCCGTCGCTGGTGGCAGTGGTTGATGATCGTGCTGGCGATCGCACTGGCAATTATTGTTTTCGATCAGCTGCTGTGGCCAAATCGATATCGGGCGCCAGTGCTGTTTGGGCAGGCAGTCTATAAAGTGCAAACGACTGAAAAGGTGGTGGCGCTAACCTTCGATGACGGTCCTGATCCGCGCTACACCGAGCAAATTGGCCAAATCCTAGCTGCCGCCGGGGCGCCCAGCACCTTCTTTGTTATGGGGCGTCATGTTGAACAGCATCCAGAAATCGTGCAGGCGCTGATAGCGCAGGGCCACGAACTGGGAAATCACACCTGGAGTCATCCCAGTCTTAAGCTGAAATTACCTACCGCTATTCGTCAGGAATTGGAATCAACCGATCAACTGCTGCGAGCGTTGGGATACACCGAGCCCATTCCGTTTCGCTCGCCCTATGGTCACAGTTGGTTTACCCTGCCCCATGTGTTGAAGCAACGCCATCAGACCAATGTTTTGTGGACGGTGCAAATGAACGATTGGAAGCCGGAAGACCCTGACGTCATGATGACGCTGCTGGCGCCAAAGTTTGACAACGGCGCAATTATTTTGCTGCATGATGGGGATGGAGAATCGGAAGGGGCCGATCGTCGCAACACCGTAACGCTGGTGCAGATGATTTTGGATAAATATCAAGCTCAGGGATATCGCTTTGTCACCGTTTCCGAGCTTTTGGCGTTGGGGCAACCCGTGCGCCGCCAGCCTTGATGCTGAATTTTAGGGCCACTTTTTAACCGGTTCTTGATGGACGGGGGTCCGCGATCGCTCTAGATTAATACCATATAGGTAGGTTGCTCTTAAACGTTGCTTGCAAAGTATGAAAGGATAGGAAACACCTCACATACCTAGCCACATTAATTTTTAACGTCCTTCACCCAGGTTCGCCACCATGACAAAATTCCCCATTGATCTCAGCGCTTACAAGCGAATTACCCTTGATCCCTCTGTGCCGACGCTGACCGATGAACAGCGTGCCGCGCTCAAGTTCAATATTGAACTGTGTCGGGATGCCATCGTTTTCTTTACTGCCACTGGCGCGGCGCGCGGCGTAGGGGGACACACCGGTGGTCCTTTCGACACGGTGCCAGAGGTGATGATCTTGGACGCGCTGTTTCGGGGCAATGCGGACAAGTTTGTGCCGACCTTTTTTGACGAAGCGGGCCATCGCGTCGCGACGCAATATTTAATGGCGACCCTAAATGGCGACTTACCAGCAGAGCAACTGCTGCTCTACCGGGCTGCCCATGAAAAGCTGCCCGGTCACCCCGAGTTAGGGCTTACCCCCGGCGTCAAGTTTAGCTCTGGTCGCCTCGGCCATATGTGGCCCTATATCAACGGTGTGGCGCTGGCGCACCCCGGCAAAACCGTTTTTTGCTTAGGCTCTGACGGCTCCCAGCAAGAGGGGAACGACGCGGAGGCAGCTCGGCTGGCGGTGGCCAATCATATCAATGTGAAGCTGCTGATTGACGACAACGACGTAACGATCGCCGGTCATCCCTCCCAGTACATGGGCGGCTACAGCGTTAAGCAAACCCTGGAAGGTCACGGCTTGACCGTCTTGGAGGGCGATGGGGAAGACCTGGATGGCCTCTATACCAATATTTGCCAAGCAATTGACACTCCTGGACCAGTGGCGATCGTCAATAAGCGGCCGATGTCGGTAGGCATTGAAGGCATCGAAGGCAGTACCCACGGCCATGACGTCATTCCCGTGGATGCGGCGCTGAAGTATTTGGAAACCAAAGGCCATACTGAGGCCGTGGCCTTCCTCAAAGGCATTGAAAAGCCCAAGAACACCTACGAATTTTTGGGTTCTTCCGACAAGGTGGGTTCCAACCGCAATACGTTTGGTGATGCCGTAGTTGAAATTTTGGGCGGCATGGATGAAACCGTCCGCAAAGAAAGCGTATTGGTGGTGGATAGCGACCTGGAAGGCTCCTGCGGTTTGGCTCAAATTCGTAAGGCTCACCCCGAAGTGTTTGTCAGCGGCGGCATCCAAGAGCGTGGCAACCTGTCGGCGGCAGCCGGTTTCGGCATGACAAAAGGTAAGCAGGGCATTTTTGCCACCTTTAGCGCCTTCTTAGAAATGTGCGTTTCTGAGATCACGATGGCTCGCTTAAACAACTCCAATCTGCTCTGTCATTTCTCCCACGCCGGTATTGATGACATGGCCGATAACACCTGTCACTTTGGCATCAACAATATGTTTGCCGACAACGGGCTGGATGACGGCTACGAGACGCGCCTCTATTTCCCGGCGGACGCCAACCAGATGAAAGCGGTTGTCAAAGCCGTCTTCAACGATCCGGGGATGCGCTTTATCTTCTCAACCCGTTCGAAAGTGCCCTATGTTTTGGATACCGACGGCAGTGAGTTATTTGGTGGTGACTATACCTTTACTCCTGGCAAAGATGAGGTGATTCGCGAGGGCTCAGCTGGCTATATCGTCACTTTTGGCGATTCCATTTATCGGGCTTTGGATGCCGTTGAGCGCCTGAAGCAAGAGGGCATTGAGGTGGGCCTGATTAATAAAGCCACCCTGAATGTGGTGGATGAAGATATCTTGGCCAAGGTAGGCCAGTCGCCCTTTGTGCTGGTGACCGAATCCTTTAATCGCCGCACGGGCTTGGGCAGTCGCTTTGGCTCTTGGCTGCTGGAGCGCGGCTATAGTCCCAAATTTGCTTATCTGGGCACCCATGAAGAAGGCTGCGGCGGCTTGTGGGAACAGTTCCCCCACCAGGGCATCGACCCAACGGGCATCATGGCTAAAGTGAAAGAGCTGATGGGGTAATGGTGCGGTAGTCGGCCTACGCGATTTAGGATCAGGCGTTAAGAGGCGGCCTAGTCTGGACTTTTGACGCTTTGCACGGTTCTAAACTAAACGGCAAATTGCGATCGCAAGGCTGGAGTAATGGTTCGGAAAGACCCCTTGCTCCAGCTTTGTTCGGCAAAAGCGCCGGAATTCCCATAGAGCTTTCGGCGCTAACTTGTCTGTTCATCCTAGGGCGCATCATCAATCTAAAGCCAGATTGCCTACGGTATGAGCATTGCCGCGCCTGTTCCTTAAACTCAGCTAAAGGGCTGAACTACCTCTAGCACCCGAGTTTGACCGCTAAATGATGACAGCCTTTAGAGCGACAGAGGCTAAAACTGAAGACGTTGGGATAAAAACGACGGCAAATCCTCAATCGGAAATCTAAAATTGACGACGGGATCTACATTTAAATACCCCACCTAAAGCTCAAGGTGGCTGTAAGGGTTTGACGGTGCTAAAACCCAACAACTGGGTAAGCTATCTTCAGGCAACTCCCCAACTGACGTAGATCCAACCGCAACGTCTCAAACGCGAATTGGCACGACGCTCCAAACAGCTTTGATTATTAATTCTTATAGATTATTAATAATTTATAAATTGGACTTAGTCAATAAATCCCTAGACTAAGTTTCAAGACACCTTTACACTAAGAGGCATAGACTTATTTCAATCTTGCCTGGCCAGTCATAGATTTTATTCTTTGGTTAAAGCAGCAGAGTTTGCTCTTTAGAGATCTCAAAGAAATCGTTTGGTAGCCCAAAGGCTTGATTGGAATAGAAGGCCCCAGAGCTGTTGTTGAACCGCTAACATCAAGACCTTCCATGATCACTGAAACTAGCTGGCTGATTCCGGTATATCCCCTTATGGGTACTCTGTTGACCATTCCCTGGTCACCGGCCTTTATCCGGCGCACTGGGCCGCGTCCAGCTGGCTACATCAACATTTTTACGACCTTTCTGGCCTTTGTTCACAGTCTGTGGGCATTTGGCGAACTGTGGGGCCAATCAAACGCTCAATTTTTCTTTGTGCCATGGCTACAGGTTGCTGACTTTGACTTGACCATTCCCATCGAAGTTTCAGCTATCACTATCGGGGCCTGCATTCTCATCACGGGCCTCAATTTATTGGCGCAGATTTACGCCGTCGGCTACCTAGAGATGGACTGGGGCTGGGGCCGCTTTTTTGCCTTTATGGCCTTTTTTGAAGCGGGAATGTGTGCCTTGGTTTTATGTAATTCCCTGTTCTTTTGCTATTTTCTGCTAGAGATTTTGACTTTGGGGACCTATCTACTGGTGGGCTTTTGGTACAACCAGTCGCTAGTGGTCACGGGGGCACGCGATGCCTTTTTGACCAAACGGGTCGGTGACTTGGTGTTGCTAATGGGGGTGTTGGCCATTTATCCTCTGGCGCACACTTGGGATTTCCGGGAATTGGCAGCCTGGTCACAAACTGCCGCAGTCGATCCAACCTTGATGGCTCTGCTCGGCGTAGGGCTCATTGCCGGGCCGATGAGTAAGTGCGCTCAATTTCCGCTGCATCTGTGGCTCGATGAAGCCATGGAGGGGCCGCTGCCCAGTACGATTTTGCGGAATGCGGTGGTAGTGGCGACGGGCGCCTGGGTGCTCTATAAGCTAGAGCCGGTGCTATCGCTGTCGCCAACGGCGTTGACCGTGATGATTGTCATTGGCTCGATTACGGCGTTGGGCGGCTCGTTAATTTCGGTTGCGCAAATTGACCTCAAGCGAGTGCTCTCTTATCTATCAAGCACTTACATGGGCTTGGTGTTCATTGCAGTGGGAGCCCAACAGCCCGAGGCCGCGCTGCTGCTGGTGTTGACCTATGCCATGGCCATGGCGGTGTTGGTGATGGGCTCGGGTTCAATCATTCTGAGCGTCATTACTCAAGATGTGACTCAAATGGGAGGACTGTGGGGCCGCCGACCGATTACCGGGCTGGCCATGTTGGTGGGCTCGTTTGGCCTGGTGGCGCTGCCGCCGCTAGGAGGTTTTTGGGCCATGCTGAAGCTGGTGACAGGTCTGTGGCAAAGTCAACAAATCGGGTTGGTGGCGATCGCCCTGGCGGTGAATTGGATTGTAGCCTTTAGTCTGGCTCGGGTATTTGGCCTGATTTTTGCGGGCAAGGCGAATCAGATGACCGTTCGGGCTCCTGAGCCGATTTGGCTAATGGTGATGCCGATGATGATCAGCGTGGGCTTTGCTCTGCATTTCCCCCTAATTCTCGCGACCTTGGGGCTGCTGCCGGAGTGGGCGATGTTGAACAAGGACATGGGCACAGCGCTAATTTGGTCAAGCCTATTGGGCTTTGCGGTGGGTGCCGTGCTGTATGTCAGCCGCACTTTGACCACACCGGAAATGTTGGTGCCTCGCACGCTACAAAATCTGCTGGCCTTTGACTTTTATACGCCACGGCTCTATCGCTCCAGCGTCGTGCTGGGGGTCGATCTGCTGTCGCGGTTGACCGATTGGCTTGATCGCTACCTGGTCGACGGCCTGGTCAATTTTGTCGGGTTGGCCTCGGTCTTCAGTGGCGAAGCGCTGAAGTACAACAATTCGGGGCGACTGCAGTTCTACGCGCTGACGATCGTTTTCTGCGTCGCCGTCATCAGCGTGATTATGAGCTGGCAATACATTCCCGGTATTTTTACCGCCATGTTCGCCACGCCCTGACGAAGCGCTCGTTTTCTCGCTGTTGTTTTGCCTTTGCCTTCCTGCCCTCACCGTTACTGACTTAAACCCATGCTGAGTGTTTTAATCTGGCTTCCAATCATTGGCGCCTTGCCCATTGCCTTTTTGCCGCAGATCAAAGCGCAACAGGCGCGATCGCTGGCGTTGGCGATCGCGGGCTTCAGCGTTCTCTGGACGATTTGGCTGTTCACCCAGTTTGACCTGAGTAACTCGGGTTTTCAATTCCGCGAGTTTTTGCCTTGGCTGCCGCTACTGGGGTTGAACTACGACCTAGGCATGGACGGCCTGTCATTATTAATGGTGGCGCTCAATTCGCTCATTACCTGGATTGCCATTTGGAGCTGCCGTGCCGAGATCGAACGCCCGACACTGTTTTATGCGCTGATGCTGTTGGTCAGTGGCGGTGTCACTGGGGCGTTTTTGGCCCAGAACCTGCTGCTGTTTTTCCTGCTGTATGAACTGGAGCTCGTGCCGCTATATCTGCTGGTGGCGATTTGGGGCGGCGAAAAGCGCAACTATGCAGCCACCAAGTTTTTGCTATACACTGCGGTTTCGGGAGCGCTGATGCTGGCGGGCTTTTTGGCGACGGTGTGGCTGACCGAGGGCACTGATTTTGCCTTTGCTCCCGCATTGGGACAGTCTTTGCCGTTGGCGGGTCAAATTGTGCTTCTCGTCATTTTGCTCGTCGCTTTTGGGATCAAGATTCCCCTGGTACCGTTTCACACGTGGCTGCCGGATACCTACGTGGCAGCTTCGACGCCGGTGGCGATGATTTTGGGGGGCGTGTTGGCCAAGCTGGGCACCTATGGACTGTTCCGATTTGGGCTGGGCATGTTTCCTGATGCGTGGTCAGTGGTGGCCCCCTATCTGGCAGTATGGGCTGCCATCAGTGTGCTGTATGGGGCCATCACGGCGATCGCCCAAAAGGATATCAAGCGCATGGTGGCCTACAGTTCTATCGGGCATATGGGCTATGTGCTGCTGGGCGGCGCCGCCATGACTGATCTGGCTCTAACGGGAGCCGTTAGCCAAATGGCATCTCACGGTTTGATTTTGGCCATTTTGTTCCAACTGGTGGGCATTATCGAGGCCAAAGTAGGCACCCGAGAGTTGGATGTGCTGAATGGCCTGATGAATCCCGTGCGGGGATTACCCATGACGAGTGCCATGCTAGTGCTGGGGGGCATGGCGAGTGCGGGCATTCCGGGGCTAGTGGGCTTTATTACTGAATTTTTGGTGTTTCAGGGCAGCTATGCCACCTATCCCTTACAAACGCTGCTGTGCGTCATTGGCACAGGGATGACAGCGGTTTACTTCGTGATCCTGCTCAACCGCACCTGCTTTGGCAAGCTCGACAACGACATTGCTTATTTTCCCAAGGTGGACTTTATTGAGCAGTTCCCCGCCTGGGTGTTGGCCACGCTGATTCTCTTTTTGGGCCTGCAGCCGATGTGGTTGGTGCGCTGGAGTGAATCGACGGCTGCCGGCATGGTGGCGCTTATCCCCACGACCCGCCCGCTTGCCCAGGAAATCCCGCTCAACTCCGCGATCGCCTCGCTGTCCCCACCGGCCCGCAACCATGCGCCCAGCCTACAAAAACTGCCATAGCCCCTCCGGCACCAAGAGGATATCGCCCGATCGCAACTCGTCTAGCGATCGCCAATGGGCCTCAAACACCCGCTTGCCCTCGGTCACCATCAAGCTCGGTCGGTCATACAGGCTCTCATCCACAAACCGACCGCGATACACAAACACCAACTCGTGCCCCGGTTCGCCTTCGTACATGTAGATTGATTCCACCATGCCTACCTGCTCGACCTCAGCCATCTCCGCCCCCAGCTCCTCGCGAATTTCGCGAATGGCGGCATCGCGGCTGTGCTCGCCAAACTCGATGCCGCCGCCCAGAGGTCGCCCAAACCGGATGCCCTTGACCGAGTCCACGCCCTCATGCAGCAGCAGGCGATCGCCCTGGCGAATAATGCAAATTGCGATCGATCGAATACGGGGTTTCTTGGCCATGATGATTTCCAAAACGCACCGCCCTCATGATGGCGTAGGAGCGAGAAATTCGGCGATCGGAGTTCGGACAACGGGTGACGGGGTAATGGAGTGACGGAGTGATGGGGCAACGGGATGATTGGGTAATGGGTAATGTGCCACCCCACCGACCCCACCCACTGCACCCACCCCACTTAACTTCACCCGCTCCACCCACCCTTTAGCCTTCACCCATTCCACTGACCTCATCCACTCCCCCGTACGGGCGGGTTTAGCAGAAATTTAGCAGAGCAGTTCAGTCATTAGGAACGAAACCCGCCTCTTACACCCAGCCACCCTCACACCCTCACACTCCACCAAACACCATGACTTCAACACTCACCCAACCCCAATCCGGTCTCATTCCCCCGTCGAATCATCCCCACGCTGATGTCATTCATCGGTTGGAGGCGGGTGGCTCGATGCTGCCGGATACGCCGGAAAATCTGATGCAAATCATTGGCATTTATAAGGCGTACGCGGTGCCGATGGATTTTTATTGGCGTGATCTGCTGTACATTGCGGAGCGGGTGTTTCTCAATCCGCTGCCGGCCTTCAAATACTTTTTGCCGCAGGAATATTTGGATCTGCCCAATCACTACGCGGGGGAAACGGCTGACCTGCGCATTTGGCGCGGTGAGGCAGGTGCTCATCCAGAACTGCTGGAATTTATGGAGCAGGGTGAGCTGAAGCGTAATCTGCCAAAGCTGTTTCACCATCTATGGCACGATCGCGTCAACATGGAATTTGCGGAAGCCTGTAAGGATGCGATGCTGTGGCATCAAGACATGGGCGGACGCTATAACGACTATCTCTACACCGATGAATATAAGGCTAACTGCGATCGCGCCATCAACGCCTATTTCAAGCGCAATCCGTTGATGCTGGGGCTGCACAAGCTATTCCCAGAAATGTTCTACGAAAAGTGCCGCGAACTTTCCTACTACTCTAATCTGGGACTGTTTTGGGAAGTCATGGCTCCCGTCTTTTTTGAAATGAGCGACATCTACGATGAGGGCGGTTTCAAAGGCGTACCTGACGCAATGGACTTTTTGGTGAACGGCATTTTTGCTGTGGCGGGTCGGCCGATTTATCACCACGTTTACATCGGTGATGAATGTTTTGAATTGATTCCCAAATCCAAAGCCTTTACATGGCTGTACGAAGCGGCACTGCCCTATGTGGAGGCCGTGTTCTATCGTACCGCTCCCTTCCGAGGCACCAAGTCATACAATGCCCAGGCGGAACAAGTGCCAGCTGACCAGCACGACTTTCACTACGGCATTCTCTATGCCGATGTCTTTCCGGTGGGGAGTGCAGGTATTCCGCCGACGCTGTTAATGCAGGATATGCTGCATTTCCTACCGCCCTATTTGATCGAATATTACGAGCAGCACTGCCGGGGCCAAGACGACATGCTGATTCAGTTGGGCATTACCTTCCAGCGTTCAATGTACAACGTGACTTCTGCCGTGATTCAGGCACTACGAACAGCGCTACTGTATCCGCTGGATGACCCTAACCCTCGTCACCGGACGGCCAATCGTCAGTTCTTTGAAGCACAAATGGATCGGTTTTTGCGGCCCGAGGCCCGACTGCGAGATATTCAGCAGCAGACCTATCGATAGGCTGAACTCAGCTGTTCGATAGAGGCCAAAAGTTGAAGAAATTTGGAAAGTAAAAGATACGTATTTAACGTTGTTAACTTTTTTACTTTGCAGTTTAGGAGGATTTCATGAAAAAAGTTCTTGACACCCTTGATCCATTATTTGCGGCAGCCGCGATCGCGATCGCTGGCCTCACGGTGATGTCTCAAGTGCCTCATCCCCTGATTCCCGTCAGCCTACCCGACATTAATTTGGCCGCCCTGACAGAGCGATCGTCCCTTGATGTGGACTGAGTTCGCCTATACCTCTGATATTTCCCCCGTTAAATTGGTGACCCATGCCCACAATTGTTGATATCGCAGTCAATACAGACGGATTCTCTACGCTCGTAGCGGCGGTGCAGGCGGCTGGCCTCGTCGAAACTTTACAGGGTGAAGGCCCCTTTACTGTATTTGCCCCCAATGACGCGGCTTTTGCCAAACTGCCGCCCGGCACGGTACAAACCCTAGTGCAAAATCCGCCTCAGTTGGCGCGCATCCTGACCTATCACGTGGCCATCGGTAAACATACTCAGGCCGAACTGATTGCGCAAGGACAGATTGACTCCATCGAAGGAGCGCCGATTCCGATTGACGGGACAGACGGCTTTGAAGTCAAAAACGCCACGGTGCTGGCTGCCGATATCGAAGCCGATAACGGTATCATTCACGTCCTTGACAACGTGATTTTGATGGGATGATGCGGTCCAGGTCGAGAAAAAGTCGATTGCCAAGCGCCTTTCAATGAAAAGCATAAAAAGTTGAAAAGTTAAAAGCTTGTCAAACCCAAAAATATTTGTTCCAATATCAGAGACAAGGCTATATTCCTAATTCTAGTGTCATAGATTTTAATCAATACTCTTTTGAGTGCTGGTTGCTTAAGACATACTGCGGACTGGAATTTGGCTAAGTCGTTATCTCCTAAAAAACTCCTGTATTGATGTGGGTTAGGCACTGCCTGACCCACTTTTATTTGCCGGCGCTGTGGTGGCATAGTTCTGTTGAGACTAGCCAGCGAACTCGCTAGCGGTGGGCTAGAGCCCCGAATATTGCTAGGTGTACCCTAGACTGCTAAAGCTATTGTTTTGGTTGTGAATTAAACCGCAAGCGAGTGGCGATCACCGCTAAAAAGTCATCTCGTGCCAGCGAAAGTGCTAGTCTCAGAAAGTCCTGATCGCCTATCTGGGGAATCGCTGCCAATAGAACCGCTGCAATCTCAATTGCTATGGGCATTTGAGCCCTTCGAACAAATTCTTTGAACTCTGAATGCTTTGGGACTATGTTCCCCTTGCCGGCTACTTTAAATTCCGAATTTTACATCTCCCATGTATCCTCCTGTTGACCCCATTATTTTTGAAATTGGCCCTTTTGCTTTGCGCTGGTATGGCCTGCTGATGCTAGTGGCGATTCTTGCCGCAACGCAGGTTGCGAGTCGCACATTGGCTCGCACAGGTGAGGATCCGGAAAATCTGTGGGACATGCTTTTTTGGATTTTGATACCGGGCTTTGTCGGGGCGCGACTCTATTACGTCTTTATTCAGTCGCCGCGCGACAACACTGGCATTGGCTACTATCTCCAAAATCCAGGGGAAATTCTGCAGGTATGGGGCGGCGGCATTCATATTTTTGGCGGCTTTATTTTTGGCAGTATTGCCCTGTGGCTGTTTACCCGCATCCGCAAACTCAACCCGCTGCCCTATCTCGATGCGATCGCGCTGGGACTGCCTCTGGCGCAAGCCATTGGCCGCTGGGGCAATTTCATCAATCAGGAACTTTACGGCCCGCCCACTACGCTGCCTTGGGGCCTCCGCATTGACCGCATGCATCGCATTGCCCCTTACAACAATTACTCGGCCTATCCCGCAAGCACCCGCTTTCATCCGCTGTTTCTTTACGAATCGCTGTGGAATTTTCTTGGCTTTGCGCTCATCTTTTGGCTGTCGCGGCGCTTTGAATCACAGCTTAAGGAAGGCGATATCGCGTTGATGTATCTGATCTGGTATCCGCTCGGTCGCTTTTTTATTGAATTTTTGCGCACCGATTCCTGGTTCTTCCCTGGCACGCCGTTCAACGTGGTGCATATTCTGTGTGCGATCGCGGTGCTAAGCAGTGCCGCTGGCCTGTACTTTCGCCACCGTCGTCCCACGCCCAGTTCTTCCTCCCAGTCATAAAGAACTTTGGCGGCGTCGAACTTGCTAGAAAAACTCGTAATGACTAAGGCTACCGCTTTATCGCGTTTGAGTTTGTCCTTCGAGTTGAAGTGAGGACAATCGAAAAGGTGCCTGCCACTGTTGAGCTTCGCCTTGCTCCATCGGCTTAAAATACGCAAAACGCCCTGGTGACTATGAAACACCAGAGCGATTTAGCCAAGAATTTTACCAATGCAAAACGTATAGCAATGGAACTAATCTGAACTGAGTAAGCTCATGCCGTTAGCTGCTCGCGACCAAAGAATTAATTTCGAACCAGTCATGAGGTGGCCGAAAAGCAATGAAGAAGTAGAAATAACGGCCTTTAGCAACAGCGCTAGCATTAGCGCGATCGCCACTAACAAACGGCGTAACGAATTGACGCTACTTACTTAAAAAACTACCGCGATTGATCTGTTAACGCAAACTTACTTTTCCACTTCAGGAACAATGTCAGGACGCTCCTTATCTTCCCAACCGACGGGACGCTTGGAGTTATACCAGGCGATGGAGCCGATGACTACAGCGGCAACAAAGCCAACACCAAAAACCACCGTGATGGTGGAAAAATAGGGGCTACCTTCAGCCACCTGCATTAGCAAAGTGCTTTGCAACAGAGTCATATAAAACCTCAATATTTATATTCATTACAAGGCAACAATATCGAAGCCTGTCGGCTGCTGCATCTTGCCCAATGCAGAGATCTTGATATGACTAGCTCTGTTGAAAGATAGGAAGAGTGAGGAACAAATATCGAAAAAACTCAGCGACAAATTCAACGCTGGAATAGCTTTTTAACCAATTTTTCACCCTCGACCCAGACAAACATTAGCGTACTAAAACCAAAGCAAATCAGCAGTTCAGTAGGATTCAGTATTTGAGTGCCGAAGAAGTTGCGCAAAGGTTCAACATAAATCAGCATCAGCTGTAGCGCCGTGGTGATGGTCACTGCCGCCAATACAAAGGGATTGGAGAACGGCGACATTTGATAGGTCATTTGGGTATCCGATCGCACGGCGATTGCATGGCCCATTTGCGCTAAACATAGGGTCGTGAAAACCATGGTTTTCCAGCGATTTGGATCGCCAGGAATATCGGGATTTTGGGCGTGAAAGTAAGCCCAGTGCATCAAAATAATGGAAATAACGCTGAACACAACGCCAATGCGCAGCATGTAGGCCCCCAAACCCCGAGCAAAAATGCTCTCTTTGGGATCGTGAGGCGGGCGCTGCATCACATCCGGTTCTGCCGGTTCCACCGCGAGGGCCAGAGCCGGGAAGCCATCGGTAACGAGGTTCATCCACAAAATTTGCAGCGGCGTCAGCGGCACGTCCAAAATCGGCAGCAGAATCGGCGATGCGGCTATCGTCAGCACCTCGCCAATATTTGAGCCCAAAATATACTTTACGAAGCGGCGAATATTGTCGTAAACAACACGTCCTTCCTCACCGGCGGCCACGATGGTGGCAAAGTTATCATCCAGCAGCACCATGTCGCTGGCTTCTTTGGATACGTCCGTGCCGGTGATGCCCATGGCGATGCCAATATCCGCCTGCTTTAAGGCCGGGGCGTCGTTGACCCCATCGCCGGTCATGGCGACAATTTGTCGTTCCGCCTGCAGGGCTTGGACGATGCGGAGCTTATGCTCAGGCGAGACTCGCGCATAGACCGGCACCTTTTTGACCGCCGCCTGCAGGGCTGGCGCTGCCATCTGCTCCAGGGCTTTCCCCGTCAGTACCTCAGAATCTGCCGGGGCAATGCCAATATCGGCAGCGATCGCCTGGGCTGTCTTTTGGTGATCCCCCGTAATCATCAGAGGCCGGATGCCCGCCTGCTGGCACAGCCGGACAGCTTCTTTCGCTTCGGGGCGCGGCGCATCCATCATGCCCACCAGCCCCAGCCACACTAAATCTTGCTCTACGGCGTCTGCCGTCGCATCGACCATCGGCGACTCGGTCAAGGTTTTCATCGCTAACCCCAGTACGCGCAGGCCTTGGGCAGCCATGATTTCATTTTGCTGCAGAATGATAGCGCGGGTCGCATCATCAAGCGTGAGCAGATCTTGCTGGTGTTGACGCGCCTGACAGCACTCTAGCAGCAGTTCGGGAGACCCTTTGGCGAGCAGCCAGTAAGCTGCGTTAGTGGCAAAGGGAGGAGTCATCGCGTGGTCGGCGGGCGATCGCACCACCACGCTCATGCGCTTTCTTTCAGAGGAAAAGGCCCACTCGGCCACGCGCTCAAACTGCTGCAGCAAGGCTTGCTGATCGAGTCCGCCTTTACCCGCCAGCACGACTAGAGAGCCCTCGGTCGGGTCGCCAAGAATCGCCCAATCGCCCTGTTCTTTCTGCAAAATGGCGTCGTTGCAGAGCAGACCACAAAACAGCAGTCGCGACAGTTCGGCAGGCTCAAGCGGCGCGATCGCGGCACCGTCTTCCAGATGAAATCGACCTTCGGGAGCATATCCTTCACCGGAGATTTGGTAGTGCTGGGAGGCTGTCTGCACTTGCTGCACCACCATTTTGTTTTGGGTTAGGGTGCCGGTTTTGTCCGAGCAGATGGTGGTCACGGAGCCCAGCGTTTCGACTGCCGGCAGCCGACGAATCAGGGCGTGGCGGCGCACCATCCGCTGCGTGCCAATCGCTAGCGTCACGGTAATCACCGCAGGCAAGCCTTCAGGCACCACCGCGACAGCCATACTAAGGGAGACTTCCAGCAGATCTTCAAAGGCTCCCCATCCGGCCTGCACCACGCCGCCAATGACCACCAGCGCCACCAAAATCAGCGATCCAGTCACCAGGGTATTGCCCAACTGATCCATGCGCACCTGCAGAGGCGTGGGCTCAGCCTCGACGCCCTGCAGCATGGCGGCAATGCGGCCCAACTCAGTCTGCATGCCGGTTTGAGTGATCAGCACCCGGCCCCGACCATAGACGACTTCGGTTCCTTGAAAAACTAGGTTGGTGCGATCGCCCAGGCTGGTGTCGGCGGCCAATTCGTCTCCCGCCTGTTTGGTGACGGCATTGGCTTCCCCCGTCAGCGCTGATTCCCGTACCTGAAGGTTGGAGGCTTCCAGCAGCAGCCCATCGGCGGCCACCTGCATGCCGGCCTCCAAAAGCAACACATCACCCGGCACCAAATCTTGGGAGGGCACTTCCACTGTCTTGCCATCCCGCACGATGCGCACGATGGGGGCGGACATTTGCTTCAGGGCGGCCAGGGCTTTTTCGGCACGGCTTTCTTGAAAATAGCCGAGCACCCCGTTAAGAATAACGATCGCAAAAATGGCGATCGCATCTTTAGGCACTTCATCATTGCGAATCGCGATAATGCCGGAGGTGATCGCGACGGCGATCAGCATCAGCAGCATGATGTTGGTGAACTGATCGAACAGAATGCGCCAACTGCTGCGCCCTTTGATTTCTTCTAAAACATTGGCCCCAACTTGCTCTCGGCGCGTAATCACCTCTGCCGCTGCGAGACCTGCTGCGCGATCGCTGTTGAGCAGTGCTAAGGCTTTTTGGGGAAGTAGGGTATGCCAGCCTCCCTCAGGAGGGGTTTTGAGCCAACCTGTCATAGTCAAAGCGCCGGGAACCCTACTGCACAATGTCTTTCATGTTAAAGGTCAGACTAAATAAGTGAGCAAAATCAAGGCTGAGAAGTCGTGCTTTGTAGGGATTCGTATTGTTTGGCGGCTAGTTCACGGGCGCCCGGCGCAGAAACGGGACCAGCGTGTCAGAGACTTTATCAGCCCAGTCTTCTTGAGCATAGTGACCTACTTCGTCCAGCTTGGCTAATTCTGCCTGAGGCAGCGTTTTTACCCAGGTTTCCGCCAGCGAAACGGGAATCCAGGGATCGGCAGTACCCCAGATTAGCTGCGTCATATGGTCCCACTGGGGCAGTCCCGCCGCGATCGCCGTTGTGTTTTCTGCCAGCTTAAAGTTGCGCAGAGTAAACAATAGCGATCGCCCTGCGGATGAGGTGGTTAAAAACGGCTTGCGATACACGTCCAGATCAGCGTCATCGACCTGATAGGGGCCGCCGCCCTCCAACGTGCGATCGACCAGCAGGGGATCTTGGGTCATCATTTCCCCCGCTAAGGGCAGCGTCATGCGGCGAATCGCCCCGGGTAGTTTTACCGTCGGTGCGAGTGGGGTGTTGATCACCACTAAGCGCTCGACCCGGTCAGGATTTTGTAGGGCAAACAAAAC
>JBCCJU010000103.1:0-20469 GCA_039027715.1 Cyanobacteria bacterium P01_C01_bin.120
CTAAGTGTCAGAATTGAATACTCTATCTACGAAAGAAGCGATCGCGGACATGGTGATCCACTCCATCCTTATTCTTACGCGGCTTTCATCATATCTCTGAGTTCACTCATCCGAGCTTGGATCTGGAGCCGATATTCCGGTAGAGACACGAATTCTCCCATCGACTGACGCACGCGCAAAAATTGATTCAGTTCCTCGACGGCCTCACAGAAATAGCCCGCTGTCTCAACGTTACTAAAGCCCAGTGTCGGATAATATCGCTGTTTTAGTTTCCGATGACTTTGCTCAACCGGATTATGGACTGACTTTGAGACCTGGTGCTCGACGGTTTCCCCTAAAACCTCTGAAATGGCGCGGGGATAGCTGTTATGGCCGTCCGTGACAACGCGCTCTGGGGGCTCCGCCATCAATTCCGCAACCTGTTCAAAAAACGCTTTGGCCGCCTCCAGGTCGCGATGTTCACTCAGCCTGACATCGAGCAGATTGCCGTGCTCATCGATGCCGCGATAAAGATAGCACCACTGACCTTGGATTCTGATGTAGGTTTCGTCCACATACCAGATACGACCAAAGGTCTGCTGGCGTTTGTGGCGGATATGCTCCGCGAATTCTGGGGCAAAGCGCTCGCTCCACTCGCGCACCGTTTCGTGGCTGAAATGAAAGCCCCGCAGCCAGAAGAGTTCAGCTACGTCACGATAGCTGAGCTTGAAGCGCAGGCGGCAATAGAGGACCTGAAAGACGATATCGGTCGGGACCTCAAGGTGATTGAACGGCGTGCCCGTCCGCTCGTTGAAACTCCGCTGGCAACTCCGGCAAAAATGCAGAGGATAGCCCAGACTGGTGGTTTGATTAGGGCGAACTCGGGTGTTTTCAGAATGACAATAGGGGCACTGCATGACGGCGGTAGCGCAACGATGCCTTAGTTTATCGACTGATCGGCGGACTGTGACGCCTCAGAGTAATCAGTTCTGACACTTAGGCCGCGATCGCCCTTGCAACACCGAGGGCCAAGTCCGACTGCGCTACGTCACCCGCCTGTATACAGCAACAGCTTCAATTTCTGTCAACCGTAATTGAACTCAAACCCTGCTCTTCCTCTTCAATGGGGATTTTAGATCTGCGCGAAGGCTGGGGCGGGGCTCCGGCAAAGGCCCTCTATCCCTTTACGGCTAGGGGACCCAGCATGACCAATATTCGGCGCGATCACCAAACCTAGACCTACAACAGCCAGTGGGACAAGCCGGTCGTTATGTTAGTCAATGAGGGCAGCCGCAGCGCCAAAGAGATCTTGGCCTACAGCTTTCAACAGTACGACATTGGCCCAGTGGTGGGGAGTCCAACGCCCGGAGCTGTCGTTGGCGGCACTCCCTCTATCAGGGCTACGTGGTGTTCTACTCGCAGCCTACATTGAGAAAGCTTTTTTACCCTTCCTCTGACTTTTCAAACACCCTCTTAGACGACTTCGCGGACTCGTTACTCATCGTTACCAAAACGACCCCTGATACTAATCACAAGTCTCCTTGAAAAACTCTGAAACTACTGCAAATAATAGCTTTTAGAGCTTTGGAAATTGTCAAAAAAGATGCGAACAAAGGATAGCATGCAGTACTAGTATTGCTCAGGTTTTATTTTTCGCCTTTCTGGATTTATTTGTTGCCTCTTTAATTATGAGATTAGTCAAGACCGCTTGACTTGAATTTAGAGAATTTAAATTAGGAAATAAAAGACCATTTTGCTAAAACTGTTGCAAAATGGCTTTTTACTTACTGATTTACCTTGACAATAAAAAGAGGCAGATAATCTACCCCTTTAAACTTTCAACTTACAAATCAAGAGAAGATTAATCGACAGCTTTCTTGACTTCGTCTTTGACATCTTCCTTTGCATGTCTAGCCCGAGCTTCGACTTGCTTTGACTTACCTTTTGCTTCTTCAGACGTATCGCCAGTCACATCACCAACGGTTTCCTGAACTTTGCCCTCAACATTTTTGGCAGTTGCTTCAACTCTGTCTTGAATACCCATGTGATAAATTCCTTTTCAATTCTATAGTGTATGTAGTTTAAAGAATGGCTGCCTGATTGCCGTCTACCGTCATAGGTATCTACGTAGCCGGCTTTCTCAATCGTCAAGAAGAGATTGCTTTTACATCGCCCACGCCAATCCACTTTGAAGATACTAGGTTAACTGCTGTTTTTACGCAGCGTATTAAATAGACGATCGCAAATCTGCATTAGGTTGTGAACCCAAAGCAGAATCAAGAATCATTCCTTGCCAAAGTTTGTCGAAATGGACTCATAAAAACAGCCAAATTCCACCAGAATTTATGCTTACAAGCATTATGGATTCTATTTAAGGGCGGAAGACTTCTGACACTTGGCGAGCTAGAAAAGCTCATCTATCTTCAGAAAGAGAGAGGTGAATTGTCAAAAAATTTACTTAAAATAAAATTTACTTAAGTTGACACCCAAAATCAACTATCCAATTGAGTAAAAATTGCATTAACATTCTTTAATTTAATGGCTGATAATTTTGTCAATAATCTATCTTTGATCAATCAAGGTGACGGCGCACCGGCACTAATTTTTCTTCATTATTTTAGTGGGGCAGCTGCTAGTTGGCAGTGGGTCACCGAAAAGCTAAAGCAAGATTTTCAATGCATTGCTCTAGATTTACCAGGGTTTGGTAATGCCCCTGCGCTCGACAAACCAACTCTGCGCAACTACAGCAGTTTTGTTTACGATGCCTTAGCTTGTCTAGGAATTGAGCGATTTGTACTGATTGGACATTCGATGGGAGGCAAAATTGCCCTGCAGGTGGCTGCTGATAATTGTCCAGGACTAGAGCAGGTGATCTTGGTTGCACCTTCTCCAGTAACTCAGGAGCCCATGCCCCAGAAAGAGCGAGAACGGTTATTGCAGGGACCAGAAAGTTTAGAAACAGCTCAAAATACGGTCAAGGGAGCCATCCAAAAACCCCTATCGCAAATTCGTCGAGCGATCGCAGTGCGTACTCATCAACAAGCCGAAGATAAAACTTGGCGCTGGTGGCTATTACAAGGAATGGATCATTCCATTGCCGAGCAGATGGCTCAGGTGAAGGTACCAATTACAGTACTAGCGTCCACTGATGATCCAGTAATTCCGCTAGAAACCATTCAACATGAGGTAATGGAGCTATTGCCGACAGGTGACTTGGTGAAAGTTACAGGGGTCGGTCATTTGATGCCGTTAGAAGATCCAGATATGGTGACTCAGGTTATCCGCGCAACGGTTTCTAAAGAGCCACAGGGAAATTGCAAAGGCTAGTTTTGGAGGATTGGAGCAGTCTACCCTGGGGCTTTAGGATGATGCTGCCTGCCGGCAAAGCCTTGGTGTAACGGAACACAACCAGATTTTGTGTAAAGAGTAATGCTAATCATTAAGAATTAATACTTGCTCTTTAATGAGCAATAATCCCTTGCTGAAAGCCTCAATTGTTTAAGCCTACCTTTAGATAGATGATTGACAACTTTGAGAAGTAAAAAATCACCTAGAATGATGCAGTCATAATCTATGTTTTTGATTCATTGGGTTCTTGCTTTCAAGGAATGGTTTCGCCCAAAGACAGTTTACGTCACTATCCCCACTTGATTGAGCATCACCTTAGAACTAGAGAGTAGGCGCAAGGCCTTATCTATCATTGGTCAGATACCATTATGAGTGATCGCCCACGCGGCTCAACTATTACAAATCAGGGAGATTGCCTGCCACAATCGGAGATTGCGGTACTTTCTATCGTGAGCTATCGCGACTCCACCGACTCCAGCCAGTCAGCTTTTTTGGCTCCCCTATTACCCGGATTTAATGTTCAGCACCGGCTAGCGACAATTGCTGAAAGCGCGCCAGCGTTTAGAGAATTGTGGGCAGAGTCGCCGGCGGTTTTGCTGATTGATTGGGCGATCGCCTGCCCTGATTTGTTGATGCAATTGCCGCTGCTTAGGCAACAGGCTAACGGTCACAGTCCTGCCGTCATCTTCATTGGCGATAACGACGTCGAGATTGCGGTGCAAGCGATGAAATCCGGGGCGCAAGAGTATTTAGTGCGCGATCGCTTGACATCATCTCAGCTTGTAGCAGCCGTGCAGACAGCGATGCACTGCGAAGCAACAGTAGATTTGGACGATGAGCGTCGAGTGGCCGCCGCCCAAGCCCAAATCCGCCTGCAAAAAATTGAGCGGCCTTTAACCACTGTTGAGACGCAGCAATTTAATCAGGGTTACCGCACGGTGGAATTCGACACAGCGCTGCAAGAAATTTCTGAACTGCAAGCCATTCAGCAGCAGCTTCAGGATAGTCAGCACTTTATCCAACACGTTGCCGAAGCCGTTCCGGGTATGTTGTACGTCTTCGATTTGGTCGAGCAGCGCAACATTTACGCTAATCGGCAAGTCGGCAGCGTATTGGGTTACACTGGCGAGCAAATTCAAGCGTTCGGCGACGAACTGTTGCCAACCCTGATGCATCCCGACGATTGGGCGCGAGTGCCAGAGCATTGGGCCCGGCTGCAGGCTCTCTCCGATCACGAGACAGTCGAGTTCGAATATCGGATGCGCCGGGCCAATGGCGAGTGGGTTTGGCTGCAAGCCCGGGAAACGATCTTTCAGCGCCAAACCGACGGCAGCCCCCAACAGATTTTGGGGATTGCCCAAGACATCACGGCCCAAAAACAAATGGCGGCGACGGTTCGGGAACATCGAGAACGATTCCAACTGTTGGCTGACAACCTGCAAGATGTCTTTTGGGTGGCGGATTTTCGCATCCCCAAAGTTTTGTACGTCAGCCCGGCTTATGCAGAAATCTGGGGACGGTCGCCGGCGGCAATTTACGAAGACTATGACCTCTGGGCGGCCACCTTACATCCTGATGATCGCGAGCGGGTGGTGGCTAATGCCGCTAGGGCCCTAACTGAAGACTATGTTGAGCAAGAATATCGCATTCTCCGCCCCAACGGCCAAGTGCGCTGGATTCGCGATCGCGGCTATACCGTGTGCAACGATAGTGGCGATATTAAGCAAATGGTAGGCATTGCTCAAGATATTACAGAGCAAAAACAAATTGCCGAAACGCTGCGCCATAGCGAAGAAATGTTTCGTAACTTCGCCGACAACATTTCCCAATTGACTTGGATGGCTGATCCTAGCGGCTACATTTTTTGGTACAGCCAGCGCTGGTATGACTACACCGGCACCACCTTTGAACAAATGCAGGGCTGGGGATGGCAGCAAGTTCATCATCCTGACCATGTGGAGCGCGTCGTCGAAAAAATAACCTATTGCTTTCAAGCGGGCGAATTTTGGGAAGATACCTTTCCGCTGCGGAGTCAAACGGGGGAATACCGCTGGTTTTTGTCACGGGCAGTGCCAATTTGGGATGAGGCTGGCAGTGTCGTCCGGTGGTTTGGCAGTCATACTGACATTACTGACCAAAAACATTCCGAAGCCCGGTTGGCTGAGAATGAAGCCCGGCTGCGGAGCTTTGTTGACTCCAATGTCGTCGGCATTCTTTATGGCGACATTCACGGCAATATTTTCGAGGCGAATGAGGAACTGTTACGCATTGTGGGCTACACCCGAGCTGATTTGAAAGCCGGTCGCCTGCACTGGATAGATATTACTCCACCCGAATATTTGCCGCTTGATGAGCAGAGTATTGCCCAAGCCCAGGCTCAGGGAGCCTGTAATCCCTACGAAAAAGAATACATTCGCAAAGACGGTCGGCGGATTCCGGTGCTGGTGGGCTTTACGCTGTTGGGGGAGCAACAAGAAGAATCGGTCGCGTTTATTCTGGATCTAAGCGCCCGCAAAAAAGCGGAAAGATCGCTCCGGCGCAGTAAAGATCGATTACGGATTGCCTTAGAAGCTGGACAATTGGGCACCTGGGATTGGAATTTAGTCACTGACAAAGTGGTATGGAGTTCCCGCTTCAAAGCCGTGTTTGGTCTATCTTCCCAAGGAAAGATGACCCTTGATCGCTTTTTTGATGCCATTCATCCCGACGATCACGAACGCATTCGCCAAGCAGTGGACGAAAGTTTAATCCCAGCGAGTGGGGGCGAGTATGACGTGGAATATCGCATTATCGGGATTGATGATCGCCAAGAACGCTGGATTTTGGCGAAAGGACAAGTATACTTCGCCGACAACGGCAGTCCCCGCCGCTTTATTGGCACCGTGCTAGACATTACTGAGCGTAAACTAGCTGCAGCAGAAAGAGAGCGTTTGCTACAGCAAGAGCAGGCTGCCCGCGCCGCCGCGGAACGCGCGAATCGGGTCAAAGATGAGTTTTTGGCAATTTTGTCCCACGAGTTGCGATCGCCCCTTAATCCGATTTTGGGCTGGTCGCAGTTGCTCCAAACCAAAACTCTTAGTACTGAGAAAACGACCGAAGCATTACAAATCATCGAGCGCAACGCCAAGCTACAAACTCAATTGATCGATGACTTACTCGACGTTGCCAGAATTTTGCGCGGCAAACTCAACCTCAACAATGCCGCTGTGCCCATAGCGCCAACGGTAACTGCTGCTATGGAAACCGTTGCAACGGCAGCAGTGGCCAAGTCGATTACGATTCACAGTGACCTGCCAGATATTGGCAACGTCTGGGGCGATGCCGCTCGCATTCAGCAAATTGTTTGGAATTTGCTGTCTAACGCGGTGAAATTTACTCCCGCCCACGGCCAAATCACGGTGCAGCTGCGGGTGACTGACGCGAATCAGGCCAGCATCATAGTGACTGATACGGGAAAAGGCATTCACCCCGATTTCTTACCCGACATTTTCAAATCTTTCCGTCAGGAAGACATTTCCATCACCCGTGAACATGGCGGGTTAGGGTTAGGGTTAGCCATTGTGCGGCACTTGATCACTGCCCATGGGGGAGAAATCCGGGCAGATAGTCCAGGCGAAGGCAAAGGGGCGACATTTACAGTCACAATGCCGCTAATGGACCCGGTTAGTACCCCTAGTCCTGACGCTGATATAAGCTTTCAATCCTTGAGCCTGAAAGGACTGCAGCTGCTAGCCGTGGATGATGATGCTGACAGCCGCGAACTCTTACAAACTTTGCTCAGTCAGTACGGTGCCGACGTAGCGATTGCCACTTCAGCCAAGGAAGCCTTAGTCCAGCTTATCCAGCAGCCGCCTGACGTGCTGATTAGCGATATCGGTATGCCCCAGATGGACGGGTTTGCCCTGCTACACCGAGTGCGATCGTTAAATTCTAGCGCTGCTCAGGTCCCAGCGATCGCCTTGACCGCCTATGCCCGTGAAGAAGACCGGCAAACAGCTTTGGCATATGGCTTCCAAAAGCATCTGCCCAAACCCATTGATGTTGAGCAATTGGTGCGGGCGATCGTGGAGCTAGCAACACCATAAGCAGCGCAATCGCGCCAACGGTGAGGCCATTGCCATGTCGCCTCGCATCAGAGCAAGAATCCTCTAGCTGACGGCACTGCCCACTGCGCCTTTGAGAGCAGCAACACCTTGTTCAATGCTGGCCCAGAGACCCATATCAGGTTCTTTCCCGGCAATTTCGCGAGTACCAACGAAATAGAGCACGCCCTTCAAAATTTCTTGGTGAGCCCGATTTTCAAAATTAATTTCGTTTAGCGGCTCTACCGCATTTTGCAATTCATCGCTTAAAGATTGAGCTGCTTTGTGAACGACCAAGCCCGTCATCGTCTGCTGATGCTTGCATAGTTCAAGCTGAAAGAACTTGTCGTACAGCGTTAAGTCAGAGCTATCCATCATCTGGTTAATCGCTTCAGCATACTTTTGGGTAATTTCGCGAGCGGTAGCAGAGTCATTGGTAGCAATCATGGACTCAAGCGTGTCTAGATTCTCGCGATCGCTTTTCATGATGCCTTCAAGACGTTCACGAATCTTGCTATCTGCTGTTGCTGCCATTAATTTCTGAACATTTTCAAGCAAACTTCTCTGAAGTAGCGCCATGTCAGCAAGTTGAGTAAACAGTGTGGTTACGTTGGCCATTTTTCGTAGTTTCAACCAAAAAGATTAAGAACGTTTTGCGCTCGAATTCTATATTTTCATGCAACTCAAATGTCCTCCTCCTTCTCGGGAAGGATTCGGGCTAAACAATTGATTTTTCTTAGCAAATTGTCTTATTTCAACTAGACAAAGCGAGCCTATTCCCATAAGTAAAGCAAGCTTCTTCCTGCAGGAGGATGCTGTTTGAGGGTTAAGTTGATTACTTTTTTAGAGTTCTTGTGGGCCGAAGCAGTAGTTTTCCTTTTTAAATTAAAAAGCATTCTATAAGCAGGATAATACTGGTGCTTTTTGTGACGATAGTGAAAATCTTCTTATCAAGATTTTAAGCGGTCAACTGTTAATTATTTTCATGTCATGGATAACATATTAAAGTCAAAAAAAATTGCGATTCTTGTTGCTGATGGATTTGAACAGGTCGAGTTGGTTGAGCCTCGTCAAGCATTGTTGGACGCCGGTGCTAAGGTGCACATTGTTTCTCCAGCAGCTGACACGGTTCAAGGATGGAATCACTACGATAAAGCCGATCGCTTTTCTGTCGATGTGGAACTGAATCAAGCAAATCCTCAAGATTATGATGGATTGCTGCTACCCGGTGGTACCGTAAATCCTGATCAGTTACGAGTCAATGGAAATGCCGTGAAGTTTGTTAAAGCTTTTCGGACGGCTAATAAGCCTATAGCCGCCATTTGCCACGGCCCCTGGACCCTAATCGAAGCCGACATCGTTGAGGGCTGTAAAGTAACTTCTTGGCCTTCCTTGCAGACTGACCTGAAAAATGCTGGAGCCGACTGGATCGATCAAACTGTAGTCGTGGACGCTGGCCTGATAACCAGCCGAAACCCCGATGATATTCCAGCCTTTAATCGCGAAATTATCAAAGCCTTTGCTCGAGATACAGGAAAAGTCCCATTACAAACAGCGTAGTTTTCAAAGTCTTTTTTGATGAAACTTCAAAAATTGGGAGTTGTTATATGCATCCGCTGCAAAAATTTTCAGGGTTGATTTCGGCTGTTTTTAAGTTGTTTTCATCTCAGTCATCATCAAAAGCTTGGTGGGTACGCATTAAAACCGAGCAGCCAGACTATACTTACTACTTCGGTCCCTACGAAACCAGAAAAGGAGCGGAAATAAATCAATCGGGGTTTGTTGAAGATTTGCAGTCTGAAGGAGCAATCATTTCCGCCACCAATGTGATGCGGTGCAATCCTTCTAAAGTGACTATTGAAGGCAATCATTTGCCAGCGTGAATAGTATCTAAATTGCCTCCCCTTAACGCCAGTTTTTTCCAAGGCTACAGGTGTTGAATCTGAAGGCATTAGTATGAAATGGTTTCGCATCCACAATCAAAAATCTAAAATCGAGCATCGGTATAAGCAGGTGCCGAAGAGAGTGAGCTTAACTTAAAACCAAAAGCCAGTTTAACGATTATCCAAGTTAGCGTTGGCTAACCCGCAGTCAGCCAAACACATTCTGCACCGTCAACTCTAGTGGAATGTCGGAAAGTATAGGCAACGGGTCGTTCCCCTTTAACCAAGAACCCAAAATTAAGAACAACCACTTATCCTACTCAAACACGATTTTCTGAACACTCTTCTAAATTGCCAAAAAAGACGCCAAAGGGTGGAATTTCCAAAGTAGTGCGGTAGCTGCGATCGCCAAATATCTCTATGCCAGTAGGCTCACACTTGGAAAAATTTGACAAGTCTTCGTATATCGTTTCAGGGCTAATATTGAAAATACATAGCAGGCGCTGAGCATCGCACGCCCGCACAAAACCGACTAGCCGCTCATCCGATAAATTGAGAAGCTGCAAATTGTCTTTGTTGAGCGCTGGCTGCTGTTGCCGCCAGTGCAAAATTTGCCGGTACTTACGCAATAGCGAATTGGGATCCGCTTCCTGCACATCCACTGACAAGGGGCGATGCTCATCGGGAATCGGCAGCCAGGGTTCGGCGGCCTCGGTAAAGCCAGCGTTGCGGTCATCTTTACGCCAGGGCATGGGCGTCCGGGACCCATCGCGTCCCAGCACTTTGGGATAGCCCTGAATGCCAAAGGGATCCTGCATTTTTGCATGGGGAATGTCAGCCTGGGTTAATCCCAACTCTTCGCCCTGGTAGATACAACAACTGCCGCGCAGAGAAACAATCAGCGCCACAAACATATGGTCAAAAGCATCTTGCAAAAAGGCATTACTGGGTTTGTATTCGTGCCAGCGGCTCTTTAAGCGAGGAAAATCATGGGTACCCGCTGTCCAACAAATGACGCCATCGGTAAATAAGGTTTCTACTCGCTGAATGAGCTGAATCAGCCGCTGAGCCGTCAGGAGTTCATCCGTCATTAGAGAAGAGTTGTAGGCCATGTGTAGGCGATTGCGACCTTTTACGTAGTCACTGGAGGTTGTTAGCGCATCTTCTGCGCTGCTGATTTCAGCTAGAGTCACTGCACCATAGCGATCCATCAACTCGCGAATCGGCTTTAGCAAGTCCAAAGTGGCAGACTGGCAGAAGTTATAGCGATTGATTTGAGCGAAAAAGGGGTCATTGGGAGATGCGCCAGCAGGACGAGGCATATCAGCCGGCCGCAAGGGGTTATCTTTCAGGCTGCGATCGTAGGTAAAGAAATTCACTACATCTAATCGAAAGCCATCGACGCCCATTTTCAACCAAAACTCAGCAGTATCTAAAATGGCGGTCAAAACTTCCGGATTATACAGATTCAAATCCGGCTGCTCGGTTAAGAAGTTATGGAGATAATATTGCTGTCGCTGAGGTTCCCAGGTCCAAGCACTGCCGCCAAAAGTAGATAACCAATTGTTGGGAGGTGTACCATCCGGTTTCGCATCTACCCAGACGTACCAGTCTGCTTTAGGATTTGTGCGATTTTGTCGACTTTCAATAAACCAGGGATGTTCATGAGACGTGTGGTTCCACACTTGATCAATCAGGACTTTGAGCTGGCGATCGTGCGCTGCTGTCATAACTGACTTAAAGTCATCCAGCGTACCGAAAATGGGGTCAACGTCACGATAATTCGAGATGTCGTACCCAAAGTCTTTCATCGGCGACTGAAAGAAGGGCGAAATCCAGATGGCGTCTACTCCCAGACTGGTCACATAATCCAGCTTCTGCAAAATGCCAGGTAGATCGCCAATACCGTCACCGTTACTATCGGCAAAGCTGCGAGGGTAGATTTGGTAAATGACGGCGCTGCGCCACCAGTCGACGTTTGTTTGCATGGTTGAGTTGTAGCAGTCACGCAGGACAGTATTGTCTCCGAAAGTTCACAATAAGCGGTACTAAAATTTCAATCTTGAGCGACTAACCGGTTGATGTTCGGAGGGCTGATCACTTTTCTCAGCCTTCTAAGTTGCCGGGAAAAGCTCTAATCTCTGCCGCTGACGACAGGATCAACTTCCCAGCCAGCACCTCCAAATCGGTCAAACGTAAATTCATGCTGGGAACTTCAAAATTTCGTAGATCCAGCACATCGCTGACCTGTTCGAGAATAAGTGCCGTTAGCTTAGGCGAAATTTCCTCACCGCTGACGTATTTCACGTCTTTGAGATGAAGCCGATAACCGTTTGCAGCAATATCGGGCGTTGCCTCAAAGGCTATTTGTTTCGTTGTTTCAGCGTCGAGATGCTTGAGATCAGCATGCACGGCAATCCGCCCATTACCAGGCAATCGAAACGAAATTTCGCGAGCCGTCACAGCCACAGATTGGCCATTCTGTTCCACTTCAATGTGGGGAATTTGGTTGTGTACGAAGTGGGAATTGAAAGCGCGATCAATATCGGCCTCAGATAGCACCATGCGGACGGCAGATTGAGTTGGCCGCTCCAGCTCAATTTCTCCCAAGGCAGCTTTCCAAGGGTTTACTTTAATCAAGCCGGTCTGTACCGTCAGTTCTTGCGTTCGCAGTTCCCGTTGCATGACGAGTCCTTCACCCTCGACCGTCACCGACTCGACTTCTCCTTTCATCAAAGAGAGCGGGTCAACCCGAACATCGACACTCAAACTTTCCGCTTCATCAAGCTGCGATTCTAAACCGATTTCAGCTGCTTTGCTGAGTGCCTGTTCACCTAAACCTAAATCTTCTGTCACGTTTATCTGGCTCAGAATATTGTTCCTTTCACAGTAAGCAAGTAGCGTAGAATACACCTCTACAATCAGGATGAACTAATGCAATGAGGTGCTAAATCAGAGATTGTCACGTCAGAAATATTGAAAGCAGTAAACTACAGCCCTAAAGTAGATGTTTGACATGAAGGCTCGTGTTATTGCTAACAATGACTTGATCCAAAGAGGCCTCTCAACCGTGCTAGAGATCGACCCAAGAGCTTGGTGGCGCGTGCCCGTAATCAACCGTCGTAACTGGCAGTGGGAAGATGCCAATCAGGCTACCCATGATGGTGCCTGGTGGCAAAATGCCGTTATCTATCAAATTGCACCGTGGAGCTTTTTGGACACCACAGGCGATGGCAAGGGCGATCTCAACGGGATTATTCAAAAACTGGACTATATTGCCAGCTTAGGCGTTGACGCCATCTGGCTAACGCCTATCTACGAGTCACCGATGGAAGACTTGGGCTATGACATCACAGACATGTTGAGCATTGGCGACACGTTTGGCGATCGCGAAGATTTTCAGCGACTCCTAGATATTGCTCACACGATGAAGCTGAAGGTAATTCTTGACCAAGTCTGGAATCACACCTCCGACCAGCACCCCTGGTTCAAAGAAAGCCGCTCCAGCCGCGATAATAGCAAAGCCGATTGGTACGTTTGGGTTGATCCAAAGCCAAACGGTGATCCTCCTAACAACTGGCTGTCTTCGTTTACCGGTGGGACCGCTTGGAAGTGGGAGCCCCAGCGAGAGCAGTACTACTTATTCAACTTCTTAGAGAGCCAACCAGATCTAAATTGGCACAGCGAAGCAGTCGTTGAGGCCATTCTGGAACGAGCCAAATTTTGGCTCGACATGGGTGTTGATGGGCTGCGCATTGATGCGGTCAACTACTTTTTTCATGATTCAGAGCTGCGCGATAACCCTCCTCGCCCCGATGATGCGCCGCTTCCGGATGGAGTGCCGGAAGATAATCCGCTATCCGAACAAATGCTCAAGTATAGTTTTAATCGTCCCGAAACCCTAGAAAAGCTAGAAGTGATTCGGGAGTTGGTTGATCAGTATCCTGGGGTTTTCACGCTGGGAGAAGTTGCGCTTTGTGAGGATTCCGTTGCTCAGGCTAGCCAATACACTCAAGGCGATAAGCGGTTGAATATGGCTTATCACAGCGGCTTGCTAGTGGAACAGCCGATGACGGCAGCCCTGATGCGCGATATTTTGCAGAAGGTGATTGATACATTCAAGGACGGTGGTACCTGCTGGATTGTGGGTAATCACGACTATGGTCGTCTACGCAGCCGCTGGACCGGTAAAGATGTCAACGGCAATCCTTATCCTGATGAGTTTTACCGGATGATGTCGGCACTGTTGCTGTCGCTACCGGGCGCATTTTGTCTGTGGCAAGGCGATGAGTTGGGGCTAACTGTGGCAAAAATCCCTGAAGAAATTCCCAAGGAAAGAATTAAAGATCCCTTTGGCAAAATGATGTATCCGGAAGTAGTAGGGAGAGACGGTTCGCGCACACCCATGCCCTGGACAGAAGACGAGGCCAATGGCGGCTTTACCGCGGCCGATCAACCCTGGCTGCCCATCCCTCAAGCTCACTTGAAACGGTCAGTTAAAAATCAGCATCAAAATAGTCGGTCAGTGCTCAATACCTGGCGACAACTGCTGCATTGGCGCAAAAATCAGCCAGCTTTGGAAGCCGGTAAGCTCGATGAATTGAAGGCGACGGATACGATATTGTCATTTCAGCGATATTATGCCGAAGAAAGATTGCTCTGCGTGTTCAATATGAGTGATGAGACAGGCCATCATGATCTAGCTGAATACGAATCTTGTAGCGCCGTGACCCATTTGGGCTTCGATTTCAGTCAAGAGCAAAATCAGGTTGTGCTCCCGCCCTATGGTGTGTTTTTCGCTCAGCTATCTGACGGTTAGTCAAAAAGAGGTATAGGGAGCTGCTTGAAAATAGCGTACCCAGTCGTTGGGGTTTGGCAGTGCCAAACCTTTACAGCCACTTTGTGCTTTAGGTGGGTTATTTAAGTGCAGATCCTACAGCTACTGGCTTTAGGTAGACATCAACGCTGCCTCAAACTACCCCTCTGATAGTCTGCTCGACGAGATAATCCACGATCGCCTCATGGCTCCCCGTCGCTTCATAAACCTGTCGCTGCCGCTGGGCGCTATTGCCTTCGGTGACAATGCGCTGAACCTGCTGGTTGACGATGTCCCAGTCGTTATGGACCGTCAACGCGGGACGAATATAGTCCATTAGCGCTTGAATCGAGTCTAGGGCGGCTATAGGACTCAAGGCTGCAAAGTCAATCAGTTCACCCCCAGCACCGTAACGAGCGGCTTGCCACATCGCGGCCCTGACCAGCTCCGAGCGAATGTCGGGATAGGGCTTCTGGTCACGATAATCTTGATAGCAGGTTTGCGCTAGCGCCCGCACGATTCCCGCAAACATAACCGCCTCATCAATGGTGCCGCACACGTCCGCCACGCGAAATTCGACGGTCGGGAACTGTTCTGATAAGCGAATGTCCCAATAAATTTTGGTCGGGTCATTGGTAATGCCCGTGTCGATAAGCTGCTGAATCAAGGCTCGATAATCGTCATGATTTTGGCAATGGGGCGGCGGACCGGCAGTGGGAAGACGACACCACAATTCCATGCGGTAGCTGTGGTACCCCGTATCATTCCCCAGCCAAAAAGGAGAATTGGCCGTGAGCGCTAGCAGCGTCGGTAGCCACTGACGGGAGCGATTGACCACCTCGACCGCGGCTTCTCGATCTACAATGCCGACATGAACGTGACAGCCAAAAATCACCATCTCTCGAATGATCTGCTGTAGTTCAGTATTAAGACTACGATAGCGGTCCTTATAAGTGATGTTCTGATTTTGCCATTGGGAAAAGGGATGAGTGCCCGCCGCGGCGATCGTCAGCCCGTTTTCCTGGGCAGCTGCCAAGGCGGATTGCCTCGCTTGCATTAGCTCTCGCCGTACGTCTGCTAAGGTCTCACAGATACCGGTCGCAATTTCAACCTGACAACTGTGCAACTCATATAGTAAGTCTTGAGCTTGTTCATTTTGCTGATTGACATCAATCAATTTGCTAGACTTGCTTGCCAACTCGCGCGTATGCGGATTGATGATCTGATATTCTTCCTCGACACCAATCGTGAAGGCGACTGCATTTGACATTGGTTAAGGCCTGTTTGGAGTAGGTAGCTAGCCTCTGTCGTAGACAAAAGTTTGGGCAGGAACGAATATACCGTTTACCTCAGCGTTTTCGCCGTCTGTGGCTCACATTTGCAGTGTGGCAATACGGAGCCGTAGACCGGTTCTAAAACCGTGGAAACCCCTCATAGCAGAAGATCAATTCCCCTTGTCTTAATGCCCGGCTCGAGAACATTATCAATTCATTCTCATTTGATTTTGTCTTTATAGTTGGGGTCGAGCCAACACTGTGGTAAAGGTTCACCGGATGGAAAAACCAATCGTGACTTCTTGAAAGCTTGAGGCGGCTGCTCTGCTTGACCTGCTTGCTGCCGGCCCTGAATATCATTTTGAAAAGGATCAAATAGATCGTCTGGATTAAGCACCTTAATCAACGTCCGCTCTTCAATATCTTTGACGAACATAGCAATACCCTCAATTATGGTGATGACAATATTTTCTGAATAAGAATGCGGTATCCTACACGCATTTCATCCTCACATTATGAGTCTAAAAGCTTAAGGGCGTCCGTCTAAAGAAGCAAATCAGCAGCCAAAAATTCGCACTTACGATGGCATCAATGTCTGCGGTTATGAAGATGATTATGATAGAGTCAAACGTTTATTATTCAAAATGGTAAAAATTAGAAATTTGTAATTATGGCAGATCAATCTGATTCAAAAATCGTTAAAGAAGCTCGTCCAGGCAAGGGCGCGGCTGGTGACCAGCAAGCTGTACAGTTGGCTCAGCCAGCAGGAGCGGCAGTTCATCCGCCGGGGACTAAGGACATGTCTGGTGGTGATGTTGAGCAGGCTAAGGCTACTATTGAAGAAGCTAAAGATAGCGAAGCAGATACAGATATGAATACGACAGGCGGCTATGTTGTAGACAGCTCCGGTCGGGTTGATAACGTTGCAGTTGAGCCTGAAATGTATGTTGAGGGCGATCGCTAAAAGTATGCAGAATACGCGACCTTCGTTTTTCAAAATGCAACAGTTTCGAGCAATCGGCCTTTTTTGCACCTTGCTGATGCGGATAAAAATTGAATAATTCTCTTTTTAGAGGCCTAGTTTAACTCAACTAGCTTAGATGAATTGCCGACGTGCCTAATGGACTCAAATAAAAGTCTGTATTAGGCACGTGACAGCAAATTTATGTATAGGAAGTAAGCCTGCTTTAGCAATTAAATTATGGCCTATCTACAAGCAAAAAAGTCATCTATGTGATGCTTGTCTCTTTATTTTTTAAGGGTTAAGATCGAGATAATTCTAGAAAGCTATTCTGTATAAAGCAAAAAGTTACATATTCAAGTCTTTCCAGAATCTCTTATTTTACGAAACTCTTCTGCATAAAGGATGACGCTTTTTGGAAAGATTATTACTAATCTTAGTAAAGCTTGAAAGCGGCGTTTATTTCAATATATCCGTTATTCGGCTTTTGTAGTTTTGTCAGCAATAAATCATGTCGCAGAAGTTTAGAAAAGGCGATAAAGTCGCTTGGAATTCTGGCCAAGGTGAAGCAACAGGTACAGTCGAGGAGTATCTTACTGAAGCTAAAACAGTTGATGGACAAACCGTAGATGCTTCGAAATCTGATCCGCGTTATTTAGTCAAAAATGACAATACGGGCAACGTAACGGGACATAAGCCTGAAAGCCTATCAAAAGCTAACAGCAAAAGTCAAAACTCATCCTCAAAACAGTCAAGTTCAAAGCAATCTAGTAGTTCTTCCAATAATTCTAGTTCCTTTCAGTCTGGTGATCAGGTTGAATGGAATACTTCGCAGGGCAAAACCACTGGCAAGGTCGTCAAAAAGCTGACCTCATCCACTCAAATTGAAGGGCATACCGTATCTGCTTCAAAGGAAGAGCCGCAGTATTTAGTTGAAAGCGATAAAACTGGAGAACAAGCAGCTCACAAGCCAGATGCT
This sequence comes from Cyanobacteria bacterium P01_C01_bin.120, assembly GCA_039027715.1. GTDB lineage: Bacteria > Cyanobacteriota > Cyanobacteriia > Phormidesmidales > Phormidesmidaceae > Halomicronema. The sequence continues at coordinate 17,323 of JBCCJU010000103.1, forward strand.
TTGAGCAAGGCAGGGTGAAGATAATACGCTGTAATCCAATTGCAGCTTTCTAAAACTTATGAGGGCAAAAGTATTTCAAGTTTTGCCCTCAAATAAAGTGAAATACCTTACATGAAAAATACTGGATGTAGCTTAAAGAGCTTTTGAAAGACAAGCGAACACTCCTCAATAAGACTATTTTATAAAAGGCAGCTTTGTCGTAGTTTTCTTTATGCTATTTTGTTCAGCTGATAGCTCTGCTTTTTGCATGTCTTCAAACAATGTAATGTCGTGCCAAGAATAATCCATATACTGAGCAAAAGCAATAACCGCATGATTCCATTGACCACGCATTTTTACATAGTGATCAGCGCCAGCCTGAATATCGGTAACCGTTTCAATGTCATGCTGCTGTAGGTACGCAATCGCACTGTAATAGCGCGATCGCCAATCCTTAGAGAATGTTGGCTGATCCAAATAGCGTTCTGACAAAAATGAATCAGCTAGTTGAAATACCAGGTCAAGCCCGCTACTTTCCAATCCGGCTACTGCCGAAGAATTGATCAATGAAGCATAAGCTTGAGGATGAAGTGCTGTCTTTATTAAGGTGGTCAAATCAAGGCAAATAAGCGCTACGCGGGCCAGCGCATATTTTGGTTCTTGAAAGCGGAAATAGTGCAGGATTGGATAAGCATGGTGAAGTTCTGAAATTAGCAGCAATTCGCGAATAATTGTCGGAATTTCCTGTGCTGCCGGTTCAAAGCGACCCTGACCTTTAAGACCCACTAACAAAACTGCCGCATCCGCTTGTCTGACTGAACGATGGTAAAGGTTGAGCGCAAATGTATTGCGTTGAGTCAGCGCTGTATAAATTGACAGAAGATAGGTCAATGAAGCCGTAATGACGGTAAAGCCGACTGCCGCCTCTAAAATCGTGATCAGCTGCCAAACGTCTGTCTGAGGGACCAGATCGCCTATCCCTAAAGTCGTCAACGCATAGCCGCTGTAATAAAGTGCGGTCGAAAAATCAGTCGGCGTTTTTCCTTGACTGGCCTGAATACCGCTGCCCAATGCAGGCCAGATCAGCAACGCAAAGCCCAATACAAAACCACTGACCCAAACAACCACAATAACAACCGGTAAGGTTGGACCACAGTAGGATAAAACGTTTTTGCCACCCTTTATGGGAAGTCGCGATAGTCCGCGAAACAGTCTCCAAGTACCTTTATATAATCTCGAACTGATGACGCCTTTTCCTGTGCGAGGATACAAGACGGTCATGTAAATATCGACGAATGAAATCAGAATAATGACCAATCCTGTAAGTTGAACAAATCCTGATATGAACGATTTCATCGACATTGCTGAATTCCAGAAATTCTGATTTTTAAGTAAAACTATGTTTTTTCAGGCAGCAGCACATCTCCTCACTTATATTGCTGGCAGGATACATGCTATCGGTTTCATCCGTTAGCGCTTACTTCAAACATGATGAGTAGTAAACACAGTTTGGAAAGTCTATGTAAAGAGCAGCAGCTAGTGGGTTGAAGCCGATAAGAATATGAATTAGCGACTGTGATCGACAATGTCTGGAGATCTTTTCCTAGTCACATCTAACTCTTCACGACGCACGTTTTCCTGAGCCGTTACGGTATCTTTTTCGGTGACTTTGCGGATGTTGACTTCCTGTCGCACAACTGGCTCCTTGCGGATATGAGCTTGCTCTTCATATACGTTCATCTGAGCAACCTCGCCATTTCGGCAATTGCCAACTGGCATATTCACTTGAGTAGAACCGGCAGTAGATTCAATTTCAATCACGACTTTTTCTTTTTGAACGGGCACGGAAACAGTCGCCTGTTCTGTTTCAATGCGTTTAGTGACAGTGACTTCGCCCGTCTTTTCGCGACGCTTGTCGGCCACCAAGCGCTCTTCATAAAGCTGGATGCGACGATGATTCTCGCTGTTTATTCCATACAACTCGGGAGTGTGATCGTACACATCCGATTCGGATGTGGGCTCAGCGGCAACCTCCGGCCTAGGCGCCACTGCCGGTGGTACAGGCGCTGGCTTATTGGATATAGATGCTGCGCCATACCCCTTGACCGCTTGCTCCACGGGCGTCGACACCTCGACCGGTGCCGAAACTCCTGCCGCGGATACTAGGTAAATGGAACGTACGCGCTCTTCGTAGTTGTGGTCAACAACCATCTCGTCATCATATTCCGGCAAACTTTCTACCTGCTCTTTGCTGAGGTCAGTGGCATAAACGCGATCGCACTCAGGATCATCAACACAGCAGCCGATGGGCAGCAAGACCTTTTTGCCAAATATCCAGAATCCAGTATCCACTACTAAGTAACGAACGCGGTCCGCTCCATCAATCAAAACAGTATGAACATTGCCTATTTTTTCTGCCCCAGCATCCTTGCGAGCATAAACATCAACGCCCATAATATCGCCAAGACCTTCAAATCTTTCTCGGTAATCGGGGTGGCGATCTTTAAGTTTATAGAGTGGCATAGGGTCAATTAATGCAGTGTTATGCCTGACTTTGAATTATTCATAACGTGTTTTCTTCTCTCAACAGATAGATGTTGCAAGAACTAAAAGGCAGAAACACATAGATAGGCGTTAAAAATTCAAAATTGAAAAATAAAAATAATATATTTGCCTATTTTGGTTGAAATATTCTTAGGGAAGTACTAGACCTTGTCCAGATTCAGATCTGTAGTTTTGCGCCTAACAAAACTTCATCGCCTGCGGCACCTCTTCTTATGAAGGAGAGGTTTGAGAAAATCCTGGTTTTGACCTTGAAGAAAAATGCCTTAAGATTCCGGTTCCTCTCCTTTCGTTGGCGCAGCCTGCCCGTAAGGCTGAGGAGAGATTAGATGAGGTTGATCAAGTCGCAAAAACTCAAGTTTTCAATTTGGACGGGTTTAGCAAGATTTTAAAGCCGCAAAAATCGTTAAACGACCAGAAAAATTGCTTCTCTAAGAATAGATAGCTTCAGCCAAAGGGTAGAGTCTAGTACTCTGTGGCGGGAATACCTCCACCATTCTTTAAGCCTTCAAAGCCTTTCCCTGGTAAGTCCATTTGAACGGCTTGGCCATCGTGTCATTGAAGTAGGCAATGAAATCTAAGATCCGGGCCTTCAGGTCAGCCGTA
>JBCCJU010000104.1:0-20452 GCA_039027715.1 Cyanobacteria bacterium P01_C01_bin.120
GCCCCGAAGGTGCCAATATCCCAAGTGGGCAAAAAGAAGGGCCAGCTTAGCTGCACAGCTCGCCGCTGGGCCATAAACCAGTGGCCAATTTCATGGGCAATCAAAATTGTGAGCGTACCCAAAGCAAAGGGCAGCGCTTGGGGCCATTTCTCGGGTGTGGTCAGCAGATCAAATCCCATCAAAATGCCGCTGGCCTCTAGACAGGTCAGCACTGTCGCGATCGCCATCACCACTGCAAATCCTTTCTGCACCGGCGTTAACGGTTGTGGATCGGTGGTTTTGGGCAAGGCAACGATCACCGGTTTGCCCTGCGGATCGGCAATCAAAAAGAGACGAAACCGCTGTTCCAGCCGTTCATCAGCCAATTGGCTGAGCTGAGCGATCGCCTGGTCCGGTTGAGTCCGCAGATTGCCCTTAAAAATAGCGCCCTGATCGTATGGCAGGGTCTCCGTCCGGAAGAACGTGTCCACGCCAAAAATGCCTTCTAATGCTGTCCGGTCTTCAGGGGCGATTGTTAGTGCTTCCGCCTCTGGCTGAGCTGTCACCAATCGCTCAGCCGCCGTCTGGTCCTGGTTCGGCTCTTTCCCTGTAGCAGTCGCAGCGGTCGCCATTGCTGCAGACACCTCCGCCTTCTCAGCCTCAGCAATTTCGCTTGTTGGTTCCGAGGCCGATACCGATAGGTAGTTTCTGAGCTTTTGGGCCGCGAGTTCGTCTTCTCCCAGTGTGCGCAGGCGACGGCCCAGGTAAATGTAGGCTCCCGCCGAGATAATCACCAGGGCCAGCACGCCGGCTAAGTTAATGTAGAGGCCCAGGGTAAACAAGCCAAAAAATAGCAGCCACGGCACCATCAGCACGACCGATTGCAGCCAGGCAAAGACGCCGATTTCGCCGTAGGGACGTGCGCGCACAAATCCCCACACAAGTAGGGCGATCGCAGCTAAAAGCAGGAGTAACGTAACCATTGGTTGTTAATAGACAGAGGCTGGGGGGCGGTCAACTAAACACTCGTCGGTCAGGAAAATACGCTGACTTTGATTAATTTAACCGAGTTCAGAGACCGAGTGAAATACGGAACGCACAATGCAGCAATAAATCTTGAATGCGAGAGGCCTCACTCCTGACTTTCAGTTGCCGCCTAAAAATTGAACCAGGCTAACGTTGTTCCCCAAACCGTGACCTATGCAGTCTCGTATTTTTCCTTGTCCCCTCTGCCTTCCGCTTACACTGCTGCCATCTGCGTCTCCTGTCGCAAATATGCCTGAATAAACGGATCGAGGTCGCCATCCATGACGTCGCTCACAGCCGTAGTCTCTTCGTTGGTGCGCAGGTCCTTAACCATTTGATAAGGATGAAAAACATAGTTGCGGATTTGGTTGCCCCAAGCCGCTTCGACCATATCGCCACGAATTTCAGCAATTTCCTTAGCCTGCTGTTCCTGAGCAATGACCAGCAGTCGAGCTTTGAGTAGGGCTAGGGCCTTTTCACGATTTTGTAGCTGCGATCGCTCTTGAGTACAGCGCACTGAAAGGCCCGTTGGCAGGTGGGTAATCCGCACCGCGGTTTCCACTTTGTTAACGTTTTGCCCCCCGGCACCGCCTGATCTTGAGGTCTTAATTTCGAGATCTTTTTCGGGAATTTCCAGTTCAATAGACTGGTCTAAAATCGGCATCACTTCCACCCCAGCGAAGCTGGTTTGCCGCTTGCCGTTAGCGTTAAAAGGTGAGATACGGACAAGCCGATGGGTCCCTTTCTCGGCCTTCAAATAGCCGAAGGCGTAGCGCCCTTCAATTTCCAGGGTAACGGATTTGAGCCCGGCTTCATCGCCCTCTGACTGCTCGACTAAAGCCACTTTGTAGCCCTGAGACTCCGCCCAGCGGGTATACATTCGCAGCAGCATTTCGGCCCAGTCCTGGGCGTCGGTGCCGCCGGCTCCAGCATTGATGGTCAAGACAGCGCCGCTTTTGTCGTAGGGGCCAGAGAGCATCTGCTGCAGTTCCCACAAATCCAGCGCCCGATGCAGATCCGCCAGTGTCGTCTGCGCTTCGGTCAGCAGTGCCTCGTCAGAGTCTTCTTCCAATAGTTCCAAAATGGCTTCCGTATCAGCCACTTGAGTCTGCCAGCGCTGCAGTTGCTCGAGCTGCGCTTTATAGTCATTCAGCTCTTGCAAGATTCTTTGGGCATTTTCCGGCTCGTCCCAAAGTTCCGGTTGGGCGGCCTGCTGTTCTAAGTCTTGAATTTTGGCGGTAATGGCATCAATGTCAAAGATAGTCCTGAGCATTGCCCAGGCGCTCAGTTAACGTCGCGAGGTCGCGCTTTAAGTCATTTGTTTCCAACATAGTGATGTGAATATGTGCTGGACTCCCATGCTAGGGCGATCGCGCTGAATCAGCAAGCACCCTCCAGCCATTGTTTAGACAAATATTTAGACAGGCGCATTCCAGTTTTATTTAGCCGTCGCGGCCACGGAGCCAAGATAGCGAACCTCCTTAGCTGCAGGCCGGGCATCCGAACGTGACTGGGGGCACCAGCCTCAATGGCTAAAGCTGTAAAATGCTTTTGTAGAGAGAATAAAGGGCAAACCGTGGCCATTGACCGCGCTGGAGAATGTCCGCTTTGTGGCCGTTGGCTGCAGCTAACGTTTCATCATCTGATTCCGAAAAAGCTGCATCGCCGCACCCGCTTTAAGAAAAACTATTCCAAAACTGAGTTAAATCAGGGCGTCTGGGTCTGTCGCCTTTGTCATGACGGCATTCACGACCATTACGATGAAATGGCCTTGGCCAAGCACTTTCCCACCCTAGAAAGCATTCAAACTGACCCCAATATTCGCCGACATGCAGAGTGGGTCGCTAAGCAAAAGGTGAAGCGTTGAAAACAACCGCCAGGCCGCTGACTTTCCCAGCGTAAACTGATGAATGCGGTATCGTCGGCCCGGTTATGGCTAAGTCGCTTTCCTCAAATTCTCCCATCACTGTCTTGGTGACGCGCGCCGCTGGGCAATCCAGCCAATTTACTCAGCTTTTGACAGCGGCCGGGTTGCAGGTTTTGGAAATGCCTGCGCTAGAGATTCGACCACCCAGCAGTTGGGCACCGCTGGATGCGGCGATTGCTCAACTCCCCACTTACGACTGGCTAATTTTGACCTCGGCCAATGCGGTCACCTTTTTCTTGCAGCGCTTAGCAGCAGTGGGCAATCCCGCCGCTCTTAGAACGGTGAAGCTCGCGGTCGTAGGCAAAAAGACCAACAGCGCGCTCCAGCAGCAGGGCCACAGCGCCGATTTTATCCCCCCTGATTTTGTGGCCGACTCCCTCGTGCAGGCGTTTCCAGAATCCGTCGCCGGACTGCGACTACTGTTTCCCCGAGTAGAAAGTGGCGGCCGGGCCACGTTAGTGCAGGAGATGACCACGGCTGGAGCGAGGGTCACGGAAGTGCCCGCTTATGAGTCCGGCTGTCCCCCAGCACCCGACGCTGCCGCGATCGCCGCCCTGCAGTCAAACCAAATTCAAATTGTTTCCTTTGCCAGCTCCAAGACGGTGCGCCACGCCTGTCAGCTTTGGCAGCAGGGACTCGGCGACGACTGGCGAGATTACTTGGCGGCAGTGGCGATCGCCTCTATCGGTCCCCAAACCTCAGAAACCTGCCACGAACTGCTGGGCCGAGTGGACATCGCCGCAGCAGAATATACGCTGGAGGGGTTGACGACGGCAATTACCCAATGGGTCAGCGCATTATCGGCTTGACGGGCGGCATCGCCACCGGAAAATCAACCGTGGGTCAGTATTTGGCCGACCGGCACGGTCTGCCAGTTTTGGATGCTGATGAATATGCGCGGCGGGCCGTGGAGCCCGATTCGCCGATTTTAGCGGCGATCGCCCAGCGCTACGGTCAGACCCTGTTGCTCCCCAATGGTGCCTTAAATCGCCCCCAACTGGGACACATCATCTTTAGCGATGGGGTAGAAAAAACCTGGGTAGAACAGCAAATTCATCCGTTTGTGCGACAGTGCTTTGCCACAGCGATGACCGAACTTGCTGCCGCTCCCATCGTCGTGCACATGATTCCACTTCTGTTCGAAGCCGATTTGACCGCTCAGGTGACAGAAATTTGGGTGGTTGCCTGTTCGCCAACTCTGCAACTCGAACGATTGATGACCCGTAACGCCCTTTCCCAAGAAGCGGCTCAGAGCCGTATCCAAAATCAGTGGCCGCTGGCCCAAAAAGTACAGCAGGCCGACGTTGTGCTAACCAACGAAACGACCTTGCCCCAGCTCTATATCCAGGTGGAAAGGGCTCTGGCCGGTTAGTGGGTAATGACGCCAATCGTGCCCTGAACAGTAATCTGATAAACAGTAGGGGAAATCAGCAGCATGTGCCCACGCTTGCCGGCAGAGACCGCAATATGGTCAAACTGCGTGGCCGACATATCGATGAAAACGGGGTAAGGCTTCTTACAGCCCAGCGCCGTGACGCCGCCGCGAATGTAGCCGGTTAGGTTTTGCACTTCTTTCAGCGGCACCGTTTCAACTTTTTTGTTCCCCGACATTTTAGCCAGTGCCCTGAGGTCCAGGCGGCCATCAGCCGGAATGACGGCCAGGCACACTCCAGAGCGATCGCCCCGCACCACCAACGTCTTAAATACTTGTTTATGAGGTAAACCCAGCTTCTCAGCCGCTCGTTCAGCGCTCAGATCATCTGGATCAACTTCATAGGTGAGCAATTCGTACGGCACGCTTTGCTGCTCAAGGATTCTGGCGGCATTCGTTTTCATAGAAGCACGAACTGATTCAAAAGAGTTTGCAGCAAATTATTAGCGTAACTACAGGAGTAAGAATAATTCCATACTCATTGATGAGAGTAACAGAGTTTTCTAAAAGCGACTGCTTATCGGAAATTCACTAAAGCCAGCAATGGCAAAAAACCAAGAAAGTTCTTTCCAAAGACGCATCAACAAGCGCTGGGCTAATCGCTCAAAAGTAATAGAGCTATCAAGAATGAAGCAACAAGAACGTTGCAGGTTTGGAAATTTCGGCCATTCCAGCTAAAGGCTGTCGTCATTTAGCGAGCAAATTTAATGCTGAAAGCGATTCAGCCCCTTGAGGTGAGGGCGCTAGGCCGGTGGGGTCAGGCTTGTCCTGAAAAAGTTTGCAATTAATTGAGGGTGCGCCTCAGGCGTTGTTTTAGGAACTGGCCATTCGGCTCTTTAAAGTTAGCCGCGTCGTCCTGTTCGACAGGCAATGTGTAAAGGAACTTAGTTTGCTGCCATAAGAAGTTTGATGTCCTGGTAAATCTCGCTGAGTTCTCCGGAGCGAGCGATCGCAGCCACGCAAAAAGGAAACAAAGTGTATTTTGAGCGATCGTCGAGTCATGAGTCATTCCCATCAGGCGGTGCCAAGGGTACCATCTTCCCCGGATATTGACGCCACCGCCATTTGTTATCGCTTAGCCGGTTATGAGTTTCCTTGGGAGCTAAATCGAGCGCTGGAAATTGCCGTTCTAAAGACTTTTTGCGTCCCTCACATTTCACAACTACTTCGACAAACCGGAAAATTCGAGCAGCGTTCTCAAAAACGCTATGACGACACCAGTTTGATTCTGGGCAACATTTTGAAGTGGGGCTATGACAGTCCGCGCGGTCAGACAGCGATTCGGCAAATGAACCGCATTCATCAGCGCTTTAATATTCGCAACGAAGATTTTCTCTACGTGCTGTCGACCCTAATTTACGAACCAATCCGCTGGAATCAATATTTTGGCTGGCGACTGTTTACGGCAGAAGAAAAGCAAGCGCTGTTTCAGTTTTGGCGAGCGGTGGGTCAGCGGATGGAGCTGCACCATTTACCAACAACATTTGAGGCTTTTCATCAGTTTAATCTGGCCTATGAAGCCGAATATTTTGCTTATCACCCCGATAATCAGATGATCGGCGATGCTGTCGTGCGATTAATGCAGGGATGGGCACCCGCGATCGCAGCGCCGCTGGTGCCTGAGATCGTACGATCCCTCGTAGATGAGCCGACGCGGACGGCCCTGGGCTGGAGAAAACCCTCCCCGCTAGTCGATCGTTTAGTCGGCTGGGGCATGCAGGCAAGGCAGCACTGGGTAAGACGATGGCCCCAACGACAGCGATCGCACTTCCTGATTGACCGAGCTAATCGCACTTATACCGACGGCTACCAAATTGATCAATTGGGAACAGATTCTCCAACATCAAAGGTCAGCCGCTGTCCTTTTTTGCGCATGCGGGCCGTTCTTAAAGGCGAACTTTAGCCGAAACCAGCGCTACTGGTTAATCGCTCATTAGAATATATAAAGTTCCTGAGAGCCTGATTGATTCTAGGACGTATACGCCAGCTTCATGAGTTCTGAGATTCTGGTAGGCACAGAATTTGTGCGCTTACCAGATATTTGCTGAGAATCGTGATTAAATTCAATGGCGGAAGTCCTTTCGTTGCTGTTGCGATCGCCTGTGCCATGTCCACATCTTCTTCTGCCCGTCCAGCCTCCATTGACAAGCTTGTGCAGCGCTTTCAGCAAGCGACTGACCCCAAACGTCGCTACGAGCAATTACTCTGGCTAGCAAAGAAATTGGAAGCGTTTCCCGAAACCGCTAAGACTGAGGAAAATAAGGTTAAAGGATGTGTTTCCCAGGTTTATATCATCGCCTCCCTGGATGACGGTAAGCTGCATTACCGAGGAGAATCCGATGCTCAAATCACCAAAGGATTGGTGGCATTTCTGATTCGCGGCATGAACGGACTGACACCTCAGGAAGTTGTGAACCTGGCCCCCGACTTCATTAAAGAGACGCAGCTTGATGTCAGCCTGACTCCCTCCCGGGCCAATGGCTTCTACAACATTTTTAAGATGATGCAGGATAAAGCAGCAGATTTTGCTCAAAAACCTTAATTTCAGACAGTTTGACTGGTGGCCTATCGGCAATCGCACTTGCGGTTTCTAACGCCTCAAAATAGAGCCCTCAGCGAAATGGCAATCGCCTGTTTATTTTCAGCAGCTTTTAATGAGGCTAAGGAGATGTCATCTCGCAAATTTTCGACACTTTAACAACTAGGTCGTTCCCCCGCTAATGAACCTGGGATAGGTACAGTCATATTTGGTCTCAAAGAGTTCTAAGATTAGTCGAAGACGGGCTTTAGAAGAGCGAAAAAATTTGGCCCTGTTTTAAGTAAAAGCCGTGCTGGTTTTTATCCGACTTGCAGTCCCTGACCATGCACCAATCCGAGCCTAATTGCTATGACTGAACCTGTTAAACCAATCGTATTGCCGCCGGCGACAGATCCTGAGCAAGAAGGACAATGGCTCAAGGGAACCTTGCACAAGTGGCTCGATACTGAGTTTTTACCCGAAGCGGTCAATGCTGAGATTGCGGAACGAGCTTCGCAGGTGTTCGTGCGACAGCGCATGGAAGGCGAGAACGATTTGGGTTCGCTGGTGATTGCCGTGCTGACAGAAATGCAGGGCTTCGATTTCTCCAAAAGCTTTTATGGCGAGTTTGCGATCGCCAATGCCGTCGGCGAATTGCTGCTGGAGAGTCTGGGCATCGATTCCTGCTGCGGCGCGGAGTGAGGGAGTGAATGGGTAGCAGGGTGGCAGGGAACCAAGAGCAAAAAATCAAGAGCGTAGGGCTTTGCCCGCGCGAAGCAGAACCAAGAACCAAAAATCAATTCTGCAGTCTGCGCTGGGTTGTCCAGAATCCTAAGCTTCGTAGATCATGCCTGATGTCTCTGGCAATTTAAGGAAGAAACATGCGCTGGCTGAACCGCTTGGGGCGAATTGGGCTGATTTTGTCTGTCTTGCTGCTGACGGGCTGCCTGCAATACGACTTAGATATTCAGTTCGATAGTCAAACTCATGGGCAGTTTGTGCAGCAAATTCACTGGCGTGGCGGCGAAGTGGCCAACAATCCGGCATGGTCGGAGTGGGTAGATGTGCTGCGAAAGCGGGCGTTATCGGTCGGCGGCAGCACGCATTTTCTTGATGATCAGACGTTAGAGGTGGTGGTCCCCTTCAACAATGGCGCTGAGTTGGAGGCCAAATTCAACCAGTTTTTCAATGGCGCAAAGTCAGCCGTACCGCTAACTTTGCCTGGCGGCGAGCCCGTCGTAGCCCATCTTTCCCTCCGGCAAGGCAACTGGTTGGGGGTAATCTTCAACCACGCTGATCTGCGCTTTGACCTGACGGCAGTGCCGGATTTAGCAGAGAGTGGAGTGCCGCTTCTGCAAAGCCAACAGTTATTGACGGGCCGAGTAACGGTGACGGCGCCGTGGGTGCGATCGCCCACTGGCGATCTGTCGACTACCCGCACCTGGAATCTCGTTCCAGGCGAACTGAACGGGTTGGCCGCTGATTTTTGGGTGCCGAGCCCGATTGGTATAGGGGCAGCGGCGATCGCCCTCCTCGTCCTCATCGGCTACGCCTTGAAATATTGGTTTAGTACGGGTTGAATTAAGGACCAGGTAAACAACCGCGCCAGCTACCCGTACGGGTGAACCGGCGTTTGAACCAGCACCCAATTACCCGCTTGTCCACTCATTACTCCCCCTCACGGCCTGCTCTTTATACTTTTAAAAGTCATTCGCTCTACGAGAGGACCGTTTATGAGACTGCTGCACACGATGCTGCGCGTCGGCAATTTAGAAGAATCGCTGAAGTTTTACTGCGATATCTTGGGCATGAAGCTACTGCGCCGGAAAGATTATCCCGGCGGTGAGTTTACGTTGGCCTTCGTCGGTTACGGCGACGAGTCTAATCATCCGGCAATCGAACTAACCTATAACTGGGGCACGGACAGCTACGATTTAGGTGATGGCTACGGCCACATTGCTTTGGGAGTTGATGATATTTACGGCACTTGTGAGGCGATCAAGGCCCAGGGCGGCAATGTTGTTCGTGAACCCGGTCCCATGAAACATGGTTCTACCGTCATTGCCTTTGTACAAGATCCCAACGGCTACAAGGTGGAACTAATCCAGCAGGGAACATCCGGAGCCGCGCAGCAATCAACGGAGTCAAAAGCGCAAGCGGTGGGCTGATTATGAATGCTCAGCAAGCGGAAAAAGGAGACTGTTTCACTATTTGCGAGTCTATCAGAGTTGTTTACTGTTAGCTTTGTCCGTGGGCAAGATACCCACGCTAACATGGCAAAACCGGCAGGCCCTCGGAGCCAGCGATGATGGCAGCGCTTAATATGACGCTTTTTCCGCTTTTTGCGCCAATTGCTTCGAGGCACTTCCCGGAGATACGCTGATACACTGAAGTATCTAGGGATTTGTACTTATCCCGCTTCTTTTGATTTTACGCCGCTATGCAGCCCACCGATCCGGATAAGTTCACGACCAAAGCTTGGGATGCGATCGTTGAAGCCCAGGCCGTTGCTCGTCGCTTCAACCATCAGTATTTAGAAGCTGAGCACGTCACGATTGCTTTATTAGAACAAAAAGACGGCCTAGGCCACAGCATTTTGCAAAAGGCCAATCTCGATCCGGAACTGTTGCTCAAAGAACTGGAAACGTTTGCCAAGCGCCAAGCGCGGGTACGGGTCGCACCTGACACTAATCTTTATTTGGGCAAAAGCCTAGATCGAATGCTAGATCAGGCGGAGATTGCCCATCAAAATCTAGGCGATCAGTTTATTTCAGTGGAGCATGTGCTCCTAGGATTTGCCGAAGACGAACGCATTGGTCGACGACTCTTGCGCGGCTTTGAAGTCGGTTCAGTGGAACTGATGGCAGCCATTAAGGCGGTGCGGGGGAGTCAAAAAGTCACGGATCAAAACCCCGAAAGTCGCTATCAGGCTTTAGAGAAATTTGGTCGTGATCTGACCGATTTAGCCCGCGAAGGGCACCTTGATCCAGTCATCGGTCGAGACGAAGAAATTCGCCGCGTAATTCAGGTGCTCTCGCGGCGCACGAAGAACAATCCGGTGCTGATCGGTGAGCCGGGGGTAGGCAAAACGGCGATCGCCGAAGGACTGGCCCAGCGCATTATCAACGGTGATGTGCCCGAATCGTTAAAGGAGCGACAGCTAGTTTCGCTGGATGTCGGGGCGCTGATTGCTGGGGCGAAATATCGCGGCGAGTTTGAAGATCGGCTGCGCTCTGTCCTGCGGGAGGTGACCGAATCTGGCGGCCAAATCGTCCTGTTTATTGACGAATTACATACCGTGGTAGGCGCGGGTGCAGGTCAAGGTACGATGGATGCCGGCAACTTGCTCAAGCCCATGCTGGCTAGGGGGGAACTCCGCTGTATTGGCGCCACTACCCTCGACGAATATCGCAAAAATATTGAAAAAGATGCGGCCCTGGAACGGCGGTTTCAGCAAGTGTATGTGGAACAGCCCACCGCCGATGACACCATTTCCATCCTCCGGGGGCTGAAAGAGCGCTACGAAGTTCACCACGGCGTCAAGATTGCCGACTCGGCCCTGGTCGCTGCTGCAGTGATGTCCGATCGCTACATCAGCGATCGCTTTTTGCCCGATAAAGCGATCGATTTAGTAGACGAAGCCGCCGCCAAACTCAAGATGGAAATTACCTCCAAGCCGGAGGAACTGGAAGTCATTGACCGTCGGCTAATGCAGCTGCAGATGGAAAAACTCTCTCTGGAAAGCGAAGATACGTCATCGGGTGCCGCTTATCGCACCGCTCGGGAGCGCCTAGCTCGCATCACCGAAGAAATTGCAGAACTTTCAGCCCGACAGTCACAGTTCAGCAGTCAGTGGCAAACCGAAAAGCAAACTCTGGAAGCCATCAGTACCCTCAAAGAAGAAGAAGAACATCTGCGGGTGCAGGTCGATCAGGCAGAGCGCGCCTATGACTTGAATAAGGCGGCTCAGCTCAAATACGGCAAACTTGAGGCGGTGCAGCGGGATCTCGAAGCTAAAGAAGCTCACCTGATAGAAATTCAAGCCCAGGGCAAGACCCTGCTGCGGGAACAGGTGTTGGAAGCGGACATTGCCGAGATTGTGGCCAAGTGGACCGGCATTCCTGTAAACCGCCTGATGGAATCAGAACGCCAAAAACTCTTACGTTTAGAAGGTCACCTACACGAGCGTGTGATTGGTCAAGAGGAAGCCGTTGCCGCCGTTGCCGCTGCCATTCGGCGTGCCCGAGCCGGCATGAACGATCCGGGCCGACCGCTAGGCTCGTTCCTATTTATGGGGCCAACCGGAGTGGGAAAAACTGAACTGGCGCGGGCCCTCGCTGCCTTCATGTTTGACACCGAAGAAGCGTTAATCCGCATTGACATGTCTGAATACATGGAAAAGCATGCGGTCGCTCGTCTGGTCGGAGCACCCCCTGGATATGTGGGCTATGAAGAGGGAGGTCAGCTTTCTGAGGCGGTGCGGCGACATCCCTATTCTGTGGTCTTACTAGATGAAGTGGAAAAAGCCCATCCTGATGTGTTCAATATTCTGCTGCAGGTATTGGACGATGGCCGGATCACTGATTCTCAGGGGCATTTAGTTGATTTCAGCAACACTGTGGTCATTATGACCAGCAACATTGGCAGTGACAGCATCCTCGAAGTCGCCGGTGATGACGATCGCTACGATGAAATGCGAGAACTGGTGCTGAAAGCTCTGCGTAAGCACTTCCGGCCTGAATTTCTGAACCGAGTCGATGATTTAATTCTGTTCCATCCTCTACGACAGATACAATTGCGCGACATTGTGTCCATTCAGGTACGACGTATCGAGCAGCGATTGGCCGCTCAAAAGCTATCGCTGTCATTATCCAAAGCGGCGATCGACCATATCGCTAAAGTCGGCTACGATCCCGTCTACGGTGCTCGCCCGCTTAAACGGGCCATTCAAAAGGAGTTGGAAAATCCCATCGCCACCAAAATTCTGGAAGAAGTCTTTCCTGAGGGCAGCATTATTCAGGTAAGCTGTCGTGAAGGTGCCTTAGCATTTCGAGCAACTGTCAGTGACGAACAGCCTGAAGCTGAGCCTGCTACTTCTGTAACGACAGCCTAGACATTGGCTTGCAGTTCCCTCTTTTACTAACCCAAGGCCAGGCAGCCAGCCGTTCTAGACGTTGATCTATATCGAAAGGGTGGGCATTTTAAGAGTAAGCAGCGCTTATCTCAATTCTTTGACTACAGACTACGAGATTATCTTCCGGATGTTCTCTTTGGGCAAGGCTAATGTATATGCCTAGGCTTTGGTCTATCGTTTTCAACCGCACAAGCCCTCAAATTCCTCATAATTCAGGAGTGTACAAGAGACCCAATACAGGATTTCAATCCTTGATGGGACTGACGCAAACGCCCCCCTTGCCCTCAAAATCTGGGAAATGTTGAGCCCAACTTCCCACCTCTGTGACAAGAGCCAAAATCGGATTCAACTGCGTAATTCTTGTTTTATTGAAAACATAAATCCGCAAAACAGAGAAAGAAAAATTCACTTCTGCATTTAGATAGCCACGAGCCTCTCTGAGAGGAATATCGAACGGCAGCGCAGAATTTTTATTCGCGGCGGCTGTTGTGCAGAAGGGCTAGAGAGTCGTAAAAGATGAGTTAATTGTCATGGCTTTGGTGTAAAGCTGCTTTGAGGATCATTAGCCGTGCTGAGTGGAGGAGGGGCATGGACCTATCAGTTGTGATTCCGACTTACAACGGAGCCCAACGACTGCCAACGGTGTTGGAATATTTGCGGTTACAGGTAATCCCTGAAGGTCTGCAGTGGGAAATCATCATTGTGGATAATAATAGCCATGATGAAACCGCTGCGATCGCCCAGC
Organism: Cyanobacteria bacterium P01_C01_bin.120; assembly: GCA_039027715.1. Lineage (GTDB taxonomy): Bacteria > Cyanobacteriota > Cyanobacteriia > Phormidesmidales > Phormidesmidaceae > Halomicronema. The sequence goes on from JBCCJU010000104.1 coordinate 12,762, forward strand.
AACATTGCTCCATTTGGCAATCTGAAGCCTCCCTACGCTATGTTTTTGAACCTCAGCAAGGGCTGGCTTTTGCCCGCCAATGTGGAGTCGATCACGCCACCGGCACCTTCGTTGGTTTTTTAGACGACGACAACTGGCCTGCAGCAAATTGGGTCGCTGCGGCAGTGGAATTTGGCCAAACGCATCCCAAGGTGGGCGCTTATGGGAGCAAAACTGAAGCAGCTTTTGAACAGCCGCCTGAAATACCCATCAAACCAATTGCTAAATTTTTGGCACTGCAAAACTATGGCTCCGAGCCATATCGCTTATATCCTGAGGGGCAAATACTGCCAGCAGGTGCAGGGTTAGTGGTGCGGCGATCGGCTTGGTTAGCCTGCTTGCCTCGCAATTTAGTGCGAATTTCTCAGGGGGGTGATGATTATGAAATTTCACTCCGGTTAGCTAAATGTGGCTGGGAAATTTATTACAATCCGGCGATGCAAGTTCAGCATTACATTCCTGCTACCCGTTTAAAACGGAATTATCTGCTGCAGTTGACCTACCGCTATGGTCTCTGCACTTGCCAACTAATGATGCTTGACGTTTCCTTTTGGCAGCAGCCATTTCTTCTCATGAAGTTTAGCTTAGGTACAGTCAAACGAATTTTGAAGCACTTTATTATTCATGGCCCACGTCAAACAGATATTGCCTCGCAGTGTTATATGAGTTTTTATCAAGGTAATTTCATAGGCATTTTTCACTACGTGGCATCAAAATTTCCTTCAAATCAATTAAAAAACAGCTAGAATTTTTTAACTAAATTAGTGCAGAAGATTTTAATCTTTCCCTACAATAATCAAGTCTTATTCTTTCATCATGTCAGATAGTCCTACGATTTCGGTAGTTATTCCTGCTCACAATGCCGAAAAAACCATTGAAGAAACCATTGAATCTGTACTAGAGCAAACTTTTACAGACTTTGAGCTCATCATTATCAATGATGGTTCGACTGATAAAACCTTAGAAATCATCGAACACTATACCGATCTTCGAATCAAAGTCTTTTCGTTTGATAATTCTGGCCCGCAAAAAAGTAGAAATCGCGGCATTGAAAAGGCTTGCAGTAAGTTTATCTCATTTTTAGACGCTGATGATGTTTGGACTCACGATAAACTAGAATTACAGCTTCAGGCTTTAATCAACAACTCAGACGCAAGAGTTGTTTATAGTTGGACAGATGTGATCGATGAAAGAAATAATTTTTTAAGAAGAGGGGGTCGTTCAACCAAAAAAGGAAATGTATTTCTGGATTTGGTATTCATTAACCTCTTAGAAAATGGTTCAAATTTTCTAGCATATACGGATGCTGTTAAGAGCTGTGGCGGATTTGATGAAAGGATAATTGCAGGGCAAGATCACGAGATTGCTCTGAGTTTGTCAAGTCGCTTTCTCTTCGAGCTTGTTCCCAAAGTTCAAGTATTATATCGAAAATCCAGGAAAGAGGAATCTTGGTCGAGTGGTATTAAACGTGCTCGAAAAGGTATTGACCAAGTTTTCGAAAAACATTTACTTAATCGAGAAGATCTAAGTGCATATCAAACTATTTTTATTGGCAACTCTTACAAATATCTTGTATTTGAATGTTTAAACAATTTCCCTTCTAGGGAAAAAGGATTTTACTGTCTCCAACTATTTTGGGTTCTACTGCGTAACGATCCAGATTTGTTGACTCAAAAGATCTTTGTGAAAATCTGCCTTAGGATTTTGTTGACGATACTATTGCCTACTAAGGCAAGTCGTCGACTTTTTGAAGTGCCGCCTTTCTGGTTAGACATTACGTCTCTTTACGGTTACTCAAAAACAGAACCTTTACCACCAGAAGAGATTAAAGCTATAGCTTTATCAAAGTGAAAGATGTCAAATTTAGTATCGGTTGTAATCCCTGCCTATAACTGCGAGGTAACTATCCAAGCAACCATAGAATCTGTGATAGCTCAGTATCATGCAAATTTAGAAATTATTGTCATTAATGATGGTTCACAGGATTCTACTGTCGAAATCGTCAGTTCAATGGCTCAGAATGATGAAAGAATTCGCGTTTTCTCTTACAAAAATGGCGGTCCCTCGGCTGCTCGAAATCGAGGTTTAGAGCAGTCTGCAGGAAATTTTATTGCGTTTTTAGATGCTGATGACCTGTGGACACCTGAGAAAATTATTGATCAGGTGGCAGCTCTAAAAAGCAAACCGCAGGCTGGACTGGCTTATAGCTGGGTTGACTGGATTGATGAAGCTGATCAATTCTTACGGCATGGCAGTCATATCACAGCGCAGGGAAAGGTATTAGATAAATTGCTCCTCCGCAATTTTATCGATAATGGTTCAAACGCCTTAGTCCGCCGTGACGTCTTTGAAAAAGTTGGCACTTTTGATAGTGACTTTCCGCCATCAGAAGATTGGGATATGTGGCTAAGAATTGCCTCCGAATATGAATTTGTTTGCGTCCCTAAAGTACAAGTGCTATATCGGATAATCAAGACATCACTTTCTTCAAACGTCTTGAAGCTATCGAATGCCAACCTCAGAATATTAGATAGTTGTTTTACTATTCATCCTGACCTAAAACTAAAGATTGGCAGTCAAGTGTATGCTGATAAGTATCGCTATTTCACTTTTAAGTCAATAGAAGGAATGCCTTCTCGACAAAATAGTCGGCTTGCTCTTAAATTCTTCATCAAGGCCGTTCTGCTTGAGCCTCGATGGTGGTTAAAGAGAAGTAAGTTGATTTTTTTAGTACTGTTTAAATCTCTTTTTTATATGATATCGCCTGCTTTTGCGTCATTTTTTCTTGCCTGAAATTCTCTGGTTTTTGGAATTTAAAGACCAAGATAGATGGAGGATAGAGAAAAGTCAAAAAATTAAAGTCATCAACTCTTTGACAAAAGCTAGCCACATCATAGATGGCTACATGACAAAAGCAAAAAAACAGCTTTTAAGCATTCTCGTATGACGCTCTGAAAGGGCCTACTTTCTCCAACGTCACAGCCTATATGGTCACACCTTCACCACGTTCGGAGCGGCGCTTACTATTTCGACAATTTTGTCAGCTCTACACTCCTGCTTACTTACTTTCGCAGGTGACGTAGTTGACAATCTTTAAGCTGTACAACGGGATGATTAGACACTCTCACCAACTGTTCATTGTGAGTCGTCACAACGACGGTGATGCCGATGGAGTTGAGCTTTTTAAGAATTTTGATGACTTGAAGAGCGTTTTCCGGGTCAAGATTGCCGGTAGGCTCGTCGGCTAGCAATAGCGGCGGAGTGCCGACCACAGCGCGAGCAATACTGACGCGCTGCTGTTCGCCACCAGAGAGTTCGTTAGGAAAGGCTTCTGATTTGTCTTGTAGCCCCACCATTTTTAGCGTCGGCCATAGGCGCCGGTGAATTTCTTTGCGCGAGTAGCCCTGTGCCCACAGTACAAAGGCGACGTTCTCAGCGACGGTGCGTCGGGGGATTAATTTATAGTCTTGAAAAACTACGCCAATACGCCGACGAATTTTAGCCAGTCTGTTGCCTCGCAGCCGACCAATAGGCGTCCCTTCGATGACAACTTCGCCGGAAGTCGGTCGTTCCTGACCATACAGCAGTTTCAACAACGTGGATTTACCGGCTCCCGATGGCCCAGTGATAAACAAAAAGTCGCCCTTATGCATCTGTAAGTTAACGTCAATCAGGGCTTGGTTGCCTTTGGGATAGCACTTGGATATGTTTTCCAGGGCTACCACCACATCACGCTGGGCTGCTGTCGGTTGCGGTTGGCGCTGGGCTGCAGTTGGCTGTGAGGATGGCGATCGCGGTGCCGCCGCCTGAGGTGGTCGCTGAGCTCGCTTTGGCGGTTCGCGGTCGGCTGGTGGAGCCACTGCTGGTCGAGCAGTTAGCGTTTCCGGGCGGGTATTTTGTAGGCGATCGCTCAGCACCGAACGCACGTCTTCGGGGAGTCGGTCGTAGTTGCTAGAGGGACGAGTGATTACAGAGGTCATGGGCAAAGTCCTAAAACAAGCTAGCGGCCAGAGCCTACCGTAGACCCGCTGACTGGACGCCATGCCGCTGTATTGTACTGAACTTCGGTCAAATGTCTAGGCTTTCTCGGTAAATTGTTAGCGTCTCGGTCGAAGGTGCCATCCTAGATGTAGCGTTCTAAATATTGAAGTTTTATATTTTACGCTTTTCATCCGGCTACATGATGGAAAGCTGCTGTTCGCCATGAAAGTCGGGCACGGCAGTCGCTTCGTAGCCCAGGTGACGACAGGCCGCGCGGGTAACAACGCGACCGCGAGGGGTGCGCTGCAGATAGCCCAGCTGCATCAGATAGGGTTCGTAGACTTCCTCAATGGTTTGAGCGTCTTCACCCGTGGCGGCGGCCATGGTGTCGAGCCCCACAGGGCCACCATTGAAGTTTTCAATCATGACGGAAAGAAGGCGGCGATCCGTCCAGTCGAGGCCACAGGGATCGACGTTGAACAATTCTAGGGCTTCAGCAGCGATCGCCTGATTGATCTTCCCCGACCGCTTTACTTCTACATAGTCGCGCACTCGCTTCAAGAGCCGGTTGGCAATGCGCGGAGTGCCCCGCGATCGCCGGGCAATCTCTTCGGCCCCGTCCGGTTTAATGGGCGTGTTCAGCACTTGCGCCGTGCGGCTAACAATTTGCGTCAGTTCGTCCACTTCGTAAAATCGCAGGCGTTGGATCAGGCCAAAGCGATCGCGCAGAGGCGAGGTCAAAGCCCCCACCCGAGTAGTAGCCCCCACCAAGGTAAAAGGATGGAGCGGAATGCTGCGAGTGCGGGCGCTCTGCCCCTTGCCAATGGTGATATCCAAGCGCGAATCCTCCATCGCCGGATACAAAATCTCTTCGGTGACGCGCGGCAGACGGTGAATTTCATCGATAAACAGAATGTCGCCGGGCTTCAGGTTCACCAGCAGTCCGGCAATGTCCCGGGGGCGTTCCAGGGCCGGAGCGGTAGTAATTTTGCAATCCACCTGCATTTCCTGTGCCAGAATCAGCGCCATTGTGGTCTTGCCCAAGCCCGGCGGTCCGTAGAGCAGCAAATGATCAAGAGGCTCTTTGCGCGACTGGGCCGCCCGAATAGCAATATCCAGCACCTCTTTCAGAGACTTTTGGCCGATATAGTCCGCCAGCCTTTGTGGTCGCAGACCATCTTCTACTGGCGTGGCTGGCGACGTTTCAGCGGATTTCTTCGCTTCCTCGGCTTTTTGAGGTTCTCGCACCAGAGATTCTGGCTGCGGCTGCGGCTGCGCGTCGGGGCTGGCTTTGGCCTTTTGCGAGTTGGTTGGCTGCGGTTCAGGCGCCGATTTAGAAGAAATGATGGCCATAGGTTGCAGGCGGAGGAGCAATAAACAAGCTGATGTCTATGCAGCAGATTGTTTTTGATTTTAGTAAGAACGAGCGTATTACTCAACCCATGAAAAACTCTTAAAGATTCTAAATCTCCAACAATTCCCAGCGCGTATCAATTTCATTCGCTTTAAGTCGACGCATTCTTCTATATTGTTTTAGACCACGAAACACTCCAAATCCTGCGGCAGCTGTAGCTACTGGAATAGCAGCCGCAACCGTAACTCCAAGCATCATTCCCCCGCCAGCAAGGCTCCCCAATCCCGCTAATCCTGATGTAATACCGGCTGCAGATAAGCCCGAAATAACCCCTAGACTACTAACAGCTGTTGAAATACTGGCAAATCCAACTGCACCTCCACAAAGTGGGCCAATATGATCGGATAGCTTTCTCCGTTCGGCCTCGCTAAGCTTGGTGTAGCGTTCTAAACCAATTGCAATCATGCATGCAGTCTGCTTCAACATCTCATCACTAGGAAAAGTTTCTTGATTTATTAATCTATTTAAAACAGCTATTGAACAATTTAGGGATATTGCCACGAGCCTAAAAGGATCTTTAGCTGTTTGTTGTTCAAGAAATCTCCGAAAAACAGACGCGAAATTTTCTCGATTCAGTTCTTTAGTCATTAGGAGGCTTTTACTTTAAAGTGACAGCTTTCTTTCAGGCTTCCCTAAACCAAAAACAGATCTCGATTTAACAACGCATCCTATGGGCTTCTTTAACGAAGAAATATCAGCCCGGCGGCACATTACTAACTCGCATCAAATCGGCCAGAGTCGGGCAGTAGGGCTCTAATCCCAAGGTTTCTGGATGAGTGGGATTATCGTAAACAAAATGACGATACGTGAGGCAAAAGCGATCCCACTCGGCCATGCGGATGTTAAACCAATCGATGATGCGATCGGCTAGCCATAGCGAAACCGGTAGACGAAAGTAAATGCGCTTGCCCAGATAGTCGCAGGCTTCCTCAACGGTGCGATTAATCGTTAGAGGCGGATTGCCGATAATGACCTGACGCGACTCTTGGGGGCCCGGCGGATGATCGACGAGATGGGTGACGACCACGGCAATGTCTTTACCATGGGCGAAGTGAAAGCTGCCGTCTGCCTGCAGGAAGCGAATGAGGTCAATCCGGTTAGTAACGTCTTTGATGCCAGCGGAGATGTGGGAATAGGGTTTGTCTTTGTCACCGCCAAACACGAGGGTGGGAAACACAGTCGTCACTTGAGGATAAATCGCTAGCTCAGGCAGTTTCATGTAGCACTGATATTTACTGCGAATGTAGTCGGTGCCGATATCGCCGGCGGCTTTCAGGGGCTGGTTGTCGCTGTCCAGAATACTGGCGGTGGAAAAATAGAGCACTTGCTGGCAGCGATCGCGATCCAACAGCTCCATAATTCGGTGGTTAGCGGTCACGTTAATGTCGTAAATCTCGGGTGCGCCCCCCCAGGATGTGGCCACCAGAATCGCCGTGTCCATAGTTTTGAGCAGGGGCGCGTGGGCCTCGACGTGGCGAATATCGTCTTCGATTAAATGAAGGCGGGGCTCATTTTGCCAGTTAAACAGCAGCTTAGCGGGATTGCGCACCAATAAGAACAGCTCGTGGGGGGTGCGATCGAGCAACGTTTCGACTAGATAATGGCCAATGCAGCCGCTAGCCCCCGTCATAAAAATACGCTTGGGAACTTCGTTTCCAGGAAATTGAATCAGTTCAGACACCGCACTGCCACTGCCGAAAAATACACTTCACCTTAAAATCACCCAACCAGCGCTAGAGTTCATACCGTCAGAAACGATGACTCATTGCCAGCTAAAACTGTGTTTTGAGGTGATCCCAGCGTATCACTCGGATGAAATTCCGCTAGACAGGAACTGCTAGCAGCTGGTCAAGGTTCTTGCCGGTTTCAAAGAAAAAGGCAGCATTATCTTCGGGGGTGCCGGGCAAGATACCGTGGCCCAAGTTCAGAATGTGACCGCGACGACCGGCCTTCTGTACAGTGTCAAAAATGCGATCGCGAATAAATTCCTTGGAGCCAAATAGCGCGGCAGGATCAACATTACCCTGAACCGCCATGTCTGGTCCCAAACGCCGTCGGGCCTCCGCCATATCCACCGTCCAGTCCACACTGACGATATCGACCCCCGACTCACCCATCAGTTCCAGGACGCCAGCGCTGCCGCTGATATAGAGTACTAGCGGCGTTTGGGGATGCTCAGCCTTGACTTTACGCACTACCTGCTGCTGATAGGGCAAGGCGAAGGTGCGGTAGTCCATGGGGCTGAGTTGACCAGCCC
>JBCCJU010000105.1:0-20391 GCA_039027715.1 Cyanobacteria bacterium P01_C01_bin.120
CCCGGATTTAAATCCCATTGAGCATCAATGGTTTGTTTTGAAAAACCGCATGCGAAAACAGATTCAGTCTGGCCAACCCTTTCGGCAAGTCGTTGACCAAGCTTTCATTGACTGACCGGATCTATCCACGGATTGCTATACAAGAAGAAGATGAAAAACAAGCTGGTCAAGCTCCTGGATAAAGTGCTGCCGTGCAAATGGGCCTTGATTAAAACGGTCAATGACCAGCTCAAAAACATCTTTCAGATTGAGCATTCCCGCCATCGCAGTCCCCTCAATTTCCTGGTCAATATTCTGGCGGCCTTGGTCGCCTATACCTACCAAGCGAAGAAACCGGCCTTAGACCTGGAGTTCAAAGACCTGTTAGCTTTGCTTCCAGCGATCTTCTAAGTCGTCGAACTGACGTTAAGTCGTATAAGGCGCTATGGTTCAAGTTTATTAGCCCGGTATTTTTGAAAGTGCCTGGCCTTTTTTTGATCGTTTAGGAAGAGCCAATGACCTTTTTGAAAAAGCCGATTTTACTGGCATAAGGAGCATATCGCCACGCTAGGTCAAACCAGAATGGTTTTTTCAAAACGCTTTTCAGGTGAGAGAAGGTTTCAAAGCTAGTCTGGCCGTGATAAGCACCGATACCGCTGTCACCCACGCCACCAAATGGCAAGCCCCAGATTGCCACCTGCAGAAAGACATCGTTAAGACAGGCTCCTCCGGACGAAGTGGAATTTAGTACACGAGTTTGCAAACTACGGTCGGTGGTGAACAGATACAGCGCCAAAGGCTTGGGGCGGACGTTGATTTGAGCGATCGCCTCATCAATATGGTCGTAAGTGAGGACAGGCAAGATCGGACCAAAAATCTCATCCTGCATGATTGGGTGATCCCAAGTCACTTCATCAAGAATTGTTGGAGCAATGTAGCGTTGCTCTCGTTGAGTTTCGCCGCCGATGAAAGCTGTCTCATCGTCTAATAAAGCGACTAGACGGTCAAATTGGCGATCGCTGACAATTCTGGCTAAATCAGGACTCTGCGCTGGATCATCGCCAAAAAAGCCTTGAACGGCTTGTTTCAAAGCCGCCATCAACTCCGCTTTAACCGAGTTGTGAACCAGCAGATAGTCAGGCGCAATGCAGGTCTGTCCTGCATTCACGAATTTACCCCAAATAATCCGCTTGGCTGCCACCTCAACATTGATGTCTTGGTCGATGATGCAAGGGCTTTTGCCGCCTAGTTCTAACGTGACGGGGGTGAGTTGCTTAGCCGCAGCCTCCATCACAATCTGACCAACGCGAGTGCCACCGGTAAAGAAAATATGGTCAAATTTTTGCTGTAGTAGCGCCTGCGCCATGTCCACATCGCCTTCCATCACGGCAACGTATTCTGGTGGAAATGTGGCCTGGATTAAATCAGCCACGACTTTGGAGGTGGCGGGAGCAACTTCAGACGGCTTAATCAGAGCGCAGTTGCCCGCCGCGATCGCGCCAATCAATGGCGAAATGACTAACTGAAAGGGATAATTCCAAGGACCGATAATCAACACCACGCCCAAAGGCTCCGGCTGCACCCAAGCCGAGCCCGGCCATTGAGTTAGCGGCAATCCTACGCGCCGAGGTTGAACCCACTTTTTCAGCCGTTTGAGCACATATTTCAATTCATCCAAGACGCCAAGTTCAAAGTAGCCTTCAAACTCTGGGCGCCCTAAGTCAGCTCTGACAGCGGCGATGATAGCCTCTTGATGTTCAATAATTGCCGCTTTTAGCTTATTAAGCTGTGTTAGACGAAAATCAATGTCTTGAGTCTGACCGCTCGCAAAATAGCGGCGCTGAGCCTGCACTATAGCAGCAGCTTGAGCCGCAGCAGACTGTTCGGGAGCGGAAAGGGCAGTCATGGCGTTTGTGAATAAGGTCTTTTCAATCATAAAGAAACTTACGTTAGCCTGCTGCAGCGCTCCAAATTTCTCCCATTGCTTATGCCAATTCCGCTACCAGTGTCGGCGGTCGCGAAAATTGTGTCATCATCACTGGTCCCAAAAGATACGCATGGCGATCGCACTGCAGTCCGACCTGACCACCCAAGGACTCACGGGCGACGGCGCTGTAAAGGGCAATTCCCTCAGACAGGCGACCACTTTGCCAGACATCGACATTTAGCCAAGGTGGTGGCACAAAATCCGCCAGATAAAATCGACCGTGAGGCTCGAGGGCAAGGGCGATCGCGGCTAATGCCGCCACCGGGTCGGGATAGTGTAAAAAACTGATGGAGCAAAATACGGCATCGAAAGTCTGGTTTCCCCAAGGCTGATCCGCTACTTTGCCATGGAGAAATTGCAGGCGATCGCCATGGGAAGTGCGGCGCTGCGCTTGGGACAGCATTTCAGCAGAAGCATCCAAGCCAGTTCCTAAAAGCTCTGGCCAATGTTGCGCCAACCGGTTTAGGAGCTTGCCAGTACCACAGCCGACTTCTAATACGGCAGCCGTAGGTGGTAACTCGACAAATTCCAGCAGCCGCACATGAACTGCCTGATAAAACACTGAGGGCACTAACCAGTCATAGTGCGGAGCCCAGCGATCGAAAAATTCAATTCTGTCCATCATCGGTCCACAACAGATTATAAAAGTCGAAAAATAGCAGCGTAATAGACAATCTCCTATGCGCGAGTTGTTTTCGTGGGCTGACGGGATGACAAGGAGACGCTTGTGCTAAAGGCCTAATTCCGAATCAGGCTGCTTTCATAGCCTGTATCAACCACTGCTTACTGATGAATACTGCCATCTGGCATGGTTGTTCCCGTTAATATGGCTTCAATAAAAACAGCGCTACTAATTTCAGCTCGGGTAAGAATGGCGTCAGTCAGATCAGCACCTGTCAGATTGGTACGTCCTAGGTAGGCTTCAACGAAGGTCGCTGATTTTAATTGCGCTCTGCTGAAATTGGCATGACTCAAATCAGATAAGTTGAGATTACCGCGATTGATGACGGTGTCTTGCAGCGAGGCATCCAGTAAAGTTGCGTCTGCTAGGCGAATGTCGATGAGGATGGCTCGATTAAGCCGCGCTTCTGATAAGTCAACCCGATTAGCGCGTACGTTGGTCAAATCAGCATCTTCCAGGTTGACCATAGTCATTTTAGCGTCACTAAAATTAGCGCTTCGCAAATAGGCTTTGGATAAATTGGCTCCCCGCAAGTCGGCAAACTGAAAACTGACATTAGCCAAATTTGCCTCTCTAAAATCGACATACGCTAAATCCGCTCCCCGCAGGTTGGCTCCTTCGAGATCCGCCTGGCGCAGATTCGCGCCTCGCAAATTAGCAACATACTTGCGGTCTTCTTGGCGCAGATTCGCGCCTCGCAAACAGGCACCAGTAAGATTAGCACCGCTTAGATCAGCATTTCTCAAATCAGCCTCGATGAGATTAGCATCCATCAGATCAGCCAGAGGCAGTTGAGCACTGCGTAGGTCGGCGCCCTGCAAACTGGCGCCATGCAAATTAGCGTCACTAAGGTTGGCTTGAATAAGGTTAGCTTGATTCAGATTGGCCCCTAAAAGTTGGGCACGGGAGAGATTACTTTGCTGAAAGTTAACCCGACTCAGGTAAGCAAAACTCAGGTTAGCACTTTCCATATCAGTAAGCTGCAGATTTGCGCCAATCAAATCTGCTTTTGAAAGATTTATGCCATTCAGAGAAAAGCCTTTGAAATTAATTTGACCAGCGGCATAGCGTTTGAGAATTTCTTGTGGAGTCATGGTCGAAGGACACTATGCGGCAGAGAAGACAAGCCAACAAGACGAGGCTCTACGATATGGCTAACCAGCGAGCCCGTGCTGCCTGTCTCATCAAGGATAGAACGGTTTCATTGCCTGAAGTATGGCGCCTGCTGTTTGAAGGTTATCGCCTACATTATCGACACAATGACACATGATGGTAAGTTTGCTCTCTAAGTCAGAGAAGGTTTGACAGTACTCAAAAGTTTCCTGGAGCAAATCGTCTAGCGATTTAGACTTGAGCGTCAACCAGTCTTGGCGGGTTGCTGTAAAGGGACTTCTGACAGTCGACAATAACAAAATCTTAGCCCGTAGTGGATTGGTGTATCGCATAATTTCAATGCGCAAATTGTATAAATTAGCGCGATCGCGCAATGCGGTGGGATCAATTGTGCAAGACTCACTGGACAATTGACGACTTGGTTGGTCTGAGGTGTCGTGGGCACAAGTCTGATCTTCTGAGGGATCGGTCTGAGCCCAACCAGTTAGCGAAGTAAGACCTTCGTCGTTAGCAACGGACATGACATCGCTATCAGGGCCCATAACAGTGAATTGGGACTCTGAAATTTCAAGCTGTTTAACGTTCGTGGCTGCCGCCAGTGGCATGCCTGTAGTGCCGTATAGGGGATGAAAAGTTTCGGAAATAATCAGCGCCAACTGCGTGTAGCGTTCTTGGCGATTAAGCCGCTTGATGATGCGTTCCAAATGATACGTTAAATCTTCTTCAGTAGGCGCCAGTTCATGCACGTCATTCACGAGCTCAACCATCGTGTGTAAAGCCAGCGCTTTAGGGTCGTTCTCCCAGGCCGTGTGCAAAATAGCATATAAAAGTTTTTTGATGCGTAGATGATCGCCATGCTGCGTAAGTTTATCTGCAGCCTCCTGATAATGGTCTTGCAAGCTATCAGAAATTAAGTTGGGGGCTGCCTCGGAAGCTGACTCATCGTAGGCCGGCTCGAGCGCTGCCAAAATACTGTCTGCAACAGCAAAGTAAATTTCTTTGTGATTTAGCCGGGAAGCCATCAATTGCAGCGCTTTTTCTAAAGCAATGAGTGTGTGATGCCGCTGGCGCAGTTGCTTCAACATAGTCCCCAGATCAAATTCTGCCAGCACTCTGGGATCATTTTCCCAAACGCCCTGATAGGTACCAAAAACAAGTTTCTTGATGCGGCGGCTTTCTGGATCTTGTTGTAATGTCTGAGCAGCCACTTCCAAGGCCGTCTGCTCTTCGGTGAGTACGCCCCATTGATTCCCAGAGACCACCATTGTGGCCGATTGTCCAAACGGTGGAATTTGATAAGCTGTGACGGGCTCTTGAATATTCTTGAGCTTAAGCGGCCCTAAAAAACTGGCGTTAATGTCAACTCGAGCCTTGACTACGTCATAAACAGTTTGCGAAATGCAAATGCCACCAGGCGATGATTTGGTTTGCAGGCGTGCCGCAATGTTGACGCCGTTGCCGAGCACATCGTCATGGCTGAATAGAACATCGCCCAAGTGGATGCCGATTCGATGTTGTAAAAATTCTTCCCGGCACAATCCTTCGGTCATGCTGGACAGCTGTTTTTGTACTTCTTGGCTGCACAGAACGGCTTGCACAGCACTGTAAAAAGACATCAGTAAACCATCACCAGTGGATTTAAGCACTTTTCCACCAAAGCATTCACACTGATCTGCGATCAGGCTTAAATCGCGTTGAATAAGTTTCAGAGTTCCTTCTTCGTCAACTGACATCCGAGCACTAAAGCTGACCGCATCGGTCAATACGATGGCAGCTAAAGATCTCTCGACGGGAAGGTGAGTGCTGCTTGGCTTCATCTTGTTCCGCAATGGCGTTGACTAAAGCACTGTAGAAATCAACCTTAGCTTTCCCGCGTTTAAGAGGCTGATTAGCACTCTATTTACGAGTCTGTAGGTAAACAATCAGGATGATTTGCAGAAGCTTCAAAAAAATCAAACAATAAAAATTGAGCAGATCTGATCAAGATTTGTAATCAGACTCTCAAAATTAGCAATAACCGCTTTGCCTGCGGGCAATACGGGCAATTTGACGGGAAAGTTGACAATACCTGGTCTTACCGCCACTATCCGCAAGCATAAAGCTCCTGTCAAGGGTATCGCAGCGAATGGGCAGGTGCCCATCTAGACCACTCTGCCAATTTTTTAATCGGGGGCTAGCAAAATTTCATGGGAGCATTTCAATAAACTCATTGTAGCTTCACCCTAGATGCAATTAGCTCTCTCGTACGGGCTCAATAAACGCCTTAGAAATGCAGTGATGTCGGCTGGATTACTCCTAAAGCAATCCAGGATGAGCAAATCTTGAATTTTAATTTATTTAAAAGTGAGTTGTATCCTGTCAATCTGAAAGATGTTGAATCCGATTTCCCAAAACTTGGGGATCAAGGGGCCACATCAGATTCAACTGCATAATTTTGATTGATCAAAGGCTGCCACACGCGCTGTTTCCTTGATAATTTGCCACTGCCTGCAACAGTTTTCAGCAAAGAAATTATTTGCAAACTCTTTTCTAATGTTGAGCTGCTGAGTCAGCGAAGCTTATCAATGAAGTACCTAATCATTTTAAGTCGCATTCCTCGACGTCCGTCTACGGGAATATTCTTATTTCTGGAGAGCTGCTGACTGAATTGCAGACGAGCGTGGTTAAAACTCTCAGGATTGCATGTCGGCGATCGCGCTGCGAGCCATTGAAGCGATCGCTTGATCGGTGGCCTTGGGTAACTGATAGTATTTGCCCCCTGCGGCCTTGGCCAACTCTTTGCCAAAACCGGTGGATACAAACTTGCGCTCAGTATCAATCACCAGCAGTTGAAAACCGGTGCTGCGAATGCGCCCTGCGAGATCTAGCAGCTCTTGCTTAATGTCTGGCTTTTCCTCCGACTCGGGGGATTCTCCTAGTGAGCGCGCCAGCGGAATATTCCCGCGCCCGTCCGTAATTGCCACAATGACCACATTGCCAATATCACCTGACTGTTGAGCGTTGGTGCCAATCCGCACCGCTTGTGTCAGACCGTGCGCCAGTGGTGATCCCCCCCCACAGGGCATCCGTTCTAATCGGCGTCGGGCCATTGAGATTGAGCGGGTTGGCGGCAATAATACTTCCGCCTGCTCGCCCCGGAAGGGAATTAATGCGACTTCATCCCGGTTCTGATAAGCATCATTGAGCAGCTCTAAAACAGCTCCTTTAGCAGACTGCATGCGATTTAGCGCCATCGAGCCAGAAGCATCGACGACAAATATGATGAGCGATCCCGCTCGCCGAGCCAATTTTTTAGCCCGAATGTCACCTTGCTCGACAATTACTTGGCGGTGGGGCTCACGCGCCCGCCGAGCCTTCTGATACGGCGCCGCTGCGCGTAAGGTAGCGTCAACGGCAATGCGACGCACCGGCCCTTGAGGCAACATTGGTTTGATGTAGCGTCCGCGTTCTTCAGAAATAATCAGGCTTTGGCTGCCTGATTTTCCTTGTTGAGTCAAAGATTGAGCAAACAGCAGCAAGGCGGGATCAATTACCACACCCTCGGGATCAAAGATGAACTCTTCAGGCAAGCTTGGGGGTGGCTCTTCTGTTTGCTCGTCATTATCCTGATCCTCATTTGAATCATCGCTGTCATTTTGGGATTCTTCGGGCTGATCGTCCTCT
Source organism: Cyanobacteria bacterium P01_C01_bin.120 (assembly GCA_039027715.1). GTDB lineage: Bacteria > Cyanobacteriota > Cyanobacteriia > Phormidesmidales > Phormidesmidaceae > Halomicronema. The sequence continues at coordinate 7,425 of JBCCJU010000105.1, forward strand.
TGCTGGTTTTGCGGTGGCGGCGGCGGGGACGGTGGTTGTTCATCCGGCGGCATTGGTACTGCTCGAGGCAGAATAACCAGTTCAACGGCAACTCGTAAGTCATCAGCCGTAACTATGTTGCGGCCATCAAGGGCAGCATGCGCCTTGGCGACCCGCACCGCAAACAATTCTGCTCGATGTCCTTGTACTCCGCCACGAATCGCTTCCGTAACTAAATACTGCATCTGCTCGCGCGTAATGCGCACATCCTTTAACCATTCACGCGCCAGGATGATTTGTGTTTTGAGCGCTTCAAGCTCTTCGCTCTGTGCCCCCAGGAAACCTTCGGGATCGTTGGTGAAACGAGTAAATTGATCAACAACGTTGACGCGACTTTCCAGCGAAAGTTCTTGGTCAGCGGAGAGGGCGATCGCGATGCGATCGAGTAAATGATCTCGCAGTGGTCCCTCTTCTGGATTGTAAGTCGCAATCAATAACGGCATGCAGGGATGCTGAAAGCTGATGCCTTCTCGCTCAATGCGATTGCGGCCTTCCGTAAGAGCTGACAATAATAAATTGCTGATTTGTTCGTCCAGCAGATTAATTTCATCTACATAGAGGACGCCACGATGAGCTTCAGCCAGAAGCCCTGGCTGGAAAACTGTTTCACCTGCCTGGATTGATTTCGCTACATCGACGGAACCCAGTAATCGGTCCTCCGTTGCCCCCAAAGGAATCTGGACAAACGGGGCTGAAATCACCTGGGTTGGCAGTTCATCTACGCTTTGAGCTGAAAAGCTCAACCGTTCCAGCGTTTCATCATCCCATCGCTGAGGGTCGGCAGGGTCAGCGTTACAGCATGAACCCACAATGACTTCAATCGGCGGTAAAAGCTGGTGTATTGCTCGGGCCATCACTGATTTGGCTGTGCCCCGTCGACCAGCAACAATAACCCCGCCCAAACCAGGATCGATCGCCGCAAGCAACAGCGCCAATTTGATAGCTGCCTGGTCCACAACCGCCGTCAAAGGAAAAACGGTCGGCATGTCAGAACGTTCTGCCGTTAACATGAAGCCGCTCTCAAATGTATTCTGACCATTCCTACTGCTTGCCAATGCTTTGTTTGTGTTGAAAAATTAAATGCTGCTATTCCAGAGCAAGCATTTATATTCTAGAGCCAGGCAAACGTTAACCACGCAATCACTCCAGCACAAACCACTGATTTTTCACGATATCAGGAATCTCGATTCAAAATAATGGGAGAACTGGCATTGCCGATTTTTCCGCGATTCCTTTACGGGCATTGGGCAACAGCTGTTAACCTGAGCCACAGCTGTCCATTTCTTCTCCATACCTTATGACACCTGCAATTCAGTGGTATCCCGGTCACATTGCTAAAGCCGAAAAAGCGCTGCAAGAGCAGTTGAAACGGGTGGATGTGGTATTGGAAGTCCGCGACGCGCGCATTCCCCTAGCCACTCGGCACCCTCAAATTAGCCGCTGGATTGAGGGTAAAGGGCATATTCTGGTGATTAATCGAGTCGATATGATTTCGACAACGGCTCGCACCGCCTGGGAGACGTGGCTGCGGGACCAGGGTGAAAACCCCATCTTTGCCAATGCACAGCAAGGAAAAGGAGTTGCTGGAATTGCCAAAGCCGCCCAAGCGGCAGGCTATGAAATGAATCAGCGACGGCGCGATCGGGGCATGCGTCCCCGCGCTGTGAGAGCTGTGGTCATTGGTTTTCCTAACGTCGGCAAATCGGCGCTGATTAATCGTCTAGTGAAAAAAAAGGTGGTAGCCAGTGCTCGAAAACCTGGCGTCACTCGGCAACTCCGATGGATTCGGATTGCTGATGATCTGGAATTACTGGATGCCCCCGGAATCTTACCGGCGCAGTTAAAAGATCAAGCAGCCGCTCTTAAGTTAGCTATTTGCGATGACATCGGCCAAGCCGCCTACGACAATCAGCGTATTGCTAGTAGCCTGGTTGAGCTTTTTAGAGTCATGGAAGATCAGATTAAGGATTCACCATACCTATCTAGCCTGGAGCATCGATATCATTTACCAGTTAAAAATCTCACTGGAGACTCTTATCTGCAAGTACTCGCAGAAATTCGATACCAGGGCGATCTCGAACGCACCGCTCGCAGCATCCTTCACGACTACCGAGTCGGTCACCTTGGTCCACTGACGCTAGAGTGGCCAATGACAGCAAATTCAATCTGATAAACGCTTAACAGTTGCAGAGTGTGAGCCTTGAGGCATCAGTGGGTACTCTAACTTCGACAATTGAGACTGGCTTCCCAACTCTAGCTTTCATGATTTTGCTGGAGCTGATTATCCAAAGGCAATGGATTTTACGCTTTAACATTGGCAGAATGCTTGGTGAGTAAAACATATCTGCTATTAAGTATTTTCAAGCAAATTTCAATTGAACAATTGGCAAGTCAACAAGTCTGTCGGTCATTAGCATTTGAAAGTCCCACATAAAATGGCAAAAACTTATGAATAAGTCCGATAGACTGCTATTTCAATTGAGCAGGGATTATTTTCATTGGGTATTATTATCGATACTTCTAGGTTTTTCAGGCGCATTATTTAATGGCATTGGCATGACCTTGGTTATACCAATTGTGATTAATTTCTTAGGGTTAGATATTATTTCCTCAAGCAATCTCCCCCCTCTGCTAGAAACTTTATTTTCAGTTTTTGACGACATCCCACCGCAGCATAAACTTACTGCAATGATGGGGACAATATTTCTGACCATTGCCCTTAAAGGGCTCACAATGTTCTTGACTTCATTTGCGGCGGCTTCACTGGCCAAAAAAGTATCTAAAAAGTTGCGCAAGGAGTGTTTTCAGCTGCTTTTAGACTTGGATTTGGAATATTTTTCAAAAACCAAGTTGGGAGACTTGATGAACTATATCAATACAGAAGTTTCCCGCGTTTCAACATCAATAAACAATATCATTCAAGTTCTTACAAGCGCCACCAGTATTCTAGTTTTTTTAGGGATTTTGGTGTCGATTTCGTGGAGACTAACGCTGATATCAACTTTAGTTTTAGGGCTTTTAGCGCTTGTCAACCAAATCTTTATTAAATATGCCAAGGCAGCAGGGAAAGAACTTTCAAAGTCATCAGCAGCCTATTCAATCCACTTGGTCGAAGTCTTATCTGGTATTCGGTTAATTAAGTCGGTTGCAAATGAGGACATGGAATTTCGTGAAACGAATTACCTCATCAACAATAGAGAAGCCGCAAATTTTAAATCCACAATGAGTTTTGCTGCGGTTGGCCCTGTCAATGAAGTATCCAGCGTTGTTGGCATTGTGATTTTAGTGATTGCTGGCAGAATCATTTTCTCCTCAAATCTTGAATTCTTTTCTTCAATTATTCTGACTTACCTTTTCATCCTGACGCGACTACTCCCATTCTTTAATAAGCTGTATTCAGCACGAAATCAGTTGGCCAATGCATCTTCCGGCGTTGAAAATCTGGAATATTTTCTCAACCGGGCAGATAAGCCTATCATGCTACCCGGTAAGCGCAACTTCGACGAACTTAAAAGTGATATTCATTTCAGTTCGCTTTGGTTTCAATATCCACAAAGCGATCAGTGGAACTTACAGAATATCGACATCACTCTTCCTAAAGGCAATACGTTGGCGCTTGTTGGCTCTTCAGGGGCTGGCAAATCAACGATGGCAGATTTGCTAGCTCGTTTTTACGATCCCACCAAAGGGGAGATTAAAATTGATGGCACCGATTTGAAAGAGTATGACGTCCATCAATATCGCAAAAAGATTGGCATCGTCAGCCAAGAGACCTTTCTCTTTAACACATCGGTCAGAGAGAATATTAAATATGGTTACCCCTCTGCTACCGATGAAGACGTCTTTCAAGCTGCCAAGCTTGCTAACGCTGCAGACTTTATTTTAGCCTTGCCTGAAGGGTTTGATACTCAAATTGGCGATCGCGGTGTGCGTCTATCGGGTGGACAACGTCAACGCCTTTCAATCGCTCGAGCGCTACTGCAAAATCCTGAAATTTTGATTTTAGATGAGGCAACCAGCGCCCTCGATACCGTTTCAGAGAGATTAGTACAGCAAGCATTAGAAAACTTGAGTCAAGATCGGACAACATTAGTCATTGCCCACAGGTTATCCACCATCAAAAAAGCCGATGAGATTGCTGTGCTAGACAAAGGTGAAATTGTTGAAGTAGGTGATCATCAAACGCTTCTCCAACAGGGCGGTCACTACGCTCACTTACACTCCATCCAGTTTTCAGATACGGCTGAAGACTCTGCCCCTTCAGACGAAACTATGTCAGAACTCAACTTGGCACAAAACAGTCTGAGTGAAGTCTCTTACAAGATCCGTTCTCAAATGAACGGAATTTTAGGCGTATTAGAACTATTGAGCTATGGTGCAGAAGATGCTTCCAAGGAAGAGCAAGAGTACACATCCCAAGCCTATCAAGCATCATTAGGCGTTTTGCAGTCCTTAGAGGTACTCGAACACAAAATCATAGCCGGTAAACAGTAAAGTTAAATCTAAATTTTCATGTGATTTCTATGTGACACTGTCACGCCTGCTGACGCTTTCAATATTAAAACAGAAACTTTGCTAATTGAAAATAGTTTATCGATCAGACTATGATCTTTGTTTTGTTTTTTATTTAGATTAATCTGCCCTTTTGTACTGAAAATTTCTCAAGCAATCTGTACTTAACTGCCTTTATCTATTGCTAGTAAAGCTCCCGCCATAACTCAACTAGTCAGTATCAACCAGTCAGTCGCTCTTAAATTATTCTAGGATCAAAGAAATGAAGCTGTGCGTTGTTGCCCCTAACGGCAATATATACTCCGAAACGTTTATTCACTCCCACATGCATCACCTGAATGTTGATACAGTCAACTTAGTTGGAGAAGGTTCATTTTTCCCTCAGCGAGTGTTAAATGGGAAAATATTACATCAGCCAAATATATTCCAGAAAGCAAGTCGTCGAATTTTAGAGGTTTCAGCATCGAACTCACAGCTAATCGACAAGCCAAAAGAACAGGCTCTATGTAATTACTTAAAGCAACAGAAAGTTGACGTGGTTTTAGCGGAATATGGACCAACCGGTGTGGCCGTATCGTCTGCTTGTGAGAATGCCAGAATTCCGCTCGTAGTTCACTTTCATGGATACGACGCTTTTCAATATTCCACGGTTGAAAAACATAAAAAAGGATATGCAAGGCTGTTTGACCGAGCAGCATTGTTAATTGCCGCATCGCAGAGTATGGCCAATCAACTTTGCACGATTGGTGCTTCCCATGACCGTATTGCTGTCAATCACTATGGGGTCAACGTTAGCAAATTTAAGGGAGGCGATCCGAGCATAGCTCCTCCACATTTTGTTGCCGTGGGTCGATTTGTCGAAAAGAAAGCACCACAGCTAACTGTACTCGCTTTTCAAAAAGTACTTGAGCATGTGCCTTCGGCTCGTCTGACGATGATCGGCGATGGTCCCTTGTTAGAGGCCTGTCGGCAAATTATCTTTGCGCTCAATCTTGAAGAACAGATCTCATTGCTAGGCTCGCGTTCCCCCGACGAAATTGTTGAACATTTCAAAGAGGCGAGAGCCTTTGTCCAACATTCCTTAAGGACAAGTTCTGGCGATAGTGAATCCTTGGGAGTGGTCTTTCTGGAGGCTGGTGCCATGAGCTTGCCATCAGTAGGCACCAAGCATGATGGGATTCCAGAGGTCATTGTCGAGGGAGAAACGGGGCTGCTTGTCGAGGAAGGAAATATTCAGACATATGCCAATCACATGATCACATTAGCCAAAGATCCGCAGCTAGCTAAAACGCTTGGCGAAGCGGCGCGTCAGAGGATTGAAAGAGATTTCTCTGAAGAAAAATCTCTTTCAAATTTGCATAAAATCCTAAGTTCTGTAGTTGAAAATCGCTAATTTACATGAGCACTCTAAATGAACTAAGCTCTGCTGCGATAACCAACAATAAAATCGTTGTTTGCCTATCAAGAAAGGTTGGTTTTTTCGCATTATTTTTTCAGATTCTCGGTCATATCTATCAGGCCGACAAGGAGGGTGCTATACCTGTTGTATTTTTTGGTAGCAACTGCCTTTATTGGTCAAAGGATGGCTATGATGGGCGTCAAGGAAACGCTTGGGAATATTACTTTGAGCCGGTTACTAGCTTGAGAATCGAGCATATTTTCAATGAGCCGATTGAGCGGCTTAGACATGCCAGTATTTTTGAGTATTCAAAGGCTGATATCACCCATAATCCTCCTGAAGAGTACACCGGAGATACGCGCGGCAGCATCTTAGTTCCAGATAACGTGAAGGTTACCAACTGTTGGGCGGAATTCGATCCAGGTCAGCAGGAAATTCATGAAGAACGAAGAAGTATTTTTCGCAGTTTGATTGACCGCTATATCAGGATCACACCAAATATTGAAGCGAAGATCGAGAGATTCTATCAGCATGAATTTGTAGGTAAAAAATTAATTGGTGTACACATGCGCGGCACTGAGCGCAGTGTTGAAGTCACTGGATGGTACGGGAAGCCGCATTTAGATGAGCAGACTTACATGCGTGAGGTTGATATGGCGCTGAAGAAGTTTCCCGATGCTCAAATCTTCTTGGCGACAGACACTCAAAATACCGTCGATATTTTTAAGGCCCGCTACAAAGAAAGACTCTTAACCTATGATGCTCAGAGATCGGATGAGGGCAATAGTCCGCATCTGCAGTTTGGTGGTGCTGTTTTAGGAGAGCAGGTTCTGATTGAGTCAATCATGCTGTCACGTACAGATTTTCTCATTCACGGCATCTCTAATGTAGCTTTTGCTGCCCTTTGCTTTAATCCCGAATTGTCTCATCTCAATGTCTATTCGAAATACGGAAAGGCAATGGAGATGAAAACGAAGACTGATGGACAATTTCGCTCTTTTACACAAAAGATCAAGCGGCACGTCAAAACTTTACTGAATAAATAAGTGAATCATGGAAATTTACTTACTCAACTATGCGGACGATCGCTTCGGGCACAAAGGTGGCAGATTTATTAAAAATCAAAAAAACCTGAATGAATCTGCAAAACGGCAAGGCATAAAGAACATCATCTCTTGGAGTTGGCCAACGTTTTCAGCGACATCTTTTTATGATAAAAATCAGGAATATTTAGACAAAAATCGCTTCGAGAATGGCGCTGTTTGGAAGCCATTTATTGTCCAAAATTTACTTGATAAAATCGATAATGGAGATGTCATTTTTTATTATGACTGTGGCCGTTATGAAATCAATCGCCCTGTAGATACGTTAGTTAAGTTATGTGAGAAAAACGGCGGCACACTGTTCCATGAATGGGGAGAAAAAAACTCGAAGTATACAAAGCGAGATGCTTTTGTTTACATGGACTGTGACTCACAGAAGTTTTATGGAGCAAAGGCACTTCAGAACACTTGGTTTTTGCTTCAGAAAAACGAGTTTACTCAAAAATTCGTCAATGAATGGTTGCAATTTAACCTTGATGAGAGAATCGCATCGTATGTAAAACCCAACACTTGCGGCCTGCCGAACATTCTGGGATTTGTCGAAAATCGGGGCGACCAAACTATCTTTTCCAATCTTGCCATCAAATACAATCTGCGAACTTTTGCCGGTGCGGGAGGAGTCAAGAACCGGCAAGTAGATAATTTTGTCGATTCCCTGGCACTTTCGGCCAGAGCCAAGCACTTTATCTTTAAATCGCAGAAACAGCTCAAGTCATCGATAAAGTCGGCAGCTTACCAAGCACGCGGTATCAATAGATCGCTCAACTTTAAGGTAAAAGATGAGCCGTTTTGTTTATATCCGGCTGGCGGCGCAGTCAAAGAACTGTGGATACAGGCTTCGTCAAAGCAACAAACGCTGCGAGCCATCCTTTCCTTAATTGCCCCAGATTCAAAAATCGTCGAAGTGGGTTCAAATGTTGGGGTCACGACCATTCCAATGGCGCTAAGAGCTGTCCAGGGCAAAGTTTGTGCCATAGAAGCTGATCCTAACCTATGCACCTTACTAGCCAAAAACCTCGAACTCAATGCATGTGCTGAGCATGTTTCAATTGCGCCGGTTGCGGTCTGTGAGCAAGCGAGCAGCGTCATGCTGCAAATCAATCGCCAAGGCCGTGATACTTTCAATACAGTTGGCAAGCCCATCGACGAAAATTGCGATATTGTCGCCGTGAAAGAGGTGCCAGCGCAGAGTCTCACTCAGATTCTCAATGAGCAGACGTTTCCACAGCCCGACTTACTCCTGATCGATGCTTCAGGTGCTGAACTCCCCATCCTGAAGGGCGCTACGGCGATACTTGAAAAAGACTCAGCCCCGATAGTGATCTACAACTGTCTGCATCGAGCTTGCTTAGGATTTGATTATCAGCCTTCTGAAATCCAAGAGTTCCTTAGGGCTTACGGATATCACCTCTACAAAATGGGAACAACACAAGATCTAGAAGAACTTCCCGAAAAATCTCAGCATGAGGGCTTTATTTTCGGATTTAAGAACGGCTCTAACAACCGATTTCCATAGTCTATCAATATTTTAGTATCGCACTCGCAGTACTTTGATAACAGCTAAATTAGTCAATTTTACTAGTCAGAGCTTTTTTATATAGCTCTTATCCCTAGCTATTCTTGAAAGGGTTCAAAAATCGATATGGCATCTCATAAAAACGCTTCGAAGACGTACGTCGACTCGATTATATGGATGAATTTATTGTTTGTAGGTTTAGTGTTGTGTCTGCATTCAGTAAATTATACCAAAGACTATTTGTGGGAAATCACTCACCGCTTTATCAATCCCTATGAGGCGGGCATCGATCAGATCTTTCAAAAGCTAGCGGTTGGAGGATTTTTATTTCTTTCAGGATACAAACTAGCGCTATCTAAAAAATCAGAGCCAACGAAAGCGTTTTTGATTGGTCGCTTTTTGCGCATTTATCCCTTATATTTCCTGGCAGTAATTGCATCGACCTTTACAGCTTATCCGTATGCATTTGACTTGCTGCCAAATTCAGGAAATTTTGTCATGCATATTCTTGCGTTACAGTCCTGGCTTCCCAATTTCTTTCAAGCTAACTACTTAACTATTTGGTTTGTCAGCAATTTATTTTTCTGCTATGCGTTATTTCCTATTTTACGAATACCGACAAAGCGATCGCGGCTGTTACTGATGCTCTCTTTACTGACAGTCGGCATTTATCTGGCCAGGTTTGCTTGTTTTGCTTTATTTAGAATCGATTTCTTCCCAGGAGATTTTGACATCTATTTTCTATTTTTTGGATTTGGCATGGTCTTCTCTATGTCACCGCAACAAGATCATAAATCATCTTCAAACACAAAGTTGGCCATTCTAGTAGCTACTTTGGTCGCGAGTATGATCGCCTTTATTGGTTTAAATCTCTACTTATCTAAAGACGCACTAACGTTCTTTATTTTGAAACGAACCGTCGTGTTTGGATTCACCTTGCCGGCTTTTATCGTAATGTTTTCGCAACTGAGTAATGCAGGCATCTCAAAGCAGCAGGCCTATCTATTGAAGTATCTCAACACTGCCTCTTTTTGTGTCTTTCTGTTTCATAGACCCATTTGGGCTGTTATGAGCACCCTTTGGAACAACCCATCCTATCTGCAATCTGTGTTTATCCTAGGTGTCGGGATACCGTTTATTTTTGTGGTTTCTTACCAGCTTCAATCCTTTTATGCTTCTAGAGTTTTTCCCTATTTGAAGCAAATACAATCAGCCAAATAGCGTGGTGAAGTTAGCACAAGAAACAGCCTCTCCTGAGCTATGGTTCGTCTATAGATATAAAAAATAAATCTATAATTTGTTGCTATTGTAAAATTCCTGCCACTGATTCAGGCGGGCTTCGCTGAAGAAATTCTCTAGAAATTTTCTAGAATCCCCTGGAATCTTTGACATGCCGGAGGGTTTGCGAAGATTTTTTAGCCCTACTTCCACAACTTCGTGCTCTAGCTCCCACCATTCAGAAAGTTTTTTTCCATAATGCTCAGGATTTTCCAAGAATTCTTCGAAGTGAACGACTCGATATTTGTTGTCGGATACCTGACTAAACTGACGTTCTATATAAATATAGTTGCTTTCGGCAATTCGAGCTTGATAATAAACGTTATCGGTGAACTTCCTGCGAATTGCACTGTAGGTGGCGGCAATGGGATTGCGGTATAAGACTAAATATTTGACATCAATAGTATCTTTTGTGAGCTCTTCAAAATTTATGATATCTGGACGGCGAAGCGACTCCCTCGGCTGTTCATAGGGAAATGAAGTGTGCTCGAATAGGTTTTTAACTTGATTAGCTTCGTATTTCTGAAATATGTTCTTCAACTTATCCTTTAAATCTTTTTGGCCAATAAAGCTGAATAGACCTTCATGCTTTTTGAACTTCTCGTAGTCCCAGTGATTAGCTAATAGGTCATGCCATTCACCTTCGAAGACGGAATCATCTCGCTTTCTGTAATCAGACAATATTGAACCAATCATGTGATGACCAGTCCCTTCTACCCCAATCACAAACAGAAATTTCATAGTGTTCCTAAGACAATATCTTTTATATAGTTCCCGGAATCAATAGAAGTTTCATGCTGATGCAGCTCGATTCTCCAAAGAAAATTAGATTCGGTAAATCTGAGTATTCATTTCTTTAATGAATGAGGAGGCTGTCGCCGGGTAACGTCAGCAGCCCGACCGGTCTGCTTAAGGTGGTAAGGCTGCTCGGGTCAATCAGAAACCCAGTCATAAATTCTTCTTAGTGGCACAAGGCTTCTCCAGATTCGTCGAAGAGTACAAATACTAGTTTGTAGCCAGCACCTTGGCTACGTTTTCAGATACCACGAAAGGTCGCGAAGGCAACACCATTGCGTTACTGGTTGGCAAAGGTGACACGTTCCTTAGCAGAAGTAACTGAAGCCAAAATTTCTGATATTGCTAAAATACTGGGTTTAGGTTAGCGATCGCCCAGCAAATTAGGGTGAATGCCCATGGCAGTTGTTTGGAGGTGCAACTAGCAGTGAACCGATGTACTGATTTCCGCATTTGTTTGCCGCCTTAAGCAAGCAGGTATTCGTCAGGTGCTGAAAAGCAATATTAAGTGAACATACGGGTTGGCTACAGAGCTAGCGTGCACATCCTCTATTCTGGGCATTACTAAAAAGCGTACCGTCTTCTGACAATTGTTCTATGAACAACGCCGCTGATCAGGTTGAACTCCAACACCTGTCTAACTACACCGCTGTTGAAACTGTCTACCAAGGGACTCGCACGCTCGTTTATCGAGCTGTTTGCCGCAGCGATGATCAACCTGCGGTGATTAAAATTTTGCGGAGCTCTCACCCTCACCCTGATGAGCTCTTACAGTTTCGTAATCAATACACGATCACCAAAAATCTAGCTATTCCCGGCGTTGTGCAACCCATGGCGCTGGAGACTTGCGGCAACGGCTATGCCCTAGTGATGGCGGATGTCGGCGGCATATCGCTCGATCAGTATGTCAAAGCGCACCCGCTATCGGTTGAGGAGGTGCTGGCGATCGCTCAACAATTTGCCGATATTCTCCACCATCTGCATCAGGCCCACGTCATCCACAAGGACATTAAGCCTGCCAACGTTCTGATTCATCCTGAAACACAGCAAATTTGGCTGATCGACTTTAGTATCGCTTCGCTGCTGCCCAAGGAAACCCAAGAAATTCAAATCCCTAGCGGCTTAGAGGGCACTTTGGCCTATCTTGCGCCCGAGCAAACCGGACGGATGAATCGCGGCATCGACTATCGTGCCGACTTTTACGCCCTTGGCGTCACGCTATTTGAGCTGCTCACTGGAGAGTTGCCCTTCCAGTCAGAGGAGCCAATGGCGTTAATTCACAGCCATATTGCCCAGCCGCCGCCCTCGGCCCAGGCGCTGAATGTCGAGGTGCCGCTGCTACTGTCGCAGCTGGTGCAGAAGCTGATGGCCAAAAATGCGGAAGAGCGTTACCAAAGCGCATTGGGGCTGAAGCACGATTTGGCAGTAGTGCACGAGGCTCGTCGCGCTGGAGCCGCACCGACCGCGTTGGCGTTAGGGGAAGCCGACCGCAGCGATCGCTTTCTCATCCCCGAAAAGCTGTATGGCCGCGAAGTCGAAGTGCAGACATTGCTGAATGCCTTTGAGCGGGTTAGTCAAGGGGCGTCAGAACTGATGCTCGTTGCAGGCTTCTCCGGCATTGGCAAAACCGCCGTCATCAACGAAGTCCACAAACCCATTACCCGCCAGCGGGGCTATTTCATCAAGGGTAAGTTTGACCAGTTCAACCGCAATGTGCCGTTTTCCGCCTTTATTCAGGCGTTTCGCAGCCTGATGCAGCAACTGTTAGGTGAGTCGGATGCGGCGCTGCACCACTGGAAAACCAAAATTCTGGCGGCGGTGGGTCAAAATGGGCAAGTGCTCATTGACGTAATTCCGGAACTGGCTCGCATCATCGGCGAGCAGCCTCCGGTAGTGGCACTTTCCAACAGCGCTGCCCAAAATCGCTTTAACCTGCTGTTTGGTAGGTTTGTGCGGGTGTTCACCATGCCAGAGCATCCCCTGGTCGTCTTTTTAGACGATTTGCAGTGGGCCGATGCCGCCACCCTCGATTTGCTGAAGCTGCTGATGGACGAGTCGGCGGCAGGCTATTTTTTAGTGCTAGGGGCCTATCGCGACAATGAGGTGTTTCCGGTCCATCCGCTGATGATCACGCTGCAAGGATTGGAGAAACAGGGTGCGACCTTGCACACACTGACCCTGGCACCGCTACCTGAGCCGAGCGTGACGCAACTGGTGGCCGACACGCTGCTGTGTGGGGCTGAGACAGCCACGCCGCTGGCGCAGTTGGTCTATGGCAAAACCAAAGGCAATCCGTTTTTCACCACCCAGTTTCTACAGGGGCTA
>JBCCJU010000106.1:0-20326 GCA_039027715.1 Cyanobacteria bacterium P01_C01_bin.120
CGGATTTAAATCCCATTGAGCATCAATGGTTTGTTTTGAAAAACCGCATGCGAAAACAGATTCAGTCTGGCCAACCCTTTCGGCAAGTCGTTGACCAAGCTTTCATTGACTGACCGGATCTATCCACGGATTGCTATATCAATGCGGTAAGGATAGCGCGGTGGCGATCGCCAGCAGTTGCTCCGGACGATCAATGACCCAGTCGGGTTGGGCGGCCATCAGTGCCGCTTTGGTGTTAAATCCCCAAGTGACCGAGACTGAGCGGACACCGGCAAAACGAGCGGCGTCAATATCGCGCACCTCATCACCCACGTAGACGGTCGTAGCCGTGTCGATCTGATGCTGTTCCAGGCAGCGGGCGATGAGTTTGCCCTTGCGAAACAGGGTGCCACCACCGTCGATGCCGACAAAGCAGTGGTCTAGCCGATGGGCCATTAAAAAAGCCTGAACGGCTTCTGGGGTATTGGAAGTGATGACGGCTAATTGATGCTGCTGAGCGTACAGCTCTCTAATAATATCTGACATGCCCTGACAGGGGGAGATTTGGGCACTTTGTCCTCGCAGCTCGGTGCGCACTCGCCGCAGCAGTGCCGGAATTTTGAGTATTGGAATGCCGGAATAGCGAATTAGCTGCCGGGCGGTCAGTCCCTTCAGGGCATCCACTTCGGCCAGGGGCGTGGGGCGGAAGCCAAACTCTGGAGCTAGTCGGTTGGTGATGGTGACGATCGCCGACAGGCTATCGGCGATCGTGCCGTCAAAATCGAAAATCAGAGTACTCAACGTTGCGCTACCAAGGACGCCAATCCTCCCAATCTTCGTTGAAGATGGAGGTATTTGGGAACTGGGTAGGATTACCGCTGGCTTCTAACTCGCGCCTTAACTCGTACATCAGGGGATCGAGGGTGGGCATGCTGTCGACCAAATCATAGGGTAAAACGCCCTTTCGCAAAGCGAAGTCGGCGGTGGCAGCGGCACCCACGCCCACGGACCATTCATAGGAGTGGACTCGATAGGCGGCAGCGGCGATCGTGCTCATGGCCAAGCCTTTGCCTGTCACCAGCAAATTATCAACTTTTTGAGGAATCAGCGCCCGCAGAGGAATCTGGGTGGGATAAGCCTGGCCGTGAGCCTGGCGGACCCCGGGGCGTTCAATATTGCCCGGTCTTTCTGGCGGGGTCAGCCACATGCAGGGGTGAAAGTCGATCGCATACTGGGCAATGCCAATCGAATCGGGATAAATGCGGGCGCGGCGGCGCTGGGGAATATCGTTGGGAGCGGTTTCGTTGACGATCGCATCGATTGCTTGCTGACCAGCAACTTCGATGCGCAGTCGTTCATAGGTTTGCGGGTCCAGATTTTCTTGATAAAACGGATCGCTAAAGTCAATCCAGGTGAAGTCCACTTCATTGATTTCAAACCCGTCTTCGTAGCCGTAGTAGGGACGACCGACGATGCGCCGCGCTTCGCGAATATAGGGAAACTTAGACAAACCGTGGGCCGTGCCCATCGGGGCATCATAGCCTTGTAAAAAGCGGCTATTGAGGACTGGCTCTTTCCGGTCATCGTCGAGTTGCGAGTCGGCTTCGCCAATCACCATCCAGTAGTAGTAGCTAATAGCGTTTTCTTCGCCGCGCCGCAGGGTTTCTTGCCGCAGCCCGCCCAGCCAGCCGCCCGGTTCCAGCTGGCCCAGGGCTGCCAGCTGATCATGAGAGTAAATCAGGTTATCAACGGCGTTGCCGGGACGATAGTCATTGCCCCAAGTCCAGTTCTGCATGGAAATGTCTCCCGGACGGGGGCGAGGCACGCCTGCGATCGTCTCATCGCGCTCTGGCTGTGCGGCCCAGATGCGGCGATAGGTAAAGACAAAATCGTAATAGTCCTGGGCGTCAAAATCGCGCACTTGCTCCCAACTAAAGTAGGGCTCGTACTGCGTATAGTAATCGGGAATGTCTTGTGCTGGCGGCTCTTCCGTCTTTTCCATCGCGAAGGTGTACGTGAAACCCTGGGTGCAGTAAGGATTCTGGTCGGCAACTGGCGAAGACGGATTCAGGTGGGATTTGGGATCGAGGCCTAGAAGATAGGGCACATCGGCCATGGCAATCAGTTCGCCGGTTTCGGTGGCCTCGATGACATACCAGTCGGCGGGACCGACCGGCGCATCCGTCGGGGGCACAAACTGAATCGTTGTCTTCTCAAAGCGATCGGAGTCGGCGTAGGTGTAAAAGTCCTCAATGACGGCAGACAGCGGTTCCGTGTTCAGGGGCGCAGCATCGGGTTGGGGATTGTGCTGAATGCCGACAAGGCTAGTAATTTGACTGCCGTCCGAGTTGAACGCTAAATCTTTGGGTACGGTGTTGGGAAACCACTTGAGCTCACCACCGCCTTCATCGGCCGCTTCCTCAAGCATGTCGAAGAGGATTGCGTGGGCATCGTAGGGCAAAAAGCAGGTGGCACTGACCCAGCATCGTCCCGGATCGAGCTTGCCATACTTGTTAGCAACCCGCTGGCGCAGCTCGTTGTAGCCAGCGGAGTAGAACAGCAGTTGGCGCTGTCGCCGCGACTCATCCAAGGCAGTGGTGCCCTGAGAGGAAATTTGCCCGCCCACCCAATCGGTCATTTCCGTTAAGCAGACGGTGTGCCCCGCTTGGAGCGCCTGGAAAGTGGCCGCCGTGCCCGACAAGCCCCCGCCGACAATCAGCAGATCACACTCGACGACCAGATCAGCCGCGGCGGCAACGGTCGTGGGCTCATTGGTTAATGGCGCAGTTTGAGCGTAAGCGGCGAATGGCGTCAAGGGTGGTGCAGTCATTGCCACCGTTAATCCAGAAGCAATGGCGATTCGACTTAAACCATCTAGCTGGGGCATGGGGGAATCCTTAAAAGCGCTGTGTTCCAAGCTTAGAAGAATTTCCCCGCTCTCGTCTGAGAATTTGACGATTAGATTCCTTATTGGCCCAAATTATGATGCAGGGTTGAAGATCCGGAGTAGCATCACTTCTTTTGAGCGAAAAATACCGTATACACACAAATGCTGGGGTTGGTGTTGCCAGTTGCCTGGCCCCTCAAATCTAATTCTCCAGGGTGGTTTCATAGGGGCCATGAAAATGAGGATGGACTGAGTCGCTTTTTCACCTCCTCGCTAACGCCTGCACCGCTGTTTCATTCTGTAGGTTGAGTTTTAGCTTCTGCTCTTATCCAGTCCCGGAGCTCACGATCCGCCCTCATTTCGCTAATCCGTGCTGTCGTCAAAAACTCATACAGCTTTGCCTTTGGCACCTGGGAAAACGTTAGGCTGCGCTGGCTCTCTTGATAAGTGAGGTCTTGGAGATGAAAAATTTGCCAGTCTTCTCCGTTGTAGCGCCAGAATTCTGGCACGCCCATTGCGGCATAAAGCTGTAGCTTGTCGATGTTGGTATGGGTAATGTCTACTTCGACGACTAAGTCTGGCGGTGGGTCGTTGTCCAAGTCGACGTCTCGCCCGGCAACCAGCGGTTGATTTTGGATGTAGTAAGCTGCATCTGGCTCCCCAGAGCGGTCTAGCGTTTCCCGGTCTAGCGTCGTTGAGCCCATCGTTTTAGTTTCCATCCCTAGCTCTGAGGCCAGAATGTAGATAAACCGACCAATCAGCCAGGATGAAAACTCATGAATCTCAAGCGGCATGGTAATTTCTAGCGTCCCTGCAGCGTAGGTGAGGCGCGTGTTGCGTTCTGGGCTCAGGGACTGCCGTACGGTAAGAAAGCTTTGCCAGGTGAGCGATCGCAGCACAACCCGCTGCTCGCCTACGGGCTGAGGAACAGGCTGCTTAACCAGTGGGGCAGTTCGTACCACGATAAGACCGGCTATGGAATTAGCCCTATTGTAATCAACAGCGCTGAGGTATTTTGTGGCGAGTCGTTATTGCTGCTGATACGCCCAAAAAATCTTACACTAAGTCTAATCTGTCCTATTTTAATTTTTCGTTGTCTATGTTAACTAATGATTTCGCGATGTATCTATCTGCTACTGGTTGCCCCCAAACTCCATCCCTTGCCCGTTAGCTCTAACACTTGCTGATGATACTGCCGCAAAGCAGGGCGGTGACCGACGCTAATGTAAGTAGTGTTGGTGGCTTGGAGGGCCTGGTAGAGGCGGGTTTCGTTGGCGCGGTCGAGGGCGCTGGTGGCTTCATCGAGGAGGGCGTAGCGGGGGGCGTGGAGGAGGAGGCGGGCAAAGGCAAGCCGCTGCTGCTCACCGACGGAAAGGGTGGCGATATCGCTCTGGCCGCCGTCTAAGCTGCCCCAGCGATCGCGTAGCTCGGTCAAATTTACCTGCGCCAGCACCGCCTCCAGATCGGCGTCGGTCAGCGACTGGGGCGCGTCGGTCATAGCCGACCAAGGATAGAGGAGCTGTTCGCGCAGGGAGCCGTAAATCAGATAGGGACGCTGGGGTAGAAACATCATCTGGCTAGGATCGGGGGTGGTCAGGGTGCCAGAGCCACCTTGCCAAAGGCCGGCGATCGCCCGCAGTAGTGAGCTTTTGCCGACGCCGCTGGGGCCGACGATTAGGAGATTTTGCTCCGACTCAACCACCACGGACAGATTCTCCACCAGCGTCGTTTCACCAGCGGGCGTTTGTACCGTGAGGTGAGTGAGGGCAATTTGGTTTCCTGACTGGTGTTGAATTTGGGAGACCGTCGCCGCTAGGGGAGATGACTGCAGGGCCTGGTTGAGTTGCCCCAAGCGCTGAGTAGCGGCAGCCAAATTGGTCAACTGCTGCATTTGTAGGACGATGAGGGCCAGGGCTCCCAGCATCAAGCTAAAGGCCGCTCCGGCCTGGGTGACATTGCCAATTTCTAATTCTCCCGCAAACAGACGCGGCGCCAGAATCACTCCGGGGATAACAAACGTAGCGTAGCGATAGTGGTTTTGAAACAGATTCAGCCCTAGCTGCCAGCGGATCAGACGCTTGAAGTTGAAGACAGCGCCCAAGAACCGCTGCCAGCTTTGACGCAGTTCAGGCCGCTCCCCGCGATAGAGGGCAATCGCTTCAGCGTTTTCGCGAATGTGTGCTAAACCAAAGCGGAAGTCGGCTTCCCGCCGCAGCTGTTCAAAATTGATGCCTACCAGCATGCGGCCAAAAAAGCATGCGGCGATCGCGGTGCCGGCAATGGAATATACCACTAAGAAAACGGTTAGCGATTGCGAAATGGCCCACAGCACGCCCGCCGTTCCCAACAGTTGAAAGAAGGACTCCAGCCCGATCATCAAAAACTTCAGGGACTCTTGAGTCAGGGTGCGAATGTCTGCTTCCAGGCGCTGATCGGGATTGTCCACCTGATTTTGCAGCCGCAGCTGATAAAACTGCGCGCCGTCAAGGTAGCGCTGCAAATACTGCCGGGTCAGCCATTCCCGCCAGTAAAGGCCGAGCTTGGCGGCGATGTAGCCACCCAGAGAGGCGAAGGGTACGCCCACCACCAGAACGCCCAGAAAAATGAAGATGGCCTGGACGAAGCGATCGCGATCCTGCGCGGCTAAAGCGGACGTGACCTCGCCGCCAAAAATTAGAAACAGAACCTGCAGCCCGGTCCGAATTAGCAAAACCACGACCAGCACCGCCAGCAGGCTCCACGCCCCCCACTTTTCGCGGGATGTCCAGTAGGGCCAGAGCACTGACCCCAGATGGCGCCAGCCGCCGCGATCGCTGAGGGACGGCAGCTCAAACATGGGAAACCTCAGAAAGCGGCTGCAGCGTCCAGGTGCGATCAAACGACAGGGTTAGCATTTGAGCATGATAGGATTGCAAGCTGTCCCGGTGGCCGACGCTGATGGCGGTAATGCCAGCGGCTTGTAGACGCTGATAGAGACTTTTCTCCTGCGCTTCAGCAACGGCGCTGGTGGCCTCATCCAAAATGGCGTAGGCCGGGCGCTGCACCAGCAGGCGGGCAAAGCTGAGACGCTGCTGTTCGCCCAGGGAGAGGCGCTGCGACCAGTCATCCTGGGTTTCCAGCGACAGTTGAGCGAGCTGAGACAAATTGACCTGTTCCAGGGCCTGCACCAGCAATGCGTCAGTGGCAGCATCGTCACCGTGGGGATAGAGCAGCTGCTGGCGCAGCGTTCCCAGGGTGAGGTAGGGGCGCTGGGGCAGAAACAGGATGTCAGTTGGCAGCTTGAGCGTGCCGTGTCCCTGAGTCCACAGTCCCGCGAGGGTTTTCATCAGCGAACTTTTGCCGCTGCCGCTAGGGCCAGTCACCAGCAGACTTTCGCCAGCGGATACCGTAAACGATACCTGCTCGCATAAGCAGCGGCGACCATCGGGGGTAAGAACGGTTAAATTCTCTGCCGTTAGGACTGAGCTGGACTGACGGGCAATGGCGTCATCTGGCAAGTGGTTTAGGATTTGCAGCGATCGCCCCAAGGTATCCAACCGGCCGACACTGGCGGCTAAGCTGGTGAGCTGCTCGAACTGCACGACGACGAGGCTGAGGGAAAGCCAGATGCGATCGAAAGCGGCTTGGGACTGAACGATCGCCCCCACCTCGTTTTGCCCCGCTAAAATGCTGGGAGCCAAAATTAGACTCGGCAAAATAAAGGTGAGGTACTGATAGCCGTTTTGAAAGAAGTCGAGCCCTAGCTGCCAGCGAATCAGCCGATTGAAGTTAGTGACCGCATTGGTGAAAAAGCGATTGAGCACGGCGCCCTCCGCTGGCTGGCCGCGATAAAAGGCAATGGATTCGGCATTTTCCCGTAGATTAATGAGGCCAAAGCGAAAATCTGCCTCGCGCCGCAGCTGTTCAGTGTTGATGCGGGTCAGACGTTTACCAAAAACCAGGACGGCGATCGCCGTGCCGACGCCGGCGTACACCACCAAAAAGCCGGTCAGGGTGGTCGAGATCACCCAAAGCACGCTGACAAAGCCGATCAGCTGCACCACCGATTCCAGCCCAATGACGCCGACGAGCAGTAAAGTTTGCGTCACTTGCCGGATATCTTCGGACAGCCGCTGATCGGGGTTATCGATGGCCGGTTCCGAGGTGGACAGCGACAGTCGATAGTAGTGGCGATCGCCTAAATAATGTTTCAAAAAATGGCGGGTCAGCCCCTGGCGCCACTGCAGCCCCAGGGTGTCGCGCACAAAAGCCACCACAGACAGCAGCAGGGCCGTCGCCAGCAAAATACCAATGAAGGTGAACAGCGCCTGCTGAAACCGCTCTGGGTCACGAGCCGCCAGCGCCGAGATGAATTCGCCCCGCTGCACACTTTCCCACACCTGAAAGCCACCGCTGACCATGGTGAGCATCCCCAGCAGCGCCAACAACCCACCGCGGCGCCAGGTTTGCAGCAGCGGTGCCATGAGCGGCCAAATTGAGCTGAGCTGAGTCCAGCGAAAGGCAGTAGAATTGGCGGAGCGAGTTGGCTGGGTCATGCCACATTTTTCTTGGGGTTGTCATTGTTTAACTACCCAAGGCTCCGACAGTAAGGGTTTTTAGCCCTTAGCTTATACAGTTGAGACGGACATGGTAGTGCTTATCCCCGAGGTTTCTCATATTAATTGACGACGCGCTTTAGAAAAAGCGTCTCTAAATAGGAATCAGTCTCATAATATACAACAGGGATTCGTTGGGCTAAGGCTGATTTGCCGAGCTGGCCTGTGACGCTCCACTGCATCGCCAATGAAACATGAACGTGGTTTTGAAGATTAGTCCGTCGCTCTATGCCTCTTGTTGTCGGGGGCTTTTGGCTAGCCTCTTATTTTTAGGGGCCGGGTGCGAAGCCTTATCACAGGCGGAGCCAGAAGCGCCCATTGCACCCGTGGCACCGCCGCCGGAGACCGTTGTCCCGCGCGATCGCGTTGTGGCCTTGGGGCGGTTAGTGCCCAAGGGAGAAGTGATTCAACTTTCTGTGCCCAACGCTGAAGACAGCCGAGTTAATCAGATTTTGGTGCGGGAGGGGGATTTCGTGGAAGCGGGGCAGGTAATCGCCGTTCTGCAGGGATACGAGCGCCGTCAGCGAGATTTGGAAGAAGCGCAAAAAACCGTAGATTTCTATCAGGCACGGCTCAATCAAATGCTGGCCGGAGACGCCAAAGTCGCTGAAATTGCCGCCCAAGAAGAAGCCATTGACATCCTAGAAGCCCAACAGCGGAATGAGATTGAAGAACGGGAGGCGGCGATCGCCAATGCGGAAGCGGCTTTGACCCAGGCGACCGTGACTTATCAGCGCAATCAAGAACTGGTGAGCGCCGGAGCCATTAGCCAGCAAGTCCTGGACGAATCCCTTGAGTCCCTCGATATGGCCCGCGCTACCCTGGCCGAAAGGCAGGCCCAACTGAGCAATAGCCAGCAGACTTTGGATGAACGCATTGCCCACGAACGGGAAACGCTGGCGACGTTGAAAGAGGTGCGTCCGGTGGATGTGGAGGTGGCGCAGGTCGAGCTGGAACGGGCACGAATCATGGTGGAGCAGCGCTTGGCTGACCTGGCGGATACGCAGGTGCGGGTGCCGATCGCCGGGCAGATTCTGCGCATCAACACCCGCGTTGGTGAACAGGTCAACACCCAGCAGGGCATCGTCGAGCTGGGGCAGACGGGTGAAATGTATGCGATCGCCGAAATTTATGAAACCGATATTGCCCGCATACAAGCCGGGCAGCCGGCCATCCTAACCAGCGAATATGGCGGTTTTGAAGGCACGCTGCGGGGCAGAGTAGAACACGTTGGTCTGCAAATTGGCTCCCAAAATCTGGCCGATGGCTCCACCAATCCGACAACTGACGAAAACCAGCGGGTGGTAGAAGTGCATATCCGGATCCATGCGGAAGACAGTCCCCGAGTCGCCAGCCTCACGAATATGCAGGTGCGGGTAGACATCAACACTAGCAGCCCGGAGTCGCTATGAACCTAAGGCGAGGATGGCGATCGCTCCGCATTCGCTGGCAAACCTACAAGCCGCTAGGGTGGGCGCAACTGAGTCATCGTAAAGTGCGGCTGCTCGTGGCGATTATGGGCGTGGCCTTTGCCAACATTCTGATTTTCACCCAGTTGGGCCTGCGGGCCATGCTGTTCGACGGCGTGACACTGGTGCCCGACAACCTGCAGGGCGACCTATTTTTGGTTTCCGCCTATGCGCCCAATATTGATTTGGGTTCTTTTCCTAAGATTTATTTGTATCAGGCTGACGCTGTGGCCGGGGTGGCCCAAGCGAGTCCGCTCTACATCGGCTTTGCTAACTGGGTCAATCCGCAAGATTTGGTGGCTGAGACGTCGCCACCGGCAGACGACGAAGAGGCCCCAGAATCTAACTTTCAGCTGTTTCCCAACAGCGTCAAAATCATCGCCTTTAACCCCACCCAACCCGTCTTGGCGATTCCCGAGGTTAATCGTCAACTAGAGCGCATTTACGCCCCCGGCACGGTGCTTTACGATCGCCTCGGCCAGGCCAAGCTCGGTCCCATCCCCCAGTTGTTTCAACAGCAGGGCACCGTAACGACCCTGATGAACAACCAGCGGGTTTACGTCACCGGTTTATTTAACTTGGGCAGCACGCTGTTCGATAGCGGCCATCTGGTCATGAGCGACTGGAGCTATCGCCAATGGCGGGGGGCGGACAGTTTGGAGCAGGTCAGCGTTGGCGTGCTGACCCTGGAGCCGGGAGTTAACCCGGCAACGGCGCGTCAATCACTGCGGGCGGCCTTACCAAAATCCATCTCGATTCTGACCCAGACGGAGTTAGCCGCCGCCGAGCAGGCATTTCGCGCCTCTTTGCCCAACGGCAAGGTGCTCAATTTTGGCGCGCTGATGGGCTTCGTGGTCGGGGTGGTGATTGTGTACCAGGTGCTTTACACCGATGTCAGCGAACATTTACCAGAGTATGCCACCCTGAAAGCGATGGGCTACAGCGATCGCCGCTTACTCTTAGTGGTGCTTCAAGAGGCGCTGCTGCTAGCGGTAATGGGCTTCATTCCTGGCTACTTAGCTTCTCACGGCGTTTATCAATTGCTGGTTATCCTAACCCGCGTGCCCCTGGAGATGAAAACCCATGTCGCTATTACGGTCTTTGTCCTAACCTTAATCATGTGCAGCCTGTCGGGGGCGATCGCCATGGGCAAACTGCGCTCTGCTGATCCTGCCGATGTGTTTTGAGGTGCTTCAGCTAATGACTGATGCAAATTTCAGAAAAGGTACTAAGCTGACAAAGCAAAAGTCGATTTAGCCGCAGCGTCGCAGCCAGGACAGGATGATTTTCAGGTGGAATACGCTTGAGAAATCTACAGGGTGACTATCCAGGCTCAACGAATCATAAGTTTTTTTCAAGTAGAGGAAACTGCAATGGTTTATCGCTGGCTGTTATTGAGTGCCATAGGGCTGGGCTTGCTGTCAGCCTGTGAGCCGCAAGCTGCCGTCGAATCCGACCCGGTGAAGCAGCAAGACCCCGCCAGCCCAGAAAAACCAGCAACGACTGACGCTGACTCCTCTGCCACGACGCCAGCAGCGACTGAACCGACGGCGGCACCCGATCAAGCAACCGCTGTGCTAGCGGATACGACCGTGGTGCCAGGCGATCGCGTCGGGCCAGTTACCAGCAACACCAGCCGCGCTGATCTGGCCGCCATGTTTGGGGAAGCGGCTTTAGAGGATACGGAAATTGCAATCGGTGAAGGCTTCACCGAATCTGGCACGGTGGTCACCCCAGAGCAAACCACCAGCTTTGCCATAATTTGGGTAGATGAAAGCCAATCTAAGCCAGCCACCGTCAAAGACTTGGGGCCAGCTTGGCAGACGCCCGAAGGGATTGGCATCGGAACAAGTTTTGCTGAACTTCAGCAGATTCTGGGTGCTTTTGAGCTTTATGGCTTGGGCTGGGATTATGGCGGCACTCTCGTTTTGGAAGAGTCTGGCCTATCGGATTACCACGGAAAACTGATTTTGCGATTGCAGCCCGCCACAGCAGCAGTGATCGAGCAGCAGCCGAGCGCTTTTGAGTCCGTACAAGGGGATCAGCTACTCGCTTCCAGCGATCCCAATCTGGCGGCGCTAAATCTCATCGTGGACGAGATGATCGTTTATCTCAACGCGCCTAAGCAGTGACAGACTGCAAGGCTGCCTTGGCGGGCTAAAAGCGGCGTTGCTGAAGGTTCGATCAGTTTTGGATGGGCGATTTTGGATTGCCAACACAAACGCTAAGCAGCTCACGGCTTACGGACCGGTAGCTTTATTTTGCGAAAGAAACATTAGATGGACAAACGGGTAAAAGTCTCTAAAAATATTCAGGATTTATCAAAAGCTTACATTTCAGGTGCCAGACTTTTCCTGATCTGGAATTTTTAATGAGAAAAACAGGATTAATAGACGATGCTGCGACCCTAAAGCGCGAGTTGATAAGCCAGTGGGACCAGCACTACGGTGCTCCCCCACTTCCTGAGCTGAGAGACTGCAATTCTTACGCTCATTGCCCTCAATAACCAAATGACGACAGTCTCTGGAAAGACTGGGTCGCTTTGACGCATCTCGGAGCCCTCAAAAACTTTAGTTTGTACGATGACCACGTTTGCCCACAACGCTGGTCGTTTTCATCCATCCCATAGTGTTGCGAGTGCATCCTGTGAATAATCATCTTTCTTCCAACCGCTGGTCTCCCATTGCTGACTACGCCTTGTTAATTGGCTCTGGCGCCGGGGCGATCGCCTCGCTGGCCACCCAAAATGCTGCCGTTGCCACGGTGCCAATGGCCGCCCTAGTGGCCACTGGCTTGCTCAATCGCCGCCGCATTGATCAGCTGATTAACCGCAACGACGATACGATTGCTGATTTAGAAGGGCAACTCGTTTCAGAGGTATCGGTCCTCTCGGAGCAGGTGTCAGCGCTGCCGACTGCGGAAGCGATTACGCAACTGCAGCGCTCGGCCATGGCCTATAGCGATCGCAACATCAACCACTGCCTCGAATCAATTGAGCGGAGTGAACGCGCACTTAACCAGCGCATGGACGCTTTGCAAGCGCCCGATTTGAGCAATTTTCATCAAGAAATTGCCGAACTGCGAGACCAGTACACCAGCCTATATGCCTCTCTCAATAGCGTCAGCAAGCAAATTGAGCGGTTATCTAATCTCCCTCGTATGGAAGCAACCGAAACTGACGTGTCGCAGCTCAAAACCGAAATGATGCAGCTGCGCGTTAGTTTGGAAAGCCTGGGCAGCGAGAGCAAGACCGCCCAAGCCACGCTACAAGATGCCGTGCGCCATCTCGATCGACGGCTGCGGCAGATTCCGAACGGCGCTGACCCCAACATGCTGAAGGGTGAAGTTAGGGAACTGATCAAAGCGGTTTCTGATTTAGTGCCGCGACGTGACTTTACAGCTCTTAGCGAGAAACTGCAGTCGGTACAAGAGAGTCAAGAACATCTGCGACAAACCCTTGATCAGCTGCGCTCGGCGCCCGACGTGGCCGATCCACAGGATGACGTTGTCCCCCCCAGTGAAGAACTGCAGTCTTTGCAGGTCGATTTGGCCACGCTGACGACAGGGCTACAGCGAGTCGAATCGCGCCTGGCAGACGTGGCCGTTCCGGTGGATATCTCCGATGAGATTCGCGGGACAACCGCGACGTATCTGAGTAGTTTGCAGTGGCAACTATCGGTATTGGAGCAGCAAACTCAAGAATTGATGAATAAGCAGCAGGCGCTAGCGGGAATATCCCACGGTCAGCGACAGCCGATATCGTCGCTGACCGCTGCTGACTCCTCTGACCTCAACAGTCAATGTGAGTGGTTAATGTCACTGCGTGGACAGACGGACGCTGAACCAGGTTGGTCACCGGTTGATCAGGCCCTATATCAAGCGCTAGATGAAGTTACCGAGCGGTTGGTGTTGGTGTGGCCGTGGTCAGCAACCTTGGAACTGGATAGCCGCTTAATGGAGCGCCTTACCGAGCTGTTAGAGGGCGGTTGCCGAGTGGAAATTGGCTGGTGTCATCCCGGCGATCGCCAGCAGGGCCGACTATTGAAGACCATTACGCGACAGTGGCAGTTGACCACCGCGCATCGTCGCCTACTCA
Source organism: Cyanobacteria bacterium P01_C01_bin.120 (assembly GCA_039027715.1). Classification (GTDB taxonomy): domain Bacteria; phylum Cyanobacteriota; class Cyanobacteriia; order Phormidesmidales; family Phormidesmidaceae; genus Halomicronema. The sequence continues at coordinate 13,027 of JBCCJU010000106.1, forward strand.
AATCAACGCTCAACTCGCTGTTGCCGCTCAAGCAGGCCTATCCAGACCGCTTTTCTTTCAAAGTTTTGGGCACTCGTGAGCAATTTATCATCTGCGACCAGCGCTACGCCATCCTCGGCCTGCAGGCTATGCCCGCCACCAGCAGCGTTTTTCCAGAATTAGATTTACGGGTCAAAACGGCAGACGCCACTGTCATCATGCGACTGTTGAATCGGTTTGATCATCCAGATGTGCTGCCTGAGGATGCTGACGCCTACTTTAATCGAGCCGTTACCCGTTATGATTTGCACGACGCTGAGGGGGCGATCGCGGACTTTGCTCAAGTCCTGCAGTTGAAGCCGGACGATGCCGTGACATTGAATAATCGCGGCCTCATTTGGACCGAAAGAAAGCAGTATCAGCGCGCTCTCGAAGATTTTGATCAAGCGTTGAGTAAAGATGGTGACCTGTTTGCCGCCCGCTGCAATCGCGGCTGGTTGCAAATGCACCAGGGCTATCTTGATGCCGCGATCGCCGATTTTGGCATCGCCATCCAAACCCAGGTCAATTCAGCGATCCCCTATTTTTATCGCGGCCTCGCCCGCCAAAAATTAGGCGACAGTTTAGGGGCGATCGCGGACTTCACCCAAGCCATCAATAACGATCCAAAGGCTGCTCTACCCTACTGCTATCGAGGCGCTGCCTATCGGCAGCAGGGTGATATCAACCGGGCCGTTAGTGATCTGGAAGCCTCCGCTTCCCTGATGCATGCTCAAGGCGAGCATCGCTCACTGGCGCAAGTTACTCAGGCGCTCTCAGCCCTTAAACAAACCCAGCTGACCCAGCCTCTTTCCTTGCATTCGGCCTGAAGCTGTTGCCAGCCTTAAAGATTGGGGTCCAGACGCCGCCCATGCTGCAGTTGAAACGACAAGCCCTTAGGCAGAAGTTTGATACATAAAAACACAGCATTGCCGAATACAAGGAGACCTCAACTTTTAGCTCCCTTGTATCCATTCCCGACTTTCATTGGTTAATTCTTATTTTTGTCAGGAGTTACCGGTATTTTCTTGATGCCCATGACACAACAATCGATGACTTTCGCCGCGATTAGCGCAGACTTGGCCATTTAAAAGTTTCCTGTGTTAGTGTTTGAAAGATCATCTGCATCGGGGTAGTTCTTCCTAAGCGTGGAAGTACTTTCAGAGAGACTATACAAAGAGCTTAAGCAGTCCACCCGGGCTTCTGATAGGGACAGTCAGGCAGTTGCTGGGCGCTTGAGCAATGAGGTACAGAGAATCTGTGCCCAGAGTCAGCGCATTCAAGATTCTGGTGAGATTGAGACTTGGGCTCACAATCTCAGTATGCATCGCCTCAACCAGTGTCTCAAGTACTACCGATTTGGCTCATTAAAGGGGCGGGTAGAACTACACAGCACCTTGAGTGCGATCGTATACCGATATATTTCCCCGCCCCATGCCCAGGCCAGTTATCAAGCGCGACTCAATCTAATTGAAGATTTTTTGCAAAACTTCTATCTAGAGTCGCTTAACGCTTTTCGTCGGGAAAATGAGACCAGTACCGACTATCAGCCGCGTACTCTATTGGAACTGTCGGAGTACATGGCCTTCACTGAACGGTATGGCAAACGTCGGATTCCGCTGCCGGGGCGCCGCAGTCAGCAATTGATTATTCTCCGGGCTCAGACATTTGCCAAGCAGCAGCCGCCAGAAGCGACAGTTGATATCGAAAGGGCCGCGGAGGGAAGCAACCATGATACGGACGAAGTCCGTGAAAGCTTGCCCACTAAGCGCCTGCGAGAAGAATTAGTGGCGCAGCAGGACGCCCTGCCGGAAGAGGTTTTGAGAAACCGAGTAATTGAGGCGCTGCTGAGCTATCTTAAGGAGCGCAATCAAACTGATTGCGCTGACTACTTCACCCTGCGGCTGCTAGATTTGCCGACTGCAGAGATTGAGTCCATCCTCAAGCTCACTCCTCGACAGCGTGATTACTTGCAGCAGCGATTCAAATACCATTTGGTGCGGTTTTCGCTATCCCACCATTGGGACATTGTGCATGAATGGTTAGAAGCCGACCTGGAGCGCAATCTCGGTCTGGCACCACAGCAGTGGGACGAGCTGCACCAGGCGATCAATCAGGTCCAGACTAAGCTCTTACAGCTCAAACAAGCGGGGCTGGATGATGCCGACATTGCCAAAAACTTAGGAATCACCTCTACCCAACTGCAAAAGCAGTGGACTAAGTTGCTGGAGCAGGCTTGGGAAATTCGCAATCTTTAATTTGTTATCTCTGATTTGATTTGTCCGGAGGGGGGCCTACGACCTATGAAGAGTGACGCAGATACGATTCGAAATTTTCTCTTGGGACTACTTGAGCACTTTAGCCGGATAGATTCTTCACCATCAGGGAAGGTTGATGATTACCCCGGAAAGACTGTGCCAGAAGATTTTTCTGCTGCCCATACTGGGCCGTCAAGTGCCCCCAGCTTGGCAAGAACTGAATCATCATCGGCCTTCATCCACGATCCTTCGATTGAAATGCCCCCCATTTCTGAACTTGGAGAATTACCTTCCGTGCAAGATCACTTTCAGGCGGTATTGAAAGACCGTCTCCAAATTGAAATTAGTCAAAATCCACCTCTTTTTCCCTGGGAATCGAGTGTCACTGACTATCCCATAGAGCTGTCTGCTGCGAGCGCTCAACCCTGGCTGGTACAGTTGCGATCGCTCCCTTTGCCCACAGCGCTCCCCGAAGACCTGCTGACGGGATTGCTCAACCGCTGCCAGGAGCTGATTGTAGAATCGCTGCAGCCTGGCGTGCAATTAGTTAAAGCGGTAGAAAATTTGTTTCCCGATCAGCCGCAGGCAATGGACCAAATTGCTGGCTTAGTGCTGGCTAATGCAACTGTTCGCGGCACAGCAACCCGCGATGCAGCCGCCTTGAAAGCGGCTTTCCCTAACGGCTACGAAGGAGCAAATCCGCAGCAGCAAGTCACGTTAACGATGTTGGCGGCTAAAGATATCTTAGATACGCTGACTCTGACACTAACTTCTGACCAGCCCGCGCAAAGCCGGCAATGGGTAACGACAGAAGGGTGCATAAATATTACGGCTGAATATCAATCAGACCTCTCACAGCGGCTTAATTTAACTGTGGACGTGCCTCGGGCTTGTCAGTTAAGTTTGCCTAGTCTGGGGCAAACTGTCAGTCAAACTGCTGCTGGCACATTGAACCTCTCACTGCCAAAACCTCAAACCAACCGCATCTATCCGGTTGAGGTGCACTTTAGTGGGCTAGAAACGCCGCCCTTAACATTCGCGATTTGCTGGATGGAGTAAGTTCAGCGACGAATTCAAGTATCTACATGCAGCAGACCGATTCTTTCCATGAAAGGGTCGGTTTTTTATCGCAGCTGTTGTGATATTACAGCGCTGTGATGTCGAACTAATGGGTATACAGCAATTCAGAATGCTGAAGCTTCAAAGGCATGGATCGTCAACCTCACCGATGACGTTTTTCTTGTGCTCTTAAAGCCTGCAAAGGCTAAATTTATCAGTCATTGTTTGACCTTTGCGATAGTCTGATAGACACCTATGGCGCGGTTTGCCAAACACGATATGAAAACATTTTTTTTCGGCCTCACAAAACTTACTTTGGGCATGGTGCTGGCATTGGTGCTTTTGTCTTTGACTGGGGTGGCAACGGCCCGCTATTTCATGGCTAAATTATCAGTGCTGCCGCCGAAGCCCATCTTTGAAAATGATGTGGCGCTACAAGCTGAAGCAGTTACGCCACCAGAACCGCCAGAGGCTCCGGCTCCTCCCGTCGAAGCTGCGCCAGCAGGCAGCTATGCTGCCATTGTCGTGCAGCCCATTGGTTTAGTGTTGCGCTCTGGGCCTGGAGCCACGCATCCTCAGTTGGGTGGGGTTGATTACCAGGAGGAGGTGCTGGTACTTGAAACTGATGAGTCTGGTACGTGGATGAAGGTGCGGGTAAATGAAACAGCTCAGGAGGGCTGGGTCAAAGCAGGCAATACTCAGAATCTGGATGAAGCTGTGCAGTAGTCTTTAAATCATCCCTGCTGGAATTTAGAGTCTGCCATCGCTGCCAACTGTGGCTTGCTGTCGAAGGGGATTTCAGCAGATGGTGAGCATTGCCGGATGGGCCTCTAGATGAGCAGACAGTGAGGTCGGTTTTCTTCTACTGTTGTGGTGTTGAGACTCTTCCAAGTTCATTTTTTTCGGGATATATGGCAACAGCGATCGCGCATCTTGGCCCCCGAGGCACTTTTTCAGAACAGGCGGCTTTGGCGTATCAGGCCTGGTTGCTGCAGCAGGGCCAAGACCTGGCTCTGACCGCCTATCCCAGCATTTTGCAAGCAATTCAGGCCGTCGACCAAGAGGCCGTTGATTTAGCGATTGTGCCGGTTGAAAATTCCATCGAAGGCAGTGTGGCAGTCACCCTAGATACGCTGTGGCAGCTCGACACGCTTCGCATTCAGCAAGCGCTAGTTTTGCCGATTCGCCACAGCTTGATTACCCACGCGGACAATTTGGCAAAATTGCAAACCGTTTATTCCCATCCCCAGGCGCTGGGACAGTGCCAACAGTGGATTAGCCGTCATTGCCCCCAGGCCACGCTGGTACCCATGCGGTCTACCACTGAGGCTTTGGAATATCTTGAAAAAGCTAATACGGCGGCGGCGATCGCCTCTGAATGGGCTGCTGATTTGTACCAACTACCCGTCTTAGCTCGCAGCATTAACGATCAGCCCGATAACTGCACTAAGTTTTGGATTTTAGGCAAATCAGCATCGGTTGAAGGCGAACATACGTCTCTAGCCTTCAGTTTGCCGGTCAACGCTCCGGGTGCCCTGCTGCGACCTTTAGAAATTTTTGCCCAAACTGACATTAATCTGAGCCGTATTGAATCTCGACCTACGAAGCGATCACTGGGAGAATACCTCTTCTTTCTAGATTTAGAAGCCAACTTGTCTGCCGAGCAAACTAGACGGAGCTTACAGCAATTGAATAGATATACAGAAACGTTGAAATTGTTTGGCAGCTATGTCACTATCGCGGCTGGCACATAGCGCGCACGATTAAGCGGCTTCGAAGCGCGCGATCAATTAACGATGCTAGCAGCCTGGTGAATGAGCACTACTGTGTCCGCTCTAATTTCAGCGGCTACGGAACTGCAGTCCTGACCAGTAGGACAAACCAAAGGTTTTCTCAGTTCTACCTATGAAGCAGCAGCGGCGGGCGCAGTGGCACTTTATTTTATCTGGTCGTTAATGTTGCCCCAATGATGGATCTTGATGGCTTAGCTACTGCCCTGAGATTGTCCTCAGGGCAGTAGCCCATTAGCTGCAATAATCTCTGCACATCAGCTTTGGAGCCATGCTGCTGAAAAGTGATCGGCGCTCTGCTTTTGCAAAAACTTTGATGCGCTCAGGTAACCAGAGTCAAAGAAAAATCGTGAATGCACCTGATGTCCAATCTTGGGTCGAAAATTTTAGTTTTTAGGAAAACTTCCGGAGAAATGGAAAAATCCGTGTAAAAATTCTGTAAAGTTGGCAGTAATGCTGTTAACTGCCGATGAAATTAACGTTTTGTTGGTTTCGCTTTGTTCGGCAAGTGCCGACTTGTAGAATTTCTGGGTTAGCCAACATGCCAGCACTAAAGCTGTCACAGCCTCAACCTTCTTTCTGCGCGATTTCTCGGACAGCAACTGTAGGACTAGATGAGTCACAGGGATGTCTACCTCAACAAGCCTCCATGCAACCCCCAGCTATCGAGACCATCGCTACCTCTAGCGTCCCCGTAAGGTCATCATCGCCCACTGTTTCTGATACAGGTGCCGATTCAACCTCTAACTGGCAATGTCTGCCGCTGCACAAATTAACCAACTTCGAATTAGTCGATCATCAGTTTGCTTCTCTGCAGGTAGGTTTTGAGTCGGCGATCGCCTTGCGGCCATCCAACCCGCGCTTTCAGATAGACGAGTCATCATTGATTCTGATGGCGTTCTATCACAAAGCCGGCATCAAAATACATTTAGGCCAGGCCGTGGCCGCGATCGATATGGGCTTTATCAGCGTTGAGCCTCTCGTTATTTCTGCGCTCGACGCCGACGGCCACTGTCTGTCAATCATCAAAACTGCTGAGCTACCAGCCTCGCCCAAACCATTACCTGGAGACACAACTCAACGCTGTTCGCAAGACGTAATGCTGGATACCCATGGCGCCAAAACCTTACGTATTGACTCTGTGGCGCCGTTTGTGCTGACCCGCTTTTGGATTAATCAGGCGGGGGCTGCCACAGTCGCTTAAGCTTTTCATCTCGTGCAGTGTATGAGCTCGGTGCGGTGCCCTGCTGTACAGACACTCACTATCCTGAGATTGGCTACGGGCCTCTCACAGTTGACTTCCTTGTTGCCAGACATGCATTGACTTTAGTAAGTCAGTGCCCGCAGCGCAAAGCGGGGCAGCGCGAGCATGCGCCGCCACCGCCAAGGCTCTTGATATAGCCGATATAACCATTCCAGGTTGTTGTTGCAAAAAAAGGCGGGAGCCCGCTCCTTGTTGCCTGCCCAGATGTCAAAACTGCCGCCAACGCCAATCCAAATGGCGTTAGGGCAGAGCGATCGCCGCTCGATAATCCAAAACTCCTGGCGGGGGACTCCCAGGGCGACCAGGATGACCGTGGGCTGTGTTTGCCGCAGTTGCGCTTCAATGGCCGGCAGTTCTTCCCTGGTGAAATAGCCGTTTTGAATGCCCGCGATGGTGAGTTGAGGACAGCGGGATTGCCAATTAGCGGCGGCGGTTGCGGCCACGTTCGGCGCTCCTCCCAGAAAAAATACCGACTGCTCCGCCCCCAGCTTTTCCAGCACGGCCTCGGCCAATTCAATACCCGGGCACCGTTGGATGCGCCTGCCTTTCACCCGAAAATAGAGCACAATTCCGGCGCCGTCTGGCACCGCTAAATCCGCTTGGCATAGCACCCGTTTAAGCTCAGGATTTTGATCCGCCTGCATTGCCATCTCAGCATTTAAGGTCACAACATGGGCCCCTAACCCCTGATGCTGGCGCTGCAGTAGCCAGTCAGCATAGCGATCGCCCACATGAACCGGCAGTCCCATCACAAATAATGTCTCAAGTTTTCCCATCGCCGCCTTCATATCGCTACTGATTTAAACAGAACTCGGTCTTATTCAGGGTTTCTGGATAAACAGCGGCAAACCAGTCCGTGGCCACAGCATTTTCGCGATCGCTATCCAAAAACTGATTAACTAAGCGGCGCC
>JBCCJU010000107.1:0-19913 GCA_039027715.1 Cyanobacteria bacterium P01_C01_bin.120
CTCCTCGCGATCACCTACTCTGATGGTCGTCTCAAGCTATTCAGCGCCGCACTAAATGTATGTCTTTAGCAGTTCCTGAGCAGTCTGCAGCGTGTCGGCTTCAGCCGGAGGCTTGTCAGTACGCCAGCGGAGAATGCGAGGAAAGCGGACGGAAATGCCGGATTTGTGGCGATTAGACTCGGCGATGCCCTCGAAGCCAATTTCAAAGACGTGGACAGGTTCGACAGAGCGCACCGGGCCGAAGCGTTCAATCGTGTGGCGGCGAATCCACTTGTCGAGCTTGTCGATTTCGTCATTGTCTAAGCCAGAATAAGCCTTGGCAAAGGGCACCAGGTCTTCACCCTGCCACAGGGCAAAGGTGTAGTCGGTGAAGAGGTTAGCCCGTTTGCCGCTGCCCGCCTGGGCGTAAATCAGCACGGCGTCGAGGGTCATCGGGTCAACCTTGTACTTCCACCAGTAGCCGCGCTTGCGACCCATTAGATAAGGACTGTCCCAGGCTTTGATCACGAGTCCTTCGGCCCCGGCGTCTCGCGATCGCTCCCGCATTGCTTCCAAATTTGTAAACGAGTTGAACTCCAGCGACACGGAGCGATCCACGCGCTCATCGGTGTGTTCATTGAGCAAATCCTGCAGCAGGGCTTTGCGATCGCGCAGCGGTTTTTCGCGAATGTCGTTGCTGGCGTGCTCCAGCAGGTCGTAGGCGACAAACCGCACGGGACTTTCGACCATCACCTTTTTGGTGACGCGCTTGCGACCCAGGCGCTTTTGCAAATGGTTGAAACTCAGGGGGCGATCGCCTTCCCAGCAGAGGATTTCGCCGTCCAACACATGCCCGTTGGGAAAAGACTGAAACGATTCGACAATCTCGGGAAACTGCTCCGTAATCAAGTCTTCGCCCCGCGACCAGATGAAGACTTCGTCCGCTCGCTTGATCACCTGCGCCCGAATGCCGTCCCACTTCCATTCCGCTAACCACAGCGCCATGTCTTCGTCGCGGAACTTCTCCTCATCAATCTGCGACGCCAAGAAAAAGGGATAGGGCTGACTGGGAGCGGCTTCGATCGCCTCTTCGCTGAGCAGATTTTCATAAAACTCCACCGTGGGCTCAAAGTCACCCATGAGCCGGTGTGCCAGCACCGGCTCAGGAATGCCCGACGCCTTGGCAATACCTTTGATCACGAGCTTGGTGGAAGCCCCCACCCGAAACGCCCCGGTCAGCACCTTGTTCAGCACGAAGATTTCGTAGTCATCGAGCGATCGCCACCACGACACAATCAGTTCATGGCGCTCCTCGTCTGTTTCCGCTGCCTTCACCAGGGGGATGATTTGCTCCATCCACTGATGTAGGGGAATGTCCGCCGCTGACTTGCCCCGGAGTGGCGTATCCCGCAGCAGCAGCGCAATCACCTCCGCCGAGTCCCCCACGTGGGAGTAACAGTCCTTAAATAGCCACTCGGGAATCTGGGAAATGCTGAGATACACATCCCGCAGTATCCGCGATGTCACCAGGCGACGACGGGTTTTACTCAGCAGCAAATACAGCGCCCAGACCGCATTGGCGGGTTCCTCCTCCACAAAATACTGACGCAGCGCCTCCACTTTGGCGTTAGTCGAGGTGGTCGCGTCAATCGCCTGAAAAAGCTCGGTAAACCGCTTCATGCTAGGGTCAAGTCTCAGCAAGGTCTGCTTCATTATGACGCTGGGACGCACTCCGCCGCAGGATTCCCGCCGCTAGCCACCCACCCCACTTCACCCTGCCCCCCTGCCACTCCACCTCAACCTACCTCACACACCCCACCTACCCTGCCACCCATCCACCCTGCCACCCTCACACTCCGCTTCTGACAGTGGTGGCCACTTTCTTGCACAATGAAGGGGCTCTACGTTCTGCACGAAGAATAATGACGACAGCGGCTCCCATAGTGACTCCATCGCAAAAAGCTTGGGCCAAGGCAATCGCCCAACCGGCTCAGGAATTTTCCCTGACGCCACTGTCGGTCATCGCGGGTGAAATCCCCCAAGACCTGCAGGGCAGCCTCTATCGCAATGGGCCGGGGCGGCTAGAGCGTCAGGGGCAGCGAGTGAGTCACTGGTTCGATGGCGATGGGGCGGTGCTAGCGGTACACTTTGCTGACGGACAGGCGCAGGCCACCTATCGCTACGTGCAATCAGCCGGATTTCAGGACGAAGAGGCTGCCGAACAGTTTCTCTACAGCGGCTATGGCAGTCTGGCGCCGGGACCGTTTTGGGAACGCTGGAACTCCCAACTCAAGAATGCCGGCAATACGTCGGTGCTGGCACTACCCGACAAACTGCTGGCGCTGTGGGAGGGCGGCTGGCCCCACCATCTCGATCCTCACACGCTGGAAACCCAGGGCGTACATCCCCTGGGAGAGCTGAGCGCCAACGATCCTTATTCGGCCCATCCCAAGCGGCATCCGCAGACGGGGCAGATCTTTAATTTCGGCATTGTGCCGGGAGCGAACGCCACACTAAATCTGTATCGCAGCGATCGCACCGGGCACATTAAGAAAAAGGAATCCGTGCCGCTAAACGGCATTCCACTAATGCATGACTTTGTGCTGGCTGATCGCTACCTGGTGTTTTGTGTGCCCCCCGTGCGCCTGAATCCGCTGCCGGCAGTATTAGGTTTCCAGAGTTTTAGCGATGCTCTGATGTGGCAGCCCAAACACGGCACCCAATTGGTGGTTGTCGATGCCGACACGCTAGAGGTGATTAGTTCTGAAGCCGTAGATCCCTGGTATCAGTGGCACTTTGGCAAGGGCTTTGTGAACAAGGACGGCGACATTGTATTGGAAGTGGTGCGCTACCGCGACTTTGCCACTAACCAACAGCTCAAGGAAATTGCGTCAGGACAGTTTAAGACGCCAGCAGAAGGAGAATTTTGGCGGGTGTGCGTCAATCCACAGACGGCAGTGGTGCGCAGCCAAACCTGTCTAATTGAAGACCACTGTGAGTTTCCCTACGTGGCAGACGATCAGCCGACGGTGACGGCGCCGACGTTCCTCTCGATGCAGTCGCCGGAGCATGACAATACTGGCGAGCTGTTTCGCGCGATCGCCCGTTTTGATCCCGATACGGAAAAAGTCACCGTCGCCGCGGCGGGTGCCGAGCAGTATCCTTCAGAACCCATTTATGTGTCCAAGCGAACCAGCGAACCAGCTTCCGGTTGGGTGCTGTCGGTGGTGTACGATGGCGCGGCAGACCAGAGCGAAGTGTGGATTTACGACAGCGATCGCCTCACCGCTGGCCCTATTTGCCGTCTACATCTGCCAGCAGTGGTGCCCCATAGCTTTCACGGTACCTGGCAGCCGAGATAGACCAATTGGCGATTTTAGATTTTGGATTCGAGACTGTCGAGCTGGCCACACTTTTATGCTTCATATTGGTAGCTTTAGAAAAGTGTGTCGGGGCCGTTGCCATCTTCATCTGGTGCCGCCGGTTTAAACAGAGAAATCCTCTATGTCATCAAAATAAGTAATTTAGAGGACTTGTCTGATATGACTTCGTGTGAGCGATCGCACACTCTTATCAAAGAGTGAGAGTAACGCCTATTAAGAATTTCGCCGACGAGTTATTATCATACCCGTACCGATGGCTACTAAGCCAGCTAGTGTAGCAGGTTCAGGAATCGAGGCGGGCTTGATTTCCTTGAGACGAATGCCGCCAATGCCGCCGCTGTTGTTAAACTGAACCGCTAATTTAGAAATTTTCTGATGCTGAGCTTGGCTGAAAAATTGCACTTCATTCTCACCGGCAATATCAATTTCTTCCTGGGAGTTGGTGCCATCTTCGTAGAAATAAGTAATCCAACCTTGAGCATCGTCTACAACAGACATTTCATCGATCGCCCAGTCACCGTCAAATTGACTGAAATCAAAAACAAAAGTCCCACCTTCGACAGTGTCATCTGGACGATAATTGCCAGCTTTTTCTTCAAAGATCAGCAGATTGCCTTGAGGAATCGAGCTATAGATAATGTTGTCCGCGTCATCCAGAGTCTTGTTGCCGTTGATATCTTTGTAATAAGTGCCAGTAGCGAGATCATTATCTCCTTGCCAACTTTTATCATCCCCAACGCATGGAGTGTCGTATCCTTCTGCAGATACACCACCCGCATAAATGCCATTATTTCCAGGTCGGCATTCGCTTTGAAATAGGCCTAATGTTCTACCACCAGTCTTGGGCGTATGGTTGTTGAGGACATCAGTCACATAATTATTGTCATAGCCCATGATGCTAATTCCCAGGCCTGACCAAATTTCGCCAATACTGAGAAAACTGGAGTGAGTACCGTACGTAGTATCGTTGATTGTTTGTCCAGAACCACCGTCGAGTGCAAACGAATCAAGCTTTGTCCCATTAGGCGCCGTCTCAAAATCTAAGTAGTAAGCGCTAGCTTGAAGTGCTGAAGCTGATAACAGAGCAGCGCTGCCTAAGACGCCTGTAATAGTCAACCTCAATAGGTAGTTTGAAGTAGAAACAACCCGTTTCATGATTGTTGAGTTCAATAGCAGAAGCATCAGTAATGATGAATGGCACTGGGTATGCAGTAGCTGATATTACGGAGTACTTACACCCTCGTACTTATGCTGAACTCTCTGTTGAATATTTGAACGCTGACGAATGAGAGTTCACTGCTTCTTAATAGTGGCAAAGAATTTTATGAATAATATGTAGCAACCATGAAGCGCTTAAAGAGATTTAGGCCAGTAGACAAAAAACATGGACGCCGTAAAAGTGCTGAATCTGATTGTCAACAAGCGATCGCCATTGCTTCTGCAAAAATACAAGCGCATTCAAGCTGAGCTGAAATCTGCGTATTAAACACTACATTCATCGGCAATCGCATCCGTAGGTACTTTTGGCAACGCTTGCAAAGTTAATAAAGCCTCATCGCACCATTTCAACCACCCCTGCTCATACTGAATGCCATTGCGGAGGGTGAGATATTGGTAAGTTGATTTTTGGGAAAGAGCCTCGACGTCTGGAAAAAATCGCTCTTCAATTGCCTGATATTCCACTAATCGGGTTTGATGGAGTTTGCGATGCTGGCGTAGCTCTTGCAGGATGACATCCGGCTCGACGAGATAGCCGCCAAATAGCTTGACGAGTAAATCGTCTTTTATGGGAGCCATGGCGCTAGAAGCGTGCAGCCATTTAGCCAACTGCGTCTGGCCCTGAGGCGTAATGGAATAAAGCTTTTTGTTGGGTCGCGCTGACTGCTCTATCGTTTTGGCGGCAATGGAGCCCGCAGCTTCCAGTTTGGCCAGTTCGCGATAAATCTGTTGATGGCTAGCATCCCAAAAAAAACCAACCGAGCCGTCAAAGCGTTTAGATAACTCATAACCACTGCTGGAACAGTCCAGCAGCGCCACGAGAATGGCATGGGAAAGGGCCACAATTTCTGCTCCTATTTGCGGTGCATACGCAACTAAGAGAATATAGAGCTTTAGCCATCTAGGCTAGTACACCCAGCAATATTCGAATCGCAATATTCAAGTCTTTCTTCTACAGCCCAGCGATTCGCCGTCTTGGCCTAACGTCAGTGAGAACAGCTATGCCAGCCTGGAATTTACACAATTGCCGGCTGACGATCGCCCATCAAATACGCTGTCATCATGCCTTTGCCCTTAACCGAAATTTCACCTCGGCAGCTGAACTGATAATGCTGTTTCAGCATTTCGTAGGTCGCCTGTGTTACCTGAATCTCTCCAGCTACGCCGGTTGATTCCATGCGACTAGCAATATTCACCGTATCGCCCCAAAGATCATAAATAAACTTCTTTTGACCAATTACTCCAGCAATGACGGGGCCACTATTGATGCCAATGCGGATCTTAAAGGAGCGCTCGTGCTTCCGACTGAAGTCCGAAATCGCCTGCTGCATGTCGACCGCCATGTGAGCGATCGCTTCAGCATGATCTTGCCGATGCTTGGGCAGTCCGCCAACCACCATATAGGCATCGCCAATGGTTTTAATTTTTTCTAACTGATGTTTCTCAGCTAATTCATCAAAGGTCGAAAAAATCTCATTCAGCATATCCACCAGCGATCGCGGCGGTAATTCCGTTGATAGCCTGGTGAAATCAACAATGTCAGCAAATAACACCGTAGCTTCAGCAAAATGATCGGCGATTGTACCCCGCTGTTGCTTTAGGCGAGCAGCAATCGGTTGAGGCAAAATATTGAGCAACAGCTGCTCGGATTTTTCCTTCTCAATTCTAAGATCATGTTGAGCCTTGCCACGTTCTGCCGCGCTCGCTGAGAGCGACAGCGCTGTAATGACCAATACGCAAATATATACCTGCAGGGCCAGCACTGCTTGCCCTGGTAAGTCAGAAAAATATGTAAACGGGCCGAGACCTTGAATGACACCCCAGCCGGCAAATCCGGTCGCAATTAGGATGGCCATCGCTGACCCCGGAGTCCCCAACTCCAGGGCTCCCCAGGCAATTAGTGGAAATGGTAAATATTCCAGTGGCACTGGAAAGATCGCGATGCGATCAGAAGCGGCAAAGATAAACCAGCTCAACACGGACATGGCCAGTAACCACCCGAGGCCGAAAAACCTCCGTCGAATACTGTGAAACTTACCTGGCCAGTCAGCGACAGTCAGCACAATCGGGAACAGCGTAAGGATGGCGCTGACATTGCCAATCCACCAGTTAAACCAGATGGGACCAATATCTTCAAGGGATTTGGAATATTGCAGGCAGCAGTTGAGGGTACCGATGGTGGCGCTGAGAACCGAGGGAACAATAGCGGCACCAAACACTAACAACCCAACGTCTCGCACTCTTCCAAAGCGAGTCGAAAAGCTGAAGCGCATCAATAGCCCAGCACCCAACACCGCTTGTAGGCTATTGTTAACGGCAGCAATTAATGCGTTGAGGGCAGGTTCCTGTCCGGTCATCGCGCTATTGAACAGAGAGCCCAGAGCCACAGCTGGCCAAAACTTCAACCCCAGCAGTAGCAAAATCAGTTGGCTATAGGCGGCTGGTGGCCAAATTGGGTAAGTGGGTAAATCTGTGATTAATGGAAATTGATAAATTAAGAGAATTAATAAACGATAGCCAATCGCCAATAACGCGATCGCGCCTAAATATTTAATTCCAGTCAGCCGCCGAGTCCAGTTATGAAAGACAGGCTGCCGCCGAGGTCGTAATACATCTACCCAGGCTGCGGATACCACCATAAATTTACCCAGTAGAGAAAGTTGATCAAGACCCACGTTTTTATGTCTAGCTAAATCAGCTTTGACGCAGCTTCAAATAAATCACTATGGGCAACGTATTGAAGCTATATCAAACACCTACAATGTTGACACCTTGGCTTCAGAGCAGTTCCAGAAATTCAGTAACGGTGCCAATTTTCACAAGCTGACGCAACGATAAATGGCCGCCCTAATAGTCAGCAATGCTCAAATACTGAGAGATTACCATCATGACTTGACGGCCAAACTCAGCAGGCCCACTGCATTCTGAAACCAAGCAAGCATCTGTGGCTGTAGACTGACAGAGACGCGCACAATTGATTCGATGATGGCTACTCGAACCGAAGTTTTACTGAGATTGACTGTAACATTTCAGTACTAATAGATAAAGATGTGGTGCACATAACCGCAAGCGCTTAAAAAAACAATCCTAAAAGGATATTTGAACAATGATTGTTGGCTGAACCTAAAACAAAACACCCAACTGGAATCAGTGCACCCAGAATAAATCGACTTTCGACCAATTGCTGCTAAAGACTACTGATAATTGGCAATCTCTATAAGGTTGCCATCCGGATCACGTAGGTAGATAGACCATAGCTGACCTCGGGCTCCTGTGCGCTCAACTGGCCCTAGTTCGATACTAATCCCTTGGGACTGTAATCGATTTATCAAAGCGTTGAGAGGAGTCTGAGTAATCAAACAAAAGTCTGCTGAGCCCGGTACTGGACTGTGGGCGTGGGGGACAATCGGACTAGCGGCAACGTGTAAATTAATTTTTTGGCGACCAATTTGTAAGGCCTGGCGATCGCCTCCAAAAGTTATAATCGGCATCTGCAGTACTTCACCATAAAACTGCAGCGTGGCGGCAAGGTCACTCACGGTCAATACAAAGTGATCAAGCTGATAAAAAGACATTGTTTTGAAAAATCTGCGATCGCAGATCCGAGAATCATTAGATAATTTCGATAGAGTAAGTTCGGCGGTGGCCTGTCTCAATAGTTCGATAGGCTAAAGTGATGCTCCAAATGAGCACAAATGCCGCCTCATCAGGCTGATGGAATACTCTAAATGCTGCAGTGCGGAGCGTGTTCGTGAAGTATTTTTTCCTCTCTGAGGGTTGGACAACTGGGCGAATTTGGGAATTTGGGGGATTATGGGATGAATTTGCCTGGCAGCGCAAACCCCAGATTCAAAAGCTGTCGCTGAGTATTGTTGAAAATGGCGAATCGCTTTGGCTATATCAGGTCGAGGACGCTGTCTTAATGGTAGAAGTGCGTCCCATGGCGGAGTCTAGTCGTGCGATTGGACAAGTCGTGCTGAAGCGATTAATGAGCGCCGAGCAAGTTTTAGACCGCCTCTGTGTAGTTGATGACGTCAACACCGTGAGCGATCGCAACGGCTTGGCTTCCACTGCCATCGACCCCTTGTCGTAACGGTACGGCAACGCCTAAATTTCGCTGGATATTGCCTGACTATTCATTGCCTAAGCGTTGTGACCAAATGCGAGTAGGCAAGCCCCAGACATAGATAAAGCCTTCAGCGGCTCGGTGATCAAAGGTGTCGCCAGCGCCGTAGGTAGCCATTTCTTCGCTGTACAAGGCATTTTCAGACTGCCGACCGACAACTTGGGCATTGCCTTTAAAGAGTTTGAGACGCACTATTCCCGTCACAAATTCTTGAGTGTGGTTCAAGAAGGCATCAAGGGATGCTTTTAATGGACTGTACCAAAGACCGTTATAGATGAGCTGACTATACGTTTCTTCCAGCCCCCGCTTGTAATGGGTGACATCAGCGGTGAGCGTCAAGCTTTCCAATTCCCGGTGAGCAGCAATCAACAGCAGCAGAGCCGGAGATTCATAAATTTCTCGCGATTTGATACCAACCAAACGATTTTCGATCATGTCAATGCGACCAAATCCATGGTTACCGGCAATTTTATTTAAGTCAGTCACCAACTGAGTTGTGGACATCTCCTGACCGTTTAAGCTAACGGGCTCGCCGGCATTAAAGCCAATTTCAACGTACTCAGGCGCATCGGGCGTATCAGCGATCGCCTTAGTCATGGCATACACTTCAGCTAGCGGCTCCGACCAAGGATCTTCAAGCGGGCCAGCTTCAATGCTGCGTCCCAGCAGATTGTAATCAATGCTGTAAGGGGAAGACTTTTTCACTGGGAAAGTGAGGCCAAATTTTTCCCCATAGGCGATCGCTGCTTCTCGACTCATGCCCCATTCACGAGCCGGGGCCAACACCTTCAAATCTGGATTCAACGCGGCAATGGAAACATCAAAACGGACTTGATCATTGCCTTTACCGGTACAGCCGTGAGCCACAGCATCAGCGCTGCACTGCTCTGCCGCCTCCACTAACAGCTTGGCAATCAGCGGACGCGCCAGCGCCGTAGCCAGTGGATACCGATTTTCATACAGCGCATTGGCCTTAATTGCCGGAATAGCATAGTGTTTCACCAAAGCTTCTCGAGCATCAACGACCAGCGATTCTACAACACCGGCTTTAAGAGCTTTTTGGCGGATGGGTTCTAAGTCTTCTCCTTGGCCTAAATCAGCAGCCAACGTGATGACTTCTTTAACTCCGAACTCATTCTTCAAATATGGAATACATACAGTAGTGTCAACGCCACCGGAATACGCCAAAACGACTCTTTCTGCTCGACCCATTGCTCATCACCAAGTAAAACGGTAAGGACTTATTCTTGCAGACTCAGAGCTAATTTACAAAGGGCCACGTGAGACGCTCTGTGATGATTACAGGGCACAAGTTATGGTCATTGTCTAAAGCAGTCGGAACCAACCGTAGCAGCATTGTTTTTGCACATTTTCTCAACGGCTAATGCTCTGCATGTCGCTTGAGTTATCTAGCTCGTGCATCCATGACATTTAGGTATTTGAGCTCATCAGATGAGTCGAAGTATGCAATAAGAAGGCACTGTAATGTCCCGTTTCACAATATTTTCAGCCTCCATCAATCAGTCCTCAATACTGCTGAATTCAGATCAAGAATGGACAGAGCCAATCTTCGTTTTGCAGTGTTCACGGGTGTGCTTAGCGATGCCTGACATCACAACTCATGCACAGACAGGATGTCTGCATGCAGACGCATCGATGGATTTGCCGATATGCGGCATTGCCGATGCAGTCAAGATGTCTGCTGTAGGCAAAAACCGATACTCTTGATTGCATAAAGATGGAGTTGAAATGGTGCGCGGTTGGCTGTGGGCTTTGGCGGCAGTGGTGATATTTAGTGGGGCCTGGCTGATGTTACCGATGCCAAGCAGAGCCGCTGAATTATCCACTCATCCGTTAACCATCACGCAACTCCAAGACCGGCTTAAACATCCCGTTCAGCGAGACGGCAAGCCCACCATTGATTTGCGTCGAATCATGTTGGATCTGCGGGACGAAAATGATGAATTTCGGACTCAATTTTACCGACTGCTGCAAAATCGACTGCAGGTGGGCGACACAACGTTTAATCTTGACCTGCGTGAATCGATCATCAAAGGGGAGTTTGATTTACAGCGGCTAAGTTTACGCGAGCCTCTGTATGGTGAGGCGTTTTTACCACTATTGACTGAGCAGGAACAGGCGCAACTGCGGCGCGATCGCCGGCGTCTATCACAACTCAGCGAACTGTCGCGATCGCTATTGCTGCAGCCACAGCCCACGGCGCTCAGAATCTATCTTTTCCGCAACGATCTGAATTTAGCTCAGACTCGCTTTGAAGGCCCAGTTTTAGCTGCTGATATTTTTTTCCTGGGACCAGTCAACGCCCAGGGCGTACAGTTCCTCAAGCCAGTTAATTTCAGCGAGAGTCGCTTTAGTCAAACAGTGACTTTAGTGGCAGGACAGTTTCAGCAAGCGGCGCGCTTTCGCAGCACACTATTTTTTGGGCGGTTTCGTGGCAGTCAAGCTAATTTTGCCGAAACTGTCACCTTTCAAGGCAGCGAGTTTGCCGCCGGGGCCGGATTTGGTCAAACCACATTTCAGCAGGAGGCTAATTTCAGTCGGGTCAATTTTCGAGACAGTGCGGATTTTGGCAAAACTACCTGGCAGGGCGGCGGCTCGTTTTTAAAGACCACATTTGCAGGCGATTTATTTCTAACAGAAGCTCGCTTTGCTGGACCCGTCAGCTTGCGGCAAAGTCGTTTCGAACAGTCAGCTAACCTACGAGGAGCAATCGTACAGAGCCAACTTGATTTTGGCGACGCGGCTTTTGGGTCAGAGACTCGGCTCAACGTTGCTGGGCTAGATTTCAATAGCGATCAGGGAGAACTGTTGGGCAGTCCAGGGCAAATTGGGCAGGTGCTCTCGGTGCCGAATCTGGCGGGCAACGAAACACTGCTGCGCAATTTGGTGCGCAATTTTCGGGAATTGGAACAGGTAGCCGACGCTAATCGGATTGAGTATTTGACTGAACGGCTGCGATTGCGATCGCTGCAACAGCAGCTCACGAGTTTTAATCTGAATACAGCATCTCAACAGCAGCTAGAAACCGTTGGGTTTTCTGCAGCACAGAGTCAGGCAATCGTCGCTCGGCGACAAGAATCTCCCTTTGTGAAGGCTGCTGACGTGCTGGATCTGGCAGGCATTGACCTGGCAGCCTATGTAAAAGTGCGCGATCGCATTATTGCCCAACCACCGCTGTCGGCGACTAAGCGGCTGCAGCTCTCGCTGCGCTGGGCGGCTCTGGCGGCGCTGCTGCTGCTCAGTCACTACGGCACCAGCGTGGGATTAACCCTCAGCGTGGGACTGATGGCAATTGCCTTATCAAGCCTGCTGTTCTGGTTTGTTGATCGCTATCGGCGCCGCGTGCCCACTCCCATCACGTCCTCGCGCGAGGAAACGCTGTGGATGAGCAGCAGTTTCATAATCGTCATCGCTGTGAGCGCCCTGATGCTGAACCGTTTGGGAGATACGCCAGGGCTGACGGCGATCGCCACCTTTCTGCTTGTGCTGCCGATTCCCCTAATCATCACCACCTTGCTCTATCGCCAGGGCCGCTTTCACGATCAGCTGGACACCAGCTATCTGGTCGAAGACGGCAGCCTGCGGCAACTGCGACTGCTGATTGCGCGACTGCCAATCATTCCCAAGTTTCCGTTTTTTCGCGATCGCTATTATGCGATCGACTGGCAAAAGCGCCGCAACTGGCTCAACTATTACGATTTCAGCCTCAACAACTGGTTCAAGTTTGGCTTCAACGACCTGCGCCTGCGGGATGAGGACGTGCCGGGACTGGTGACGGCACTCGTGTGGTATCAATGGGCGATCGGCCTCGCCTACATCGCTCTGCTTTTATGGACATTTTCCCGCACCATTCCTGGGTTGAACTTGCTGCTTTACTTTTAATTGTTAGCTAAAACGTACTTGTAAATATTGATGCACATACGCTGTATCACCAATTCTTCAGCATTTATCGTGCCGGCAAAAAGCTGAAAGCCAAAGCTATATTGCATCTACTTAGCAGAAACCAACGCCAAAAATAGTGAGCTAAAGCCCTAAGCAACTAATTGTTGACCAAGTCGCTTGAGAATTTGAACAGTCGATGTCAGTTCACTGGCTTGAGTATAAATTGAAAACGCTCGGGAGAGGGCATAGCGAGGCTGAGGCTGCTGGTTAAGTTTCACAAACAGCACATCATCGCCATTGGTGAGTACGCCATAAATCGGGGAATTTGCTTGAGGCGTAGCCATCATGTAAGCCAAAATTTGCGGCAAGGCTGATCTTAGAGAAATAGTAGTTTTTTTCGATTCCAAAATCATCATCCAAAGCTGATTTTGGATAATCAAAACATCAATGCGACCGCGCAGGGTTTCTTCACTGTCTTGCACTGAAATCTCGACGGTTGCTTCTGCTCGCAATTGAAAGGGAGGATCATAAAAGCCCGCTAGTTCCAACAACGGTGCCGCCGCCAATATGGTAACCGTGCCCTCAAGCAGTTCGCCGTGGGCGCGGTGGTAGCTAAGTCGTCGGGCAATAGTCTTGACGCCATCCTGCTCGGTGATAGTCAGAGCGGGTAAACTTTGCGTCCACTCGGTAAAAAACTCAACGTCATCGCTTTGCTGAAGCCCAAAGCGACTTTCTACGTCCGCTAAGGTTTGAATAGCATCAGTAACTGCAATCACATTCGCCATAGAAATGCCCGCTAAAGGAACTCTTCAACCCTACACCTCATTGTGAAAACGCCAGTTTTGAATTCAGTTTCTTACCCTACTTCATGAGCGCTCAATTAGCCTTTGCTGCCTAAGCAGAGCAGAAGCTACGCTCTTAATGTAGGCCCTCTTCGACGCTTGCTTAGAGGAAAATTAATCTATTTCTAGCTGTCGTCCGCTGGGCAGTACTTCCAGGGCAGGGACAAATTCCACAGTAATGTCTTCATCAACCAGCACCATCACGCTCTCTTGGTTAAACTGGATGATATATGCCTGGATCACCTCCAGCAAAGCCGCTTCATTGGCTTGTGTGTCCAGAAATACCAGGCGCACAACATTGGAAGTTTCAGCAATAATCTCGCCGCTGCTGTCTTGGTATCGTCCGTTAGCGGCCCACACTGTCAAGCCTGCCGGAAAACGAGGAGTGATTTCCGTTTCGATGAATGTTTCAAAATCCTCATCGGCAATGGTGTCACCGCCAGGGATGCTGCGCCCCAAATACAGGTCGACCTGAATCAGTTCTGCTAGCAGGTTGTTTTCAATCAAATCAGGAACTTGCGCGATCGCCCCAGCCGCCCCCATCCCGAGAATGGTTGGTGTCAGCAACATTAGGCTGCATCGCCGCGTTCCAGCCAGCAGCACACGGACCGTTGATCGGATTGAAAACATGACATTACCCATCAGCAACAAAAAATTGAAAGGTGATCGCTCATCTCAGCGATCGCCTTTCCTTGTTTAATATGCAGCGATAATCACCAGGGCTTAGCCTAGCGCCTGCTCAATGGTTTCCTGCAGTTTGGCATCGCTGGGAGGAGTTTTGGGATCAAAACGCGCCACCACTTCACCGTTGCGGCCCACTACAAACTTGCCAAAGTTCCACTCAATATCCTCTCCTTCACCCACCAGGAACTGATAGAGCGGACTACGGGTAGGGCCATTCACGTCTTGCTTTTCCAGCAGCGTGAACTCGACATCATACTTCGACTTTGTAAAATCCTTGATCTCATCAGCGGTGCCGGGTTCCTGTTGACCAAACTGATTAGAAGGCACGCCAACGATCGCAAAATCGCGATCGCTATATTTTTTCTCGAGTTCCACCAGACCTTCATACTGTGGCGTAAGACCACATTTGCTGGCCACATTGACAAACAGGACGACTTTATTGCTCAAAGCATCTGCCGGCAAAGGCGCACCTTCAAGTGTTGTGAGATTTGTCGGTAAGGGCATAGGCTTTTCCAAACTTTACAACCATTTACATTATTAGCTATTCCGGCGCTAATTCCGTGATGACTTATGCCTCAATACTCAAACAAGTTGGCAAAAGCAGCAATGTTTCATGCAGAGGAACCAGTCAGAATCTCTAGCGTTCACGCCTAGACAACATATCGTCGAACCACTGCTCATATCGCTGCGCCAAGGCATCCAGGGAATACGCCGCTTCGGCTTGTTGACGACAGGCAGCCCGATTGCACTGGTCAATTTTAGCGATCGCGCTTACCAGACCGGCCACGCTATCGGGCTCCACTAGCCAGCCGGTTTTTCCAGGGCGCACGATCTCCGTCGGACCACCGCGAGCATAAGCAATCACCGGAACGCCACAGGCCAGAGCTTCAATCGCCACGTTGCCGAAAGCTTCAATCCACTTTGGCGTCATCAACAGCGCTCGGCAGGTGCGAATAGCAGACTGCAAGCCGTGGGTATCCAAAAAACCCAAATAGTCAACCGGAGCCTGAGGATAAGTTTTTTGCAGGTGATCCCAATAGTCCTGATTTTCCAACTTACCGAGAATTTTGAGAGGAGTTTGAGTCGCTTGAGCAGCCGCGATCGCATCTTCCAAGCCTTTTTCTGGGGAAATCCGGCCCATCCAGCCGAGTGCCGCTCCTGGCGTAGCGCAATAGTCATATAGCGCCAAATCCAGGGCACTGCCAATCAGTCGGTAGCTTTGAGAATGAGGCAGCGTATCCGCTTGGGCTTGGGTACAGACCCCGACTGTTCCTGGAAAGGTAGTGACAACTGACGCGATCGCGGCGTCCATGGCGTCAGTCAGCGAGGCCATACTGACGTAGTGAGCAATGGGGATTTGAAAAAAGCGGGTGAGATAAAACGGCAGCCAGTCATAGCAAAAGTGCAAAATGATGTCGAATTCTGCCTGCACTTTTTGCGCATAAGCCAGCATGCCCGATAGAACCGACGGTTCTGGCATAACGATAGTGCTGTCACGTTCACTGGTGTGAGCAGTGGGCTGTAGGTTACCAGAAATTTCTATGAGGCGATCGCCGGTTGCCAGCACTGACTTCTCCGGAGCCACTACTGTCAGCTGATGTCCCCGCTGTCGGAGACCCTGCACTGCATTTTTAATAAATAACTCGACGCCACCTCCTAGTCCTGAACCCAAAGGCGCCACCGCTGTTGATATCACTAATATGCGTAAATTCAAAGATGAAGACATCGCAGTCGCCATTACTCAAGGCCAACACAGTACGGTCAAGTATGCTTTAGTTTCAAGCGGTGATTTGCCACTCGAGCACCAGCATTCAACCGCCGATTATTCATCTTCCGCTGATGTTTTCTTATCTTGAGAAGCTGCGCCATCTTTTAAGCGGCCCGCAGAGTCATTGACATTCAGCCGCATTCTATTGAGTTGATCGAGGGCCCAGTCTGCAGTCTGTCGTACTTCAGGATCATCATCAATCGCAGAGGCATGGCCTAGGCTACGGCCTACTTGATTCAGAGCACCATAAATTCGGGTCAAATCTCGAATCGCATTTTTGCGCACTTCCGTATTTTCACTCTGCAGCCCAATGACCAGTCCTCGATTGATCGGTCTTAGCGTTTTGATGCCAATTTCTGCCAATGCCGCCAGAATCAAGCTCTGCTCATGGGAATCAGACTGCTCTAGCAGATTGACCAGCGGCTGCACCGCAGCGGAATTACCGCGCTGACCAAGTTCCCAAATAGCTTTGCGACGCTGCTCAGCGTTAGGCTGGGCCAAATCATGAATCAACTCGTCAATGATGTTGATTTTTGCAACTTTTGGCTCTGCAGAATTCGCTAGCGACGCGGCTTGATGGCGCACGTCTAGTGCTGACTGTTGTTGAGGAGTCAGCGTCGACGATTCGGGCGTCGGTACTCGAGCACCGCTACCGTTTTGATTCGCCATTGCGGCAGTAGATCGAGACGGGGGCGGTGATGACGTTGTGGCCCGCTCAGTATGCGGTGCTGAAGCATTATTACTGGGCGATCGCCCTGATAGGCCACTGTTGATAGTTGACGTTGTTTTGCTCTGGCCGCGTTTGATAAACCACAGGACTGCACCGGCTCCCAGTGCCCCTAACCCCACGATCGCCAGCCCTATGACGATCAGCCGTCCCACATTATTGTTATCAGCTGGAGTCGCCGCTGATGTGGCATCTTCAGCAGTTGGAGCTGGAGCCGCTTCTCCGTCAGCCGTCGATGGCGTCTCTTCCAGAGCCGGCGTTTCAATCTCCGTTTGAGCTTCCCCATCCTCGTTAACAGGCGGCAAATCGGCTAGCGGACTATCTCCATCGTTAAGGGATGGCGGTGCACCAGATTCATCCGCGCCGGCGGCGGCATCCGATTCAGGGGAGCCTTCACCCGAATTGGCTAACCGCTCTTGGGTCAGGGGGTCTAAAATTCCTGTGCCCACTAAATTATTATCTCGCTGGAAAGCTGCTAAAGCATCGCGGGTTGCCACGCCAAACACACCATCAATGGCGCCATCGTAGTAGCCCAGTTCCCGCAGCCGATCCTGGAGTGCTTGAATCGCAGGCGATGAAGCTTGAGTGCCCGAACTATCGTTGTCATCGCTCTGGCTAATCAGAATTTCTTGATCAGATTGTTTACCAATATCGGTCAGTCTAGGCTCACGGGCGATCGCACCCGTCCCTAATCCACAGGCCGCTATCGACGTTAGCGCAATGAGTAAGACACGATTAATCATCAATATCAATCATCCCGTCTAGGGCCAGTCCTGCGTAATACGACTTATTTACCATACGCCTCCGTGGCTCGCGATGCCTTACCTACTGCAGGATGCTGATACCTTTCTAAACTTTCCAGAACTCGTGAATCTTTGAATACCTTACCTAAATTCTGAGTGCCATTGGGATGGTCTAGCTGAAGACACTCTGCGTAAATTGGCTAGATGTTATGCCACATATTGAGTTGAAGCCGATAGCGTTACTTCTCAACCAGCAGCGCTCTTGTCCCGAACCCTGTCAAGCCTTAAGACACTCTCAGAATACCCATTGAAGGGGCAAAAATCTGCCCTTCAGCAGTTCAGAAACCGGCAAATATTGAAGACGTCCTAAAAATTCTCTCTTCAGACAGAGCATAGTCTCTTACCTGACAAAAAGAGACTGCTGCCTAAGAACTAGCAGTAACTTTTCAAAAACGCACTGGTAGGCACCAAACAGGAGTAAAAACTAGATTTTTTTGCAGCATTGCAAAAATGGTTTCAATCTCCAGCTTAGCGAATTGAGCATATCCTAAATTTACGCTAAGCCTAGCGAGCACAGATAATGCTGCCAGCGTTCGAAGATTCGCTTAAAACGGCGTTTCTCTGCCCGCAAAGAGTTGAGAATTAATTCGAAAAATAAGACGCCTATCAACTCTTTTTTCTTCGCGGAAAAATAAGCTGAGTAGTTTATCATGCGGCCACTTTTCCTCTAACGGTTACAGATGCCCCAAAATGGTTAACAATAACGGCCCTTAGTGGCTGCTGTCACTGCTTACAGTGCCGGTAAATCAACACCCTTAGCTAGAAATGCTGTTACAGCTCGCCTCTAATATCTTCAATGATGCCGTCTCGAATTAGAATTTCAACCTGCATTTTTTTAATGAGATTGTCACCTTTATCGACTGTAAAAAAGCTCTCGACCTGTCCTTGATTGACTTCCTTATCGAGCTCTAGAGTTTGCACGGTTTGCAACTGCTGAAGAAATTGATTTTTTTGCTGCAGAAGCTTGCTCTTGTCTTGATTAAGTTTATTTTGAACGGAGGCAATTTGTTGCTTAACCGCTGGCTCGTCGGGATTAGCATTCTGCTTCTGAACCTCAGTGACCACTCGCTGTCCCTGCATTTCTAACTGCTGGAGGCGGCTATCGACTTGATTAATTTGATTCTGTAATTGTTTTTGGGCTTCCTCTTTCCACAGAGGCGTCACGATCGCTTTGATGGTGATGTTGCGTTTAAGCTGCAGTTGAGACACGTTAATACTCTCTGATTAATTATGAGCACTTAGAATACACTACCCAAGAAATGGGAGAGAATGTCGCTAACATCCCAGTCGCGGCGCTTAAACTTTTTAAGGCATTTAAGCGGGCAGCGGAATTAGGCAAACATCCCGTCAATCATATCGTGATAGCGAGCAGTCACCACAGGACGCTTGATTTTCAAAGTTTGAGTCATCGTGCCGTCCTCAATCGAAAAGGGCGTTGTGATTAGGCAAAAAGGACCAATGCGATCATCCGGTCGATAGCCCGGGCGATCTTTGACTCGTCGGTTAAGCTCTTCGCGGAAAAGTTTTTGAATGCGATCGTCTTCCAAGGTAATAGTGGGCCAATTTTGAGAATTATCGGCTGCTTGTTCAGGAACATCGAAGTAAAGCGACTGGGCTGCTGCCCATTTTTGTAAGGCATCGAAATTGGGTACGATCAGGGCGCCCAGCGATCGCTGATCTTGTCCCACCAGCATCATTTGATCGATATAAGGGCTTTGCACACAGACATCTTCAATGGGCTGCGGCTCAATGTTTTCGCCGTTGGTCAGCACAATGGTGTCTTTAGCCCTGCCGGTCAGCACGATGTTATTGTCTGCGGTGAGGTAGCCCAAGTCACCCGTATCAAACCAGCCTTCGGGATCAATCGCCTTTTGCGTCGCTTCTGGATTTTTGTAGTAGCCCCGCATGATTTGCGGGCCCCGGACGAGCACTAAACCTTTTTGTTCGAGGGACAGGGGCGATCGCGTTTCGGGATCAACGATTTTGAATTCGGTGCCGGGAATCGGCTGTCCTGATGCACCGCGCAGATTCCGCCAGACGCGCCGCGCTGATACCACTGGGGAGGTTTCTGTAAGACCATACCCCACCAAAATCGGCACATCAATAATTTCAAAAAATAGGTCAATATGGCGAGCTAAAGAACCGCCACCGCTAATTAACTGTTTGACCTGTCCGCCAGTAGCTTCCCGTACCTTGCTGTAGACCAGCTTTTCACCCAACTGATGCAGCGGCCACATAATGCCCTGCAGCAGCCGTGAGCCCAAGCGTCTAATCGCTGAAGTATGGGGATGATCAAGGCTAAGCTCATTCGCAGTACGTTGATTTTGCACATATTTTGTGCTGCCGCACATCATCGTATTCACCAGATTTTGCTTGCTGGCGGGCTGTTCACGGAACTGCTTCTGGGCCCCCTCGTAGATTGATTCCCAAATGCGGGGTACACCCACCATATATTGTGGCTTCACCGCTTTGAAGTCAGC
>JBCCJU010000108.1:0-19694 GCA_039027715.1 Cyanobacteria bacterium P01_C01_bin.120
CATTAGCGTCAGCTTCGACTGATAGTCGCCCGACACAGGAATGCAGGTGGGGTGAATCTGGGTATAGCAGGGGTTGGCAAAATACGCCCCGCGCCGGTGGCAGCGCCAAGCCGCTGTGACGTTGGAATTTTTGGCATTGGTCGAGAGGTAATACACATTGCTATACCCTCCGGTACAGAGCAGCACCGCATCGCCGCCGTAGCGCTCTAGCTCGCCTGTTATTAGGTTGCGAGTTATGAGGCCCCGCGCCTGGCCGTTCACTACCACTAAATCCAGCATTTCGCGGCGGGAAAAAGTTTCGATTTGGCCGGCCTGCACCTGCCGCATCATGGCGCTGTAGGCACCGAGTAAAAGCTGCTGCCCCGTTTGCCCCCGGGCATAAAACGTGCGCGACACCAGCGCCCCACCGAACGACCGATTGGCCAACAACCCACTGTATTCGCGGGCGAAGGGCACCCCCTGAGCCACACACTGATCGATAATGTGACTGCTGATTTCTGCCAGTCGGTAAACGTTGGCCTCGCGGGAACGATAGTCGCCACCTTTGATGGTGTCGTAAAACAGTCGCCAAATGCTGTCGCCGTCGTTGGGATAGTTTTTGGTGGCGTTGATGCCCCCTTGGGCCGCAATGCTGTGGGCCCGTCGTGGTGAATCCTGAATGCAGAAGCTTTTGACGCGATAGCCCAGTTCGGCTAAGGTCGCGGCGGCAGACGCCCCGGCGAGTCCCGTACCGACCACCAGCACAGTATGTTTGCGCTTATTGTTGGGACTCACCAGCGGACTGCGTTCCTTAAACTCTGTCCATTTATCACGCAGGGCACCACTGGGAATACGGGGATCAAGCATGGATCAAGAAATATAGCTGACGCGAGTGGAGGTGCTCATCGCCAAATAGCGATCGCCTTATCAATTCTAAGAGATTGCTTTAATGGAGCAGTTTGGTTGATGACAAAAACCGCGATCGCCGTTCAGCACTGACGGTAAAGCCTGATTATATTAAGAGAGGAATGATCCTCAGGTTTCGACCTGAATATAGGTGCCAGTGCTGCCGCTTTCGCAAGACCTCATCCTTGATGTCAATTGAAACGCTCTATTATCGTCTGGGCTTGACACCCAATCAGCTTGCCAAATTTTGCCAGCAGGCCCAAATTACTGAATTTGCGCTTTTCGGCTCTATCCTCCGGGATGACTTTGGCGACAACAGCGACGTTGATATCCTTGTCACTTTTGCCCCAGATTGTAATTTCAGTCTGCTCGATTTTGTCGGTTTGGAGCATGACCTGGAAGATCGGCTGCATCGAAAAGTGGATCTGGTTAGCAAACGAGCTGTACAACAAGACCGCAACTGGCTCCGCCGCCAAGAAATTTTGCATAACTCTCAAGTAATTTATCACTGCCTTTTTCGTTGCTGATGTCGCGCTTGACCCTAATCGATTATGGTTGGCGTAAAAGGAGATCGCGCCAACCAAATCAGGATATTATGCGGACGATTTCTTGCAACCTACCGAAACTAAAGCATTATACAGACGATTTCTTGCAATCAGGCCAATTTAAGTGGCTATGTAGCAAGTTTCTTACGATCCACCCTGAGAAGGATAATATACGGAAACTTTCCGCCCAGTAAAATTTTTAGCCTGCAAATTGCAAGGTTTCCAGTGACGTCAGTTTGCTTGTATTGATACATTAATCTGTGAAATCCTCTTACCTGAGGATGAGAGTCTGAATTGATCAGGGCACGTATTTTTATGGCTAAAAGTTTCAGAAAATCCAAATTTGGTATCAGTGTTCTAAACAATCCTTCGGTATACTTGCCAGCCATTCTCCTTCTCAGAGCTTTTGATCTATGCCGGTATATCGATCTATGAAATTCACACTGGATTGAGTCAATCACGGACTCAGGTTAATCTGCCTCAAAGTACCTCAAGTTCATCTCAAAGCCCAACGTCTTCACCTCAAGAAAGGTCTGAATACTCGAAATTGCTAGATGCTAAAAGGCACATTTGGGGTGCCCCAGGAATCCTGGGAACTTCGGCTACAGTAATTGGAGGATTTGTTGTTTACCTAAACTTTATCGTTGGTAATGCTAATCGTCAGATAGCCAAAGAAAAGCAAGTCACAGAGAGGTTTAGTAATGCTGTTGAGCTATTAGGGGCTGGTGCGGATAAAGAACAAATTCAAGTTCGTATTGGAGCCATATATGCCTTGGAACAAATAGCATTAGACTATTCCTCTGAATATCTGCGGATAGTCGTAAATATTCTTTCAGCCTTTGTGAGAGAAACATCATGGACTCTGAAAAAAGAAACATCCACTTCTGAAGAAGAAAGCCCTAAAAGGACATCAACTGATATCCAGGCGGCGTTAGATGTTGTGTCCAAGATTATTGAAGTCGCTACAGCAGCAGAAAAGCAAAATAATTTGAATGAAGTTCAGGTTGATTTTTCTGGAAGCTATCTGAAATTTGCTTGACTCAATCACCGCAATCTTGAAAAGACCTATCTATGGCATACAGACTTAAGTAAGGCATATCTTAAAAAGGCTGAATTGTCAGGAGCTGATCTTTGGGGAGCTAAACTTATTAAGGCTGACTTGAGAAAAGCAGTTCTTCACAAAGCTAAGATGGGCAAGGTTAATTTAACAGGAGCAGACTTGAGGGAGACAGACTTAACAAATGTAAACCTTCGATATGCCTTGCTAACAGACGCTAATTTGAAAGGGGCAATATTAACAGGTGCTGTTCTCTTTAAAACAGACTTAAGTGGTTGTATCAACTTGGAACGAGAGCAAATATCAGGCTTAAAGGGAGCTTTTCTGTGCGGCACTATTTTGCCAGATCATTTAAACGACATAGATCCCAACAGGGATCTTGAAAATCCTGGGTTTTTGAAAGCCTTTAAAAGTACTACTGGTAGCCTGAAGAAGAAAGAGGAGGACGAAAATATGAGTAAGACAAGGGAATATATCAGGGATTTATTGGTGAAGTCTGGGCAAAGCTAATTAATCGTTGCAGCGGCGATACAAGGATGAACCGTCGTTCTCTAAAGATTGCTATCGCCGCTGAACTCAATCGTTAACGGTTTAGAACAATTAGCGAGGTAGTGTCAATTCAGCTTGAATGGAAATATCATCCAGCCAAGTATTTTGAAGAGCCCATTTCGTGGTCGTATAAAAATATCGAATTACAAATCGATAATGGCACTGCAATTGCATCCATAGAGCCAGACATATACCACTTAAGTCCTTCGATTAAAGAAGATCTAACCAAGGTCATTGAAAACAGATTCTTTGCAGTTCAAATCATGAACTACAAGGAGTTTAATTTAGAAAAGTCGACTAGGACTGACTTTACGGAAGATGGAAAGAAGAACTACTTTCTTGAAGCTGATTCCTGTTTACTGAAGATGACAGTTAATCCAGTTGATCTGATAGTAAAAGATAAAGATGGAACTGTAATTTCAGATACGAAACGAGACAGATTAAACAGACAAGAAAACTTTTCAAATCTTGTAGACGAATATAGAAGTAATGACATCACACTCGATCATATTCGAAAAAGCTACCAAAAATCAGTGAAGAATCCTGATGACGAATTAGTCCATTTATACGAGATAAAGGATTCCCTGTCGAAAAGGTTCGGATCAAAAAGTGTTACGGTAAAAAAACTTGGAATTAAAAATCGAGAGTGGGGCAAAATAGGAGTCCTGGCAAACACTCTCCCACTAAAGTAAGGACGTCACAGAGGGCAGTCTGCGGGCAGTCTTAGAGATGCGAAGATATCAGAACTAGAGGATGCAAGGAAGGCTGTCGCTTTTCTTATAGAAAAATACTTGGAGTTTTTAGATCGTGAAAACCGTTAACGCGATTACTAGTCTCCATTGGTTATTATTCAGAGATATCGCCAAACATCATCCGAATGCCTACCCTTTTGACAATTGGGCCATATCGTTTCTTTTGCTACGCCGGAGACCGTGATGAACCGCCCCACGTACACGTTGAACGCGATCAAGATGAAGCAAAGTTTTGGCTTACCCCAGTTCGGCTTCAAAGCAATAAAGGATTTAGCCGTAAAGAGATCAATCGTATTCAAAAGCTAGTCGAAGAATATCAAGATAGGTTATTGGAGGGCTGGAATGACTTCTTTAATGGTTAATTTGCTTGATATACCGAAAATTCAAGCTATTGAGATCACAGATGATACCCTATCTGTTGACTTATCAGATGGCCGCACTATTGCTGTACCGCTGGCATGGTACCCTCGTCTATTACACGGTTCTATGGAAGAGCGTCAAAATTGGCGGTTGATTGGTAACGGTGAAGGTGTTCATTGGAACCAGCTTGACGAAGATATCAGTGCTAAAAATGTAATCTTAGGTCAACCATCAGGGGAAAGTCAGAAATCATTTCAGCGCTGGCTTACACACCGTGCAGAAGCCAGCTAACAAATCATGCATCAATCACTAAAAACCGCTTCATAGAGATCGGCGAGGGCCAGGGTGACGCCTATCGACTGGAGCTTAAAGCTGGCGCTCAGGTCGTGATATTCCGTGAAGAGCCACTGATTTGCGGCCTGCTTGGTGTATTGCTCAACTTGGGGTTTGTCTTGGGCGATTAGGAGATATTCCTGAAAGGTCGAAATCGTGCGGTAAGCCGCAAATTTATCGCCGCGGTCATATTTTTCGGTGGAGTCTGACAGCACTTCGGCAAGCACGATCGGATTCATCACAGTGTCTTTGCGCCCTGGCTTCAGCTCTGACGGACGCGGAGTCACCATGGCATCGGGATAGGTGTACTGGTTCGACTCCGGAATCCACAACCGCTGGTCGGTCACAAAAATGCTGTAAGGCTGCTTCCGCAGCTCAGCGGTGAGCAAAAACACCAACATTCGGCAGATTTCATTGTGGGCAGGTGTTCCCCCCGTCATCAGAATCATTTCTCCGTTGCGATATTCATGGCGCTGGTCAGATTCCACTTCCAAAGCCAGATATTCCTCGGCGGTGGGAGTTTGCGTGGGGGCGAGGGCGCTCATGGCGGAGAACCAGGGTGAGTGAATAACCGATGATAGTTAGAATCCTACAGTGATGACCGTTAAGCCCAAATTCACTGATAGATAAGAGAACTGCGTTTATTAGAAAAGTTGAAAACCAGGCCGTAAAGCTTGGAAAAGACAGGTCTTTTACCCACCTTAACCACTAATCCTTAAGCACATAGCCGACGCCGCGCACGGTTTGGATCAGGCGTTTTTCGCCTTCGGCTTCGAGCTTGAGGCGCAGATAGCGGATGTAGACCTCAATGATGTTGGAGTCACCCATAAAGTCATAGCCCCAGACTTCTTCGAGGATGCGATCGCGGGTCAGCACCTGACGCGGATGGGTCATCAGATAGTCCAGCAGGTCAAATTCTTTGGCCGTGAGTTCAATTTCGCGATCGCCCCGTTTCACCTCGCGAGTCTTGCGATTGAGCAGAAGATCTTGAAACTGGAGGGCATCCACTTCTTGCGGCTGGTTACGGCGTAGATGAGCCCGAACGCGAGCCAGCAGTTCCTCAATGCTGAAGGGCTTCACCACATAGTCATCGGCTCCAGCATCCAGGCCAGCGACGCGATCGGCCACATCGTCTTTGGCGGTCATAAAGATAATCGGCTCTTTGAAGCCTGTTGCTCGCAGCCGCCGACAAACCTCCACACCGCTGAGGCCAGGCATCATCCAGTCCAGCAGCACTAGGTCGGGTTCGGCGTCCCGGGCCGCCATCAACCCTGACAGACCGTCATTGGCGACGGTGACGTCGTAAGACTCGTAGCCCAGCTCCATTTCGACAAACTTGGCGAGTTTTGCCTCGTCTTCAATGAGCAAAATTTTCGGATTCATAGGGCTAAGCTCCTTGACAAAGCGGTAATTTAACAGTGAAAGTGCTGCCGGCTCCTGGAGCGGACTGCACGCTAATGGTGCCGCGCATTTTGGTCAGCAGAGTATGGACGATCGCCAATCCTAATCCCGTGCCGCCAGTGGAGCGTGAGCGATCCACATCGACCCGATAAAAAGGCTGAAAGATCTCACTCTGATCGGCTAGCGGGATGCCGCGCCCCCGATCGCAGAGCTCAATTACTGCTTGCCGCTCTTGCTGAAACAGGCGCACGGTGATCGGCTCTTCGGGAGAAGAATAGTTAATAGCATTATCCATCAAGTTCACGAGCACCTGGCGCAAAGCGCTCGCGTCAGCTCGGGCCCACAGCGGGGCCGCTTGGATATCCGCTTCAATGCGATCGCCCGTGGGGTCAGCCATCATTACCGCCTCAAGCAGCACTCGTTTCAGGTCTAGCTTTTCCGCCGAAATTTGCAGATGCCCCATACTAGCGCGAGCCAAAACTAATAAATCGTTCAAAATTTGAATCGTGCGATCAGTTTCCGATGCTGCTGTTTCCAAACCATCGCGCTGAGGCTCGGTTAGGGTTTGACAGCGCCGCAGAGTGCTCTGCAAATAGCCCTGCACCAGCGTCAGCGGCGTTCGGAGCTCATGGGAAACGTCGCCCACCAAGCGTCGCTGCTGTTCCCAAGACTGACCCAGCCGTTCCAGCGTATGGTCCAACGCGTGGGCCAGCTCCTTCACTTCACTGGGTGCTTTATCCAACTCCAAACGGGTCGCCGTTAGGGAGTCAGCGGTGACTTTCATCACTTCATTGCTGAGAGCATGCAGCGGCTGTAGCGATCGCCGGATATAGATAGCAATCAGGCCAGCCAGGACGAGCACAGCGGTGCTGCTGATGACCGCCAAACTGCGCATCATCACCACGTAGGTGCGGCGATTCTGGGTCATATCTTCCAGCATGTAGAGCGTGCCGATAGTTTCACCGGCGACGGCCAGCGGCCCCACACAAACCACCAGGGTGCGATCGCCCACATTAACCGTTTCCAGATGCGTTTCCGCCGGCAGACTCTGCAAGAAACTAGCAATTTCAGGCGTTTGCCAGGGACTCATCGCCAGCGTTTCAGAACTAGCAAAGGCTTCACCCCGGGCATTATCTGCCCAAATCACGGTGTTGCCCAAAGCCCGATGCTCGATAACCTTTTGCACCGCTTCTTCGGTAGTCATCATATCTTCGTAAAGCGCCACATCTTCTCTAAAGCGCTGGGCCAGTTCAACAATCGCATCTTTGTGTCCGGCCAACAAAATTTGCTGCAATCGCCAATTGAGCCAGCCTGAGACCCCCCCAATCGCCAGAGCCGATGCCAATACGACGCCCACGGTCAACCGAAACTGAATGGAATGGGTATCCGGCGGTCGAAAAAAGTAGGTGATTTGGCGGTGCAACCAGGTCATGAATCTAACAAATTTTTCTCAATTTCAAAGCTAACAGGGGTTCCTGAGAACTCCCTGATTTTTCGCTTCAGGAAGTTCATTCAGCGCTCTCAGGAAATATTCAGTTGCTTCCTTTTTAATCAAGATGACCTTGAACTGATTTATGGCTCTAAGAACGTGCCGCCCTAGCCGGATTTAGTTAAGGTAAATTCTTTACTGACTGTTGTTCGCTATTAGATTTAAGAATCACCATGCTTTTATCGTCCAAAAGTCCTCAGCGTTCAACCGCAATGCCCGCTTTTGCTGATGCCCTAGAACAGCCTCTGACAAAACAGAGTGTCGAGGTCTTGCAAATCAACTTAGGACGTCGGTGTAATCTCGCATGCAGCCACTGTCACGTAGAAGCAGGCCCCCATCGCACCGAAGAGCTATCACCAACTGTATTATCACAGCTCTTAGAAATTCTCGATCGCTTTCCGCAGATTCGCACCGTCGATCTGACCGGTGGTGCCCCCGAGATGAACTACGGCTTCCGGCCCCTGGTGGAAAAGGCGCGATCGCTGGACATTGAAGTGATTGTGCGTTCCAACCTGACCATCTTTTTTGAAGCCGGATTTGAAGATTTGCCCGACTATTTCGCCCAACAGCAGGTGCGCGTAGTAGCTTCTCTGCCTTGCTACCTGCAGGACAATGTTGACAAAATGCGGGGCCAAGGAGTTTATCAAGATTCCATTCAAGCGATTCAGGCGCTCAATGCTGTGGGCTATGGGCACAATCCCAAGCTAGCTTTGGATTTGGTATACAATCCGCCCATTCCTAAGGATGAGAACTTTAAGCTCACCCCCAGTCAGGACGCTTTAGAAGGGGACTATAAGGACTACTTAGCAGAACATTTTGATATTGCCTTCAATCACCTGCTAACCATTACCAACCTACCCATTGGCCGCACCCGGTTTCAACTCGAACATCGGGGACTGCTGGTTCCCTACACTCAGTTTTTGGCAAGTCATCACAATCCCGCCACTGTAGCCAGCTTGATGTGCCGGAGAGAACTCTCCGTTGACTACGACGGCAACGTTTATGACTGTGACTTTAACCAAATGATGGGCTTGCCGGCACAAACTGCCGCTGGTCAGCCGGTGACTTTAGCTTTGCTGCTGGCGACAGGCTCGCTAGACGTCGTCAACCTTGTGCAGACTCGCTCATACTGTTTTGGCTGTACTGCTGGGAGCGGGTCGAGTTGCGGAGGCTCATTAACGACTTAAGGCAACACTTACGGGACAACATATTCTAAGCCAGCCAGCCGACTTAATGTCCCCGCTATTTTTCCTGCGATAGTGTTTTATACGCCTGCCGAATGCTCTGACTGCTGTGTTTCAAAAGGACAAACCTATGAACTTTTTCCTGCCCCCCTTTCCCGTAAGCTTAAAGCGACGGTCACGTCGTTGGTTGCCATTAAGCGTGTTGATGATGCTTGCGATCGCCCTCTATCCATCCTTGCCCGCGCTCGCCCAAGAAGCGGCTGCTGAGGCCAATCAGGGCTTCTTCGGTCAAATTCAAGGCTGGTTAGTCGATGCCCTTGCTTGGATTGATAGTTTGGGGCTAATTGCGCCAGTGGCCTTTATCGTGCTTTACATCATTGTCACCGTGGCGTTTATTCCTGCCTCCGTGGTGACGCTGGGGGCCGGCGTCGTTTTTGGCGTCATCAAAGGATCTCTCTATGTCTTTATTGGAGCTATGTTGGGCGCCACTGCGGCCTTTTTAATCGGTCGCTACGTTGCCCGGGATTGGGTAGGCAAAAAGGTGGCCAGTAATGAGAAATTTAAGGCGATCGATGAAGCGATCGCCCGCGAAGGCCGCAAAATCATCTTTCTGATTCGCCTATCGCCAGCGTTTCCCTTCAACCTGCTGAACTATGCCCTGGGGCTCACTAAGGTTTCTCTCAAAGACTATATCCTCGGCACCACTGGCATCATCCCCGGCACCATTATGTATGTGTACTTAGGCTCCCTGGCTGGTAATTTGGCCACATTGGGAGCAGGCGAAACTCCCAGCAACCCTGCCATTACTTGGACAATTCGCATCGTCGCCTTCATCGCCACCGTTGCCGTCACCGTATACGTCACCCGAGTTGCCCGCAAAGCCTTGCGAGAATCAGTGCCCAGCGTCGGCGAAGACAACGGCGAAGCCATGTCAACGTGAATATGGCATCCGATGGGCAATAGGAAATCAAGACTCGTATTGCCCTGATCACCTCGTACGGAAAACAGCCGTTCGTCCTAACCAAAAGTACGCAGTTAATAAGACCTTGGCTGAAGTCCCTGATCACCTCGTACGGAAAACAGCCGTTCGTCCTAACATCCTTCCCTAACTCTCTGGGCAGGCTCCGTCAGCATTCCACCACTCCGCCATCCTGCTACCCTGCTACCCCCACTTCCACTCCTATTCACTTTACTTACCGCATCCATCCATCATGAGCACCGTGTTTCGCAAGGGTTATTTCTGGCTACTGCTGTTGCTGGGAGTGATTCTAGCGTTTGGCCTGCGAAACGTGTCGCTATTGTTCGATCCCGATGCGCTGTTGGAAACTTTAGATGCTTTGGGCGTTTGGACCGTACCGGTATTCTTAGCCGCTCATATTTTGGCCACTATGGTAGGAGTTCCCGGTACGCTGCTGGTGCTGGTCGGGGGAGCCCGATTTGGGCTGTGGTGGGGCTCCTTGTGGTCCTTGATTGGGGCAACGGCGGGGGCGACGGCGGCGTTTTGGGTGGCGCGATATTTACTCAAAGATTGGTTTCGGCGGCGCTTTGCCAAACACAAGCTCTATCGCAACATTGACCGGGTAATGGACACGCATTCTTTTAATTGCGTACTAGCTGTTCGGTTTGCCCCGCTTTCGCCATTTAATCTGGTGAATTTCTTGTTTGGGCTAACCTCTGTGCCTGTGGGCGCCTATTTTCTGGCCACCCTGGTGGGCATCGCCCCTGGTACCGTTGCTTACACTTGGATTGGCCTCGCCGGGGCTGAGGCCATTCAGGGTAGGGGATTATGGCAGTTGACCTTGGCTCTGGGCTTTCTGGCCATACTGTCCATCGTGCCGGTCTTACTGCGGCAACGACAGTCAGGCTAGGGAGTTGTTTGAAAATAGCGTACCCAGTCGTCGGGGTTTGGCATTGCCAAACCCTGACAGCCCGCTTTAAGAGGGTTATTTAAGCGCAGCTCCTCTCATACTTCGTGGTATCGATTTTGTGCGGGCGTCTGGCGCATGATGACAGTCGTAGCGGCAACTCAATTTTCGTTTGTGAGCGCAAGGATCGTCACCACTGCCGCATACGCAACTCAAAACGCAAGATATGGAATTAAAAGTCCCTGCTGTGGGGGCGTTTGTGCCTACTCTAATTGGGCTCAGCTTTCTTTATCTGCCAGGGTTGGAGCCGGATCCCTGTAGGATAAGTATTTCTGTTACCGTTGATAGCCCATGACCTTGACCTGCGATCGCCTGCTTTCTGCCTATCCTGAGGCATGGCAAGCCGCTACTGTTCATCCGTTTTTGACCCAGTGCCAAGCAGGCACCATTCGTCCTGCGCAGTTCAATACTTGGCTGGTGCAGGACTACTGCTTTGTTACAGACTTCACCCGCTTTTTGGGATGCACTCTAGCAGCCGCTCCTGATATCGATTTGGATGTGCTACTGAGCGGGCTGCAGGCGTTGCAAGATGAGCTGAACTGGTTTCGCGACAAAGCGGCAGAGCGATCGCTCGATTTAGCCACCCCTCGCCAGGTCACCTGCCAAATCTACTGTGAGTTTATGGACAGTTTGGTTAATGCTCCCTACGCAGTGCAGGCAACGGCGCTGTGGACCATTGAATATGCCTACAATCAGGGCTGGCAACTGCCTGGCCCCATGCCCCCACCCTATGATGAATTTGCTGAGCGCTGGGGCAATCCAGGCTTTACGGACTATGTAAAACTGCTGGCCCAACAGGCAGATGCGGCCCTAGCAATCGCTGCTGAATCAGTCCAGCAGACCGCCACTGATGCTTTTCTCCGCGTTGCAGCTCTAGAACAAGATTTCTGGCAAATGGCTTACAGCGCGTAGTCTCGTTCGGGTAAATGTGAGGAAGAGATAGGGTTAGTAAATTAAGGCATAGGAAGCAGGAAATAGAGAATTCAAAATTCAAAACTCAAAACCAAAAACTAAGTCGGCATTCTGAACATGGGACACGTTTTAATTCTTGGGGGCACGGGACGGATTGGCTGCAGTATTGCCGAAGATTTGCTGGCCCACAGCGATGTTGAGATTTTTTTAGCGGGACGGCAGGTAGAGAAAGGCCGCGCCTTAGCAGCCCGCTTGGGCGATCGCGTGCAGTTTTGTCAGCTCGATTTATCAGTGGCACCAGAATTACGCAGGGCGATCGCGGCAGTTGATTTGGTGGTTCATGCGGCGGGTCCCTTTCACTATCGCCGGGCGCAGGTGCTGCGCGCCTGCGTTGCGCAGCAAGTCAATTATCTCGATGTCAGCGATTATCGCGGCTTCACCCGTCAAGCGCTCGCTCTCGATGGGGAAGCTCGTGCCGCCGGCATTACAGCCATCATCAATGCCGGCGTTTTTCCGGGCATTTCGAACAGTATGGTGCGACAGGGCGTCGAAGCGCTGGATCAGGCTGACTCAGCGCAGCTAAGCTATGTTGTGGCGGGGTCGGGCGGTGCTGGCGTTACGGTGATGCGCACCACCTTTTTGGGGCTACAGTATCCTTTTGACGCCTGGCTAGACGGACGCTGGCAGTCGGTCAAGCCTTACACCGAGCGAGAAAGACTCGCGTTTCCGCCACCTTATGGCACGGGCGCGGTGTATTGGTATGACATGCCCGAGGCCATGACCTTGGCAAACTCCTTTGACTTGCAGAATGTCAAGACTAAGTTTGGGGTTGTGCCTGATTTTTACAATCAGGCGACTTGGCTGATGGCCCACGGGTTACCAAGTGCCGTCCTGAGAAACTCTAAAGTAGTCGAGTTTTTGGCGCGGGTGAGTTATGGCATGACGGGCATTAGCGATCGCTTTACGGGCACTGGTGTTGCCATCCGCTGTGACATTCAAGGCCGCCAAAATGACGAACCAACCCAGTACTGCAGCTTTTTTGTTCACGACAGTGCGGCGATCGCTGCCGGTAATGGCGCTGGCTATATCGCTACTTTGATGATGTCTCGTCAACTTGACCAGCCCGGCGTGTTTCCAGTCGAGCAAATCGTGCCAACGTCACTATTTATCACGGCTCTTCAAAGTCGCAAGCTGGATATCTTGGTGCCACCTCTGCTCTCACTCACCGGCGACCATCAAGTTAAGAAAAGCCAAGTTCCTTGAAGTCGAATAAAAAAGCGACTCAACGGCAGCTATTAAGCTCAACAGCCCGAGAATTAAGATAATCTTCGCGAGAAATGATGGTTTGTGGCTCCAGTTCCGTCGCATCTAAATCCGCCGCAGAGCCGCTGCTAGCGGCCAAATCGTCAACATTAGCGCTGCGAGCTACTTCTTCGTCAGAAGTATCCTGAGTCACTGAGTCATTCATTTCTGCCATATCCGGTTCAGCTGCCTCATCGACTTCCTCCGTATCGGCTGAAAAAATGTCAAGGCCATCGTTTAAGTCAATTTCCAGCTTAAATTCGGAGTTGGCATTAGCAGGACCGGAACTAACAAAGGCAGTGTCCTCAGGGGACACATTGCGACCGAGGCTAAGAGTGGCATCTTGGTTTAGACAAAATGCTTGGGTAGGTGCTGTTGAACTGGCGATCGCGGTAACTGCCATCAACGCAGAAAACAGAACTGGCCGATTCATAATTATTCTCCTGCCGAGTAATGTTTACAGTGTTGAATCATCGGGCAATTTACGAGCAACGAACAGCTCATACAAGTCGGTCAATAGCCGTCGCCAGAGCCGTAGGACAAGAAAGCAACTATCTAGCTATGGGATAAGTGCCTGAATGTTACTGGATGCACCCGCTCAGATGGCTAGGGCTACATCAATGCTGCAACGATTCAACTCTATTTCCATTTTTGATCACGAAGTGGTTGTTTGCGGTCTATAGGAACACCTATTTTCATAAAATCAGCAGTTTGTCAGACCAACGATTTTTCGCCTCTATTGCTGCTGATAGATCATACCAATTCTGCGAATCAGGGCTACAGATGCTAGAAAGGGTGTGAAGCATTTAGCAAGCACTATGTCAGGCGTCTACCAGCTTGAGATCACCAAAAGTGAAGCAGACCTCAAACGCCTTTTGCGGCCGCAAAAAACTGCCACGGATAAAGACCGAGTGCATCTGCTTTACCGGCTGAAAAGCGGACGAGTGGAAACCATGCAGGAAGCGGCAGTTTGGTTAGGTCGGCATCGGGTGACGGTGCAGAAATGGGCAAAACGTTACCGAGAGAGGGGCATCAGCAAGTTATTAAACCACCAGGCCCGTTCAGGGGCCAAGTCCACCCTCCCCCAGTGGGCCGAGACGGCTTTAAGGGAGCGCTTAGAGCCGCCCGAAGGCTTTAGAAAGTTACGCGGCCATCCAAGAGTGGTTGGCGACGCAACTGGGAATTGAGGCGCCGTACAAAACCGTTCACAAATGGGGCCACTATCGCCTCGGTGCAGCGCCCAAAGTGGTGCGTCCCAAAAGCGATAAACAGGATCAGGAGGCGTTGGCCGCAAATAAAAAAACTGGCTGAGAACTTGGCGATGTTGGCTGACTTCGCCATGACGGAGTTGGCCTGGCCGGGCACCGTCCGATTTGTCTTCTCCCGATGAGAGTCGCTTTGGCCTCAAAACTCTGACGGGACGCCGCATTACTGCTCGTGAGGTCAAACCGGTGGGTAAAGTGCGATGGACCTTCCAGGCCACTTGTCTCTATGGAGTCGTCGAACCGGCGACGGGAGAGCATTTCTTCTATGAATTCATCCACTATACGGAGTGTTTTCAACGCTTTCTGGAATTAGTGGCTCAGCAACACCCCGA
The DNA here is from genome assembly GCA_039027715.1 of Cyanobacteria bacterium P01_C01_bin.120. GTDB lineage: Bacteria > Cyanobacteriota > Cyanobacteriia > Phormidesmidales > Phormidesmidaceae > Halomicronema. Next base: position 14,292 of record JBCCJU010000108.1, read on the forward strand.
CAGTATTGTGGTCATTCAACTTGACCAAGTCGGGTGGCACAAAGCGAAGCGCTTACAGGTGCCTAAAAACATCATCTTGATGTTTCAACCCGCCCATTCCCCCGAATGTAACCCGATTGAGCCAGTCTGGCAGTATCTCAAAAAGCGATTGCGCTAGCGCTGTCTTAAGACCTTAGATGAACTACGGTAACTCATCAAAGAGCAGTTGCTCGCTTTAAGCACCGAGACGATCGCTTCGATTACTGGCAGAGGCTCCATCTTAGATGCCCTATCTGTAGCCGGAATATAGAGAATTGGTATAATCCCCCATCAGGGCAATCGTCGATAAAGCGATCGCACTATTCCCAATTTGAGGGAAAGTCACGGTGCCATTAGCGCTGTGACGCATTGGATTCAGGGGTATTTTCAGGCGACGATTTGAGAGTCGATAGCGGTCACGCGGGATAAATTCGTAGGCGCCGGTTGGGTTCATCGCCAAAGCTGGCAGACTTGAGGCGATAGTGTTCGGCCAATTCATGCTGCATCTTGCGGATGCGGGCCGATCGCGGCAGCAGCTCTACCGGCTGACCTTTAGGAATCACAATCTGCTCCACCGCCAGTCGGGCCTCTTCCAGAGCTTCTAGCTCGTCAGCATCTTCGTTAGGCGAAAATAGGCTGAGATTGGGCATCTGGCGGACGCTGCCCTCGTTGATATCCAACATCCGCTGTAGGGTACGCACAATCTGCGGCATGCTGTTGGACTTCACCGTGTGAATGGGCAGATCGCGCACTTGCGCAATGTGCCGCAGCTTGGAGTGGTGTTTGACGTGCGATCGCAGCGCCAGCACCGCATCAGCACTATCTAAGTCCTTAGTCAGCACTACCGGCAAATGCAACGTAGCAATCACCTGGTCCAAATGATGCTTGCTGATGCCGTAGGAGTAGACTCGTAAGATATCCTCACCATTAGGGCCAACGGTGGGCTCCTCGGTCAAAGGTAAGCGACTCGCGGTGGCGGCGGTGATGATATCTGACTCGTCTAGAGCGTTGTCGAGCATATCTTCAAAAGTTTGCTGCTCCGGCGACACCGGCAGCCGTTCGACGGTAGCTTGATGGCCTTTAGGCGGCAGCATGCGTCCCGAAGCTCGCCACCCGCCCCCTTTGAAGCCAGTGGCCGAGCCCAGCGATCGCCCTCGCAGCGGCGTCGCTTTGATCGCCGGTGCTTCCGTTGTGACGACAACTTCCCCCGCTTCATTTACGGTGCGAATTTGAATCGCCGGTGGCCGTCCTCGCAGTAGGGAATCCACCGTTTCCGAGACATTTTCGTGAATTGCCCAACGCTGGCGCTCCAGCATTTCAACGGCAATGTCAAAGGTGGGCGGCGCTTTGCGCTCCAGCACGCTTTTTTGGCTGCCGCGACGGCGGGCTTCATCATCGCCCAGAGTAACGGACTGAATGCCGCCGACTAAATCGGACAAGGTCGGATTTTTGATCAGGTTTTCGAGCTGGTTGCCGTGGGCCGTGCCCACTAATTGCACCCCCCGCTCCGCGATAGTACGAGCTGCAGTGGCCTCCAGCTCAGTGCCAATTTCATCAATCACGATGACTTCAGGCATATGATTTTCCACCGCTTCAATCATGACCTGATGCTGGAGTTCTGGCTTGGCCACCTGCATCCGCCGCGCTCGACCAATGGCCGGATGAGGAATATCGCCATCCCCCGCAATTTCGTTGGAGGTGTCAATAATTACGACGCGGCGATCAAGGTCATCGGCCAAAACCCGGGCAATTTCTCGCAGAGCCGTGGTTTTGCCCACGCCCGGTCGACCCAACATTAAAATCGATTGCCCCCGTTTTACCAAATCGTGAATCAGACCAATGGTGCCGAAAACGGCTCGACCCACTCGGCAGGTTAGACCAATAATGTCGCCAGAGCGATTGCGAATGGCGCTGATGCGATGCAGGGTCTTTTCGATACCGGCGCGGTTGTCGCCGCCAAAATAGCCGACGCGATTAACGCAATACGTTAGGTCTTCCTTGGTAATCGCCTGTTCGGATAAATATTCTGAGCCCGAGAGAAAGCGAGCCTCGGGCCGCCGTCCCAAGTCCAAAACCACTTCAATTAATTGGCTGGCCTGCTCGTGCTGTTTAATCGGCGCGGCAATATTGGCCGGCAGCATCGCTAGCAGCGCCTGCAGATCATCGTACACAGCCGACTGGATAGAGTGTGTCGCCGCTCCCGAGGCGGACTCAAATTGAACAGAATCACGAGACTGGGCGTTGTTTTGGAGGGCCATAGCCTAACTAAAATTACTTGATTGATGATGAACATAGGGCAGCTCAGCGGGAGCGGCCATGGGGAAGCGGCGATCGCGGCCAGTAGGCAGAGACAGTGAACCTCCAACGTAGGTTTCGTCTTTAATTGGAGCCACTAGACCTTGGGCGAGCTGCACGGCCTCCTGCAGTTGTAAAATCGAATGCTTCAGAAAACTAGGATCATAAAACGATGGCCTCTCATCAACAGGGACGGTAGTAGACGCAAACAGAGGAGCCGTTGCCTCCTCAGCCCAAACCGCACTTAACAAACGGCGAGCAAAACTGCCGAATGCCACGCCGCCAAACTGCGGTCGCGATGGCGCTATGGGGGCAAACTCAGTCGCGGACAGCGACGGCCAAGCCGCACTGCCAGCCTTTAGCGGCCCTAATTTGGCGGCAGTGTGATCGTTCGTACCGCCCGCCAACTGCACATATCCCGGCGGCCCCTCCCGCAGCACTTTTTCGGCGTAACGTAAAGTGACCCGAGTTGTTCCGTGCCCCATGTCCCCACTCATCGGACGACCGTCAGTCTGCCAAATCAGCGGTATCTTCAAGGGCTGGATGAGGTCATAGAGCTGCCACAAATACGCCGTCACTTCAGCATGGTTGGGACAGCTAATGGAAATCAGCGAGAGTTTATCAACGTAGGGCCGCAGGGCGCTCCACAGCGCTCGAAACTGGTCATAGCGGCCCACTTGGGTGTGAATCTCGATCGCATCAACCTGTGCCAACAGCGACGCGGCAATCGATTCAACCGAGGTTGCCCGCGTGACTTCATCAATTTGCTGCACCGGACAAATCGGCATGCAGCGGCCACAGCCGTAGCAGCGCTCTTCAATCACGCCGTTGAATTGTGGCGTGAAAGCGATCGCGGCGGCTGGACAAATTGCTTCACAGGGGCGGGGACAATCAGCCGGACATTGTTGCGGATCAAAGCGCGCTTTGCGAAAATGTGGATCTTCGCCGTCGCTCAGACTGATCATTAATAACGGCAGTTCTAAGCAGGTTTGCGAGGCTAATTCAGCGCCCAATTCTGATAGCTGTGGCAGTCGAGATACGATGCGAAACGACTCTTTCACCGCTTTAACTACAGCGGGATCAGCAGCGACATCAATACAATCGGCACCTGCAAGCGTAAAAGCTAGTGCCAAGTTACGGATCGCGGGGAGATGCTGATAGCTGGCTCCGCCAATGAGCTTGAACCAGCAACCTGCCTGCAAAGAAATTACGGAACGATGGGTCTTTCTCACCCTTTTATGCTAATAGGTTCTGAGAAGAATTACGAGACTTTAGGAAATATTTTGATTCTCTCTGTCAGTAATTTTGCTAGTTTCATAGGCCATTTGCCGAAAATGTGCCTATTGAGCGATCGCTCTTTAACAAAATTAAGTTGCCCGGGTTTTCGAGCAGAAATTTCATACTTACCGGCCTAGCGGCATTGACCCAGACAGTTGGCAAGGGCTTACCGTTCCACCGCTGAGCCTTTGTAACGTAAGTATTCAGCCAAAGCAGCAATCATTCCAGAAGCCAAAATTAACAGCACGCTCAAGGCATTCATATCTGGCTTAACCCCATTACGGATGCGGCTGAAAATCTCAATTGGCAAGGGATTGGCACCGCCACCAGCAGTGAAGCTAGAGATCAGCAAATCGTCCACGCTAAGGACAAAGGCGAGCAGACATCCGGCGACGATCGCCGGCATCAGCTGCGGCAACAACACTTTAATTAGCGCTTGGGTAGGCGTTGCCCCTAAATCGAAGGCCGCTTCCTCCAAATTTGGGTCAAGACTGCCGAGCCGGCTCGACACCACCACCGCGATGTAGGCCAGGCAAAACACCATATGGGCCGCCACAATCGTCCAAATGCTGAGAGGAATTGCCATCGACGCCAGGAAAATCAGCGTGGCCACCGCAATGGAAATATCCGGAATAATCAGCGGTAGATAAGAAACCCCGCGATACACTCCCTTACCAGGGAAATAATACTTGCTGAGACCGATCGCCATCAGCGTCCCCAGGATGGAGGAAATCGCCACGGCAACGATCGCCACAAACAACGTATCTTGCAGGGAACGAAAAATCCGCGCATCTTGAAACAGGCTCTCATACCAGCGCAGGCTAAACCCCTGCCACACTGAGGTATAGCGGCGCGAGTCGTTGAAGCTGTAAATCCCCAGCACGATAATCGGGCCGTACATAAAGCCAAACAACGCGATCGTCAGCCAGCCCTGCCAGGTGTGAGGGAGCCTTAAGCGGCGCAAAAATGACATAGCACCTTCTCCTCTACGCCTCTTTGACCGAATCGCGATCGCCATATTTCAGCAGCAGCGCGATCGCCAAACTCACCGCCAGAATCATCACTATGCTCAGCGCTGAACCCAGTCCCCAATTACGGGTGATGCCCAAAAACTGGTTGTAGATCAGCCGCGAAATCGTCGTGCTCGATGCGCCGCCTAGCAGGGTGGGCACCACAAAATCACCCATGCTGGTAATGAAGACGAGTAGACAGCCCGCTGCAATGCCCGGCAGGGTTTGGGGCACGGTGACTTGCCAAAAGGTTTGGCGCGGAGTGGCCCCTAAATCAGCCGCCGCTTCTAAAAGAGAAATGTCGAGCTTTTCAAGGGAGGCGTACAAAATTAGCACCATGTAGGGCAAAAAATTGTACGTTAGGCCAATGAAGACAGCAGCAGAGCTGTAGAGCCAGCTTTGCGTCGGTAACTGCACTCCCGGTATCAGTCCGCTCAGCCCATTAATAAAACTATTGAGCAAACCGGTGGGCCGTAAAATACTCGTCCAGGCATAGGCTCGCAGCAGTGACGAGGTCCACAGGGGCAAAATGAAGGCCACCACTAAAAAGTTACGCCAGCGGCGCGGCGCCATAATCGCCAGCCAGTAAGCAACGGGAAACCCCAACAGCAAACAGGCCAGCGTCGACACCAGTGCATAGTAGAGCGATCGCCAGATCACTTGTAGGTAAACCGGGTCAAAGTTGACATCAAACGGATTGAAGACTTGGGCATAGTTGCCCAGACCATAGGCACTCCCTACGTCTTCCGGTCGTAAGCCCGGCACCAGACTAATATCGAGGATCAGTAGTGTCGGGAGCACC
>JBCCJU010000109.1:0-19686 GCA_039027715.1 Cyanobacteria bacterium P01_C01_bin.120
AGCTGAGCTTATCTTTAAGATAGTTGGTCGCGTTTTCTATTTACAAAATTTAGCGCCTGAAATCCTCTCACATAAAGCATTTCGAGCTTATGGCACTTCGTAGCAGCTTCGCTTCAGTCACCCCATACAGCAATGCCAGGTTATGGAGGCTAGTGGCAACATCAGGATGGCTATCGCCCAACTGTTCACGCCAAATGGAGAGTGACTGTTGGTAGAGGGGTTCAGCCTCGTCATAGCGCCCCTGAGCTTGGTACAGTTCTGCCAAATTATTGAGGCTTTGGGCGACCAGGGGATGGTTATCACCCAACTGCTCACGCCGAACGGCTAGGGACTCCTGAAGGAGGGGTTCAGCCTCGCCGTAGCGCCCCTGAGCTTCATACAGCGCTGCCAGATTATTGGAAATAGTGGCGACATCGGGATGATTGTCACCTAACTGCTCACGCAAAATGTCGAGTGACCGTTGTAAGAGGGGTTCAGCCTCGCCGTAGCGCCCCTGAGCTTCATACAGCGTTGCCAGGTTATTGAGGCTAGCAGCGACATCGGGATGATTGTCACCCAACAGTCCCCGGCGAATGGCCAGAGACTCTTGATAGAGGGTTTCTGCCTTACCATAGCGTCCCTGTGTTTGATACAGCCCTGCCAGGTTATTAAGGCTAGTAGCGACATCGGGATGATTGTCACCTAGCTGCTCACGCAAAATGTCAAGTGACTGTTGTAAGAGGGGTTCAGCCTCGCCGTAGCGCCCCTGAGCTTCATACAGCGTTGCCAGGTTATTGAGGCTAATAGCGACATCGGGATGATTGTCACCCAACAGTCCCCGGCGAATGGCCAGAGACTCTTGATAGAGGGTTTCTGCCTCGCTGTAAAGTCCCTGGCGGCGGAGCTGGAGAGCTTGTTGATTAAGCTCGGCTGCTTGCCTCAAGGCTCTATTTTGCACCACTTCTTCAGGTGCTATAGCCTGCCAAGTTAAGGTGTACTCTCCCGTTTCCCCTGGACTGTATGAGTTGGCAATAATTTGATAGGTTCCAGTTGATGGCAGCGTGGTCACAATTCGGGCATTTGTACTACCGCCGCTATCATCATCTTGGGAAACAGAGCTCCCATCTGGCCCCACCAGAATCAGATAAGTGTCAAACGCTGCACTGACCATCTCGATAGAGATCGTTTCCCCTGCCGTCCCCTCAAAGACATGCACGTTGTAATAGCTGCCATCATCGAGCGCCTGACTATTTTCGTCCAGCCGCCCTGTCACTGTCTGCGGCAGTACTTGGGCAACAACCTTGGCTTCCACACGGGCGCTCTCTGCTAGGAACGCTCCCATCCCCATCAGCATTGCCAACACACCGCCTACTACCCTCTTTCTCATCGCCGTTTGTATCCCTTTTGCCCAACATACCGACTCATATCTGAAGCTAGCAGCTTATTCGATTTGTGTCTGAGGAAGTGGTCTAAGTCCAAAACGACTTGGAGATAGAAGGTAGCGAACCTCTAGCTGGGTCTATATCAGGATGTGTCTGCAAACAGGACGACTTTGCACTCAAGTTAAATATAGAGTTGTTTAGAGCGATCGCCAGTTTCCAGCCAGAACGAAAGCTGTCCAGTAATAGGGATGGGCATTGTCATCCGAGTTGATCATCTCTAACTGCACATCCCTCAGAGCTTCACTGCGACCCATGCCGCTGAGCAGGTTTTCGTAGTAGCGCACCATCAGGTCTTGAGTGCCTTCATCCTCCACCTTCCAAAGGCTCATCATCAGGGATTCTGCCCCAGCCATCGCAAAGGCCCGACGCAAGCCATAAACGCCCTCCCCATTGACCACCTCACCCTGCCCCGTTTCACAAGCTGAGAGCACCACCAGTTGAGTGCCATAGAGGTTGAGGTTAGCCGCTTCCAAAGCAGTGAAGATGCCATCTTCCTCACCACTGCTGCGGGCATTAAAGCCTTCCATCGCCAGCATGGCCCTTAGTAGCGGATTTTCAATGGGGACTTCTTCGGTTTCGCCTCCCCTTTGCCGTCGAGGCGTATCTTCGAGGAATAGACCATGAGTGGCAATGTGCAATAGCCGAGGGGAACGGACTTGTTTGAGAGCCGTTTCAGTGGCATCAGGCCCCGTCAGAAACTCTGCATCAGGCAGCAGCGCATTCACGGCGCGCCCTTCCCGGAAGGCGTATTCAAGGGGTTCAACTGAGAGAGACTCTAGGTCAACTGAGCGACGACCATTACCATCACCACTAGACTTTGTTCTAACCTGACCATAGTTTGGGGCCGCAAAAATTGCCGAGGGCTGCTCACTGGGTGGGATGATGTCGAACTTAAGCAAGTCACGACCACTATTGAGGTAGCTAATTTCAAAGGCTTCGACCAGGTACTGACCATCAGAGTGCAACACCTCAAATGGGATCTGGTTCAGTGTGCCATCGGGAGAGATGAGTAGATGCTCCGGGCTGCTCAGTTGGGCGCGGAGCGGGGCCATGACCAGTCCATCGAGGGTTTGGGCACGGCGCTGAATTTCATCTATTTGCTGGTTGGCATCTTCCAGCGCACTAGCCAGGGATAGGACAGCAGTATCGATATCGGCAGCAAGGCCGAGGTCAATGGCTCTGATATCCCCGCTAGGGAAGAGCAGATAGGCGGCGTAGCGCGACTCCCCCCACCGACTAGCTGGCTCAGCTTGGGCATCAAAGGGCCGATAGCGGATGTACTCAACCAGCACCCCATCAGCAGGGATTTCAGCCTGCACCGCTTCAATTTCAACCGGTTTGGTCTCGACGCGGAAGAGGTCACTGCGCTGGGTTAGCGTCTTCTCCAGCTCATTGGCTTCCGCTTCTAGTTGAGTGAGCTGTTGCCGGTACTGCTGAGGGGAGAGGCTTGCTGGCGGGTCGAAGGTGAGCGTTGCCAGCTGCTGCCGCACGTTCACCCAATTGTCGAGCACTACTTGGTCGGCTGGGGTTAAGTTTTCTCGGAGTCGCTGGAGGCTATTACTCCCGGCATCTAGCAGTCGCCCCTTCCGGCGCAGCAGCGTAGTCAATCCAAGGGAGTGTGCCTCGGATGTCTGGAGAGAGAGAGAAATAGCCCAGTCAGTGCTGCCCGAGAGAGTGGCGGCATAGTTCTGTCGCTGCGCCTCTGTAAGCGTTGCCAGATTGCTCTCTAAATTCCACTCTTGAATGGTCAAGCCTTCTTGAAAGATATCAACTGATTGAGCAGTTTTCCCTTGAGCCCAATAGAGTCCTGCCAGGTTGTTAAGGCTTTGAGCAACAAGGGGATGTCGCTCGCCTATTTGCTCGCGACGAATTGTCAGTGCTTCCAGGTGAAGGGCTTCGGCGTTGCCATAGCTGCCCTGGTCTTGGTAAACCCCAGCCAGGTTATTGAAGATGTTAGCGACAAGGGGGTGGCTCTCGCCCATTTGCTCGCGATGAATTGTCAGTGCTTCCAGGTAAAGGGCTTCGGCGTTGCTGTAACTGCGCTGATTATGGTAGAACAAGGCCAGATTGTTGAGGCTGGCGGCCACATCGGGGTGGCGATTACCCCACTGTTCGCGAAGAATTGCTAAGGCTTCTAAATAAAGGGGTTCAGCTTCCCCATAGCTGCCCTGGATGCGGTAGAACTCGGCCAAACTACTGAGGCTGTGAGCTACATCGGGATGGCGATTCCCCAGCTGCTCACGGCGAATCGCTAGGGCTTCTAAGTAAAGGGGTTCGGCTTCCCCATAGCGACCCTGGTCTTGGTAAAGCAAACCTAGATTGTTGAGACTTTGAGCTACATCGGGATGGCGATTCCCCAACTGCTCACGGCGAATCGCTAGGGCTTCTAAGTAAAGGGGTTCGGCTTCCCCGTAGCGACCCCGGTCTTGGTAAAGCAAGCCTAAGTTGTTAAGGCTAGTGGCCACATCGGGGTGGCGATTCTCCAACTGCTCACGGCGAATCGCTAGGGCTTCTAAGTAAAGGGGTTCGGCTTCCCCGTAGCGACCCTGGACGCGATACAGTTCGGCCAAGTTGTTGAGTATGACGGCCGCATCGTCTAGTAGTTGCTTACGAAGAATCGCCAGGGCTTCTAAGTAGAGGGGTTCAGCCTCGTCATAGCGACCCTGATCTTGGTAAAGTAGGCTTAAGTTGTTGAGACTGTAGGCTACACCAGGATGGTGACTACCCCATTTCTCACGGCGAATTGCCAAGGCTTCTAGAAATAGGGGTTCGGCCTCATCATGGCGACCCTGGTCTTGGTAGAGTCCGGCCAGATTGTTAAGGCTAGTGGCCACATCGGGGTGGCGATTCCCCAACTGCTCACGGCGAATTGCCAGGGCCTGTTGGTAGAGGGGTTCGGCCTCGCCGTATCGCCCCTGGACTCGATACAACTCTGCCAGGTTATTAAGGCTAGTAGCGACATCGGGATGGTCTTCCCCCAGCTGCTCCCGGTGAATTGCCAGGGCCTGTTGAAAGAGAGGTTCAGCCTCACCGTATCGCCCTTGGCGGTCAAGCTGAATAGCTTGTTGGTTGAGCTCAGTTGCGCGCCTCAAGGCTGCATTTTGCCCTACTTCTTCAAGTTCTGCGGCCCGCCAAGTTAAGGTGTATTCTCCCGTTTCCCCTGAACTATATGAGTTGGCAATAATTTGATAGGGTCCAGTTGACGGCAGTGTGGTCACAATACGGGCATTTGTATTACCGCCACTATCATCATCTTGAACGACGGTAACTCCATCTGGCCCTACCAAAATTAGATAAGTATCAAACGCTGCACTGACCATCTCGATAGAGATCGTTTCCCCTGCCATTCCCTCAAACGTGTGGATGTTGTAGTAACTCCCGTCATCCGACAAAATCTGGCTATTCTCATCCAGCCGTCCTGTCACCGTTTGTGGCGGCACTTGGGCAACAACAATCTGCGCTTCCACTCGGGTGTGTTCTGGGAGCAGTGTTCCCGTCCCTAGCAGTACGGCCAAAACACTGCCGATGACTCTCTTTCCCATTGCCGTTGGTGCTCTTTTGCCTGACAAACTGATATACCTTTGACGTTAGCAGCTCATTTAGGTTGTGTCTGGGGGAGTGGCCTAACTGCACTGGGTAGTGCCGTTGCCCCCATCAGACAAATTGGATGCAATGGCTGGAGGGGTCTCATTCCAAGACTCAAACCCCGATAATTGGCCCGGACTAAATTGGGACTGAAAGTCCCAACTGTCACACTGTCTTAAGCTAGTAAACCCGTGAGACTCACCGGATCGCCCGATCGCTGCTTCAAGCCCTAAGAGTCTTGGCGCGATCGCGCCCCTAGCTTTTTCCCTGCCTCGGAATAGTTGCGGTTCATCGCAGCTAGTCTGGGTACGGTTAGAAACTTAATTTCTCACAAGAGGCATTTTTGCCTGTGCAATATCTCTGGCTGACGTAACGCTGCTCGATCGGGTTACCCTCAAATAACCATCGTTCAGAGAGGCGACTGTGAGTACTGCTGAGAATCTCACCTTACATCGCTATGAATGCACCAACGACAGCTACAGCCTGGATTTGGGGGAGGATGTGCTGCTGACGCTGATGCTGATACCTTCTGGAGAGTTCATGATGGGCTCTCCTGATGAAGATGAGAATGCTGACAAGTCTGAACGTCCTCAACATCGAGTACAGCTCACCCAGTTTTTAATGGGAATGACGCCAGTAACTCAGGCTCAGTGGCGGATGGTCGCGGGTTATGCCCAAGCAGATACTGATATAAAAATGGATGCTGATCCTTCTAGATTCAAAGGGGATGATCGGCCTGTAGAGCAGGTGAACTGGTATCAGGCAAACGAGTTTTGTCAGCGTTTGTCTAAGCAAACGGGCAAGTACTTCCATTTGCCGAGTGAAGCACAGTGGGAATATGCCTGTCGGGCTGAAACGGAGGCAGCGTATCACTTCGGGCCGCAGCTCACAGCGGAATTGGCGAAGTATCGGAGCAGTGACGGTACAGTGTCGGTGGGCAGTTATCCACCTAATCGTTGGGGACTTTATGATATGCATGGCAGCGTGTTTGAGTGGTGTGCCGACCACTGGCATATAAACTATGACGATGCCCCGACCGATGGCAGCGCCTGGGTAGAAGTTGGTGATTCGTCTTCGCGTGTTATTCGTGGCGGCTCCTGGTACGACAATCCTAGGGGTTGCCGCTCTGCGTTTCGGAACAGGGATACGCCCGGCTACGCCAGCGACGGCGTTGGGTTTCGAGTTGTTTGTTCCGCCCCCAGGGCTCTTCCATAGCCCTTTGCTCTTTTGTCCTCTTGCCCTGTTGGTTTTGTTTGAATTTCCCTCTCGCCGCTAGGCGATCAAATTTTGAGCGATTTGACAATTTTCAGCAGAGAGAACCTTTCGGAAAAGAATTTAGATATCTTGGAGTCACATTTGAGTCACCGTGACTGAGAGAGGCGATGAGTCAGCAGCGATTAAGCGATTTAGCCGCAAATCTTGATTTACTTTACGAGAAGCTGGGAAATTTTGAGCAAGCGTTGATTATTTCGGCATCACCAGAGCAGAAATTTGCGCTCCAACAGCAAATCAAGCGGGAAATCCTGCCCAGTATTCGCCGCTACGAGTCTGAGTACTGGGAACTGTATCCAGAAGAGGCGATTGTGATGCCGGAGGAAGAAGCGGAACAGACGGTGTCTGAGATTGAGCGAGCCGTCACTGTGATTGAGCGCGTCGATCCGGTTGAATATCCGCCCGGAATGCTAGATCTGTTGCTGGATATTAGACAAAAGCTAGACGATTTAGATTCTGCCGCTGCCGCCAAGCTGAAGGTTGCCATCCCGATCGTCCCTATGCTGGCATCCTATGAGCTGGAGATGGATACCGAAAACACCCTCTCTCAACTTTGGCGGTCTGTGCGGAAGCGGTTGAAAAGGTAAGCATGTGCATCGAAGGTTTCTTGCAAGCACGCAATAAGTTGATTGAGAAGCAGGGCTTCTTAGAGCTAAAGCTCATTACTGCTGAGGGTTCAGCTCAATTTAATTTAAAGAACGAAATTACTGAATGTGAGAAGCAACGCCAGCGGCTAGAACAACTCATTGCTGAATTTCAGCAAGAACGTTTCCTCGACCTCCCAGATATGGTCACGACTGAGCTGACTGAATCGTCATCGCTTGATGCAACAAAGAATTTTGTAAAGCAGAAGCGAACTGAAGATGGGCATGAATGGTTAGAAGATCCAAACTCAGCTCATCTGGCTATTGCGGTGTTCCTGCAAGGTGAAAACGATCAGAAGATTTACCTGCAACATCGCCTCTTCTATTACGATGCGGGTGATGTTGTCAGCATTAAGTTGGTGATGCCAGAGGAAGCAGACGCTATCTCCTTGAAGCAATTCCCTGAGACGCTTAAAGCGCTATCTGATGCTGCTGCAATTCACCTTTCCAGGCATTTCTCAAACTCCCAAGAGCCCTGGTGTCTGACGATTGAACTATTTTTGCCCCTGGAACAGCTGTGTTCGCCGCTCGCTAAATGGTGTGGTGCTTATGCCGACCTATGGAGAGACTATCCCATTGTCCTTGGCTGTTCCGATCGCTTTCATCCGCTGCGCCCGGGTAATGCGAACCGATTGCTCAACAAAATGAAGCAAGGTTGGCAACGGTTTCAGCGGTTAACTCCGGATGAAGATGGGGAACCCCTAAAGAAGTTGCGCTGGTTAGATTCTGACCGGGCAGCGACAGAGAGTTTTGAAGGCTATGCCGGATTCCAGTGTTTTGGGACTTGGCTAAAACCAGACAAAAAGGTTGTCAGCCAATGGCAAGAGTTGGTCGAGTCAGGAATTCCGATCGCGCTTTGGGTGTGCGGGGGAAAATTGGAGCGACCCGCCGTTACAACCACGTTTAGTCGGATTACTGAGCACACCCGGTTTGAATTTCTCGAAGAAGTCCGATTAATTAGAGATGAACAGCAGAAAACAGGTCAAAATCTGGTGGGTGTCTTTTACGAAGATCTAAATTACGCCTTAAAGATCGCTCAAGTGCCGTTTTCGATGCCCAAGCAGAAACCAGACCAGTCCGGGAGGACGGAATGACAGATAACGGATGGCAACGGTTTTTAGGGAACGGGCGATCGCTCCCCCTCACCGAGATGCCCGATGCTCCCGCTTGGCGCACTTTCATGCCTGATGAGGACTTTGAGGCTGAACGTCAGGACAGCGATCGCCGGTGGGGGCAAATTCAGAGCCTGGCTGCTACAGATCCTCGTGGCAAAGAGCGAGGCGATAGCTTTCGCGTGCAGGACGACGATAAAGATTACGCTAATGTGCTCAGAGCAGTGAATGCCGCGTTGCATCTGCGTCGCCCTTTGCTGGTGACGGGTAAGCCTGGTTCTGGCAAAACCTCGTTAGCCTATGCCATAGCATACGAGCTACATCTCGGTGTGGTGTTGTCCTGGCCCGTCAATGCGCGATCGACTTTACAAGATGCCCTGTATCGTTATGATGCGGTGGCTCGTTTGCAGGATACGCAGCTACAACGCGAACGCCAGATGGGCGACTATATTCGGCTGAGAGCTGTCGGCACTGCCTTTTTACCGTCCCATTTGCCCCGCGTCTTGCTGATTGACGAAATTGACAAATGCGATATCAATCTGCCGAATGATCTGCTGAACCTGTTTGAGGAAGGGAGCTACGAGATCCCGGAGCTAGTGCGCTGCAAGGATGAATTCGCCACAGTCAGAGTCAGGACTGCTGATCGTGATGTCTTTGCGCAGATTCAAGGGGGCCAAGTCCGGTGCCGGGAGTTTCCGTTTGTTGTGATGACGAGTAACGGCGAACGGGATTTTCCCCCCGCTTTCTTACGTCGCTGCATTCGCATCCGGATGCCCGATCCGAGCCAGAAGGAGGGGGCGCTGGCTCGGATCGTTGAGGCACATCTTAAACGGGGGGCCGATGAGGCGAAATGGGCACGTTTGCAAGATGAAGTGGCTGATATCGTGGGAGCTTTTGCGAAGAAGGAAGTCGATGAGAAGGCGGATATTGCGACTGACCAACTCCTCAATGTGGTGTACTTGCTGACCCGTGAGGTGAAACCGGGCTCAAACGAGCGGGAAGCCTTGCAAGAGATTTTGCTGCAAGGACTGAGCCAGGAGGACGACTAGCCATCGAATTGTCGCTGAATTCTTCGATGCGAAAGTTGGTGGTGACTCTCGGCGAGTTGGGCCTTACGGGGCAGGAAATTGCCGAGACAATTTGGCTCGCTCAGAAAACAGTGCAGGTTGACTTCATTGACGTCACTGCGCAGCCTGTAGAGGAAGACAGTGAGCCAACAGAGCAGTCGATTGATGCGGGACAGGATAACGAGGCCAAGCCGGAAACGGCTGCGGATGAGCCTCGGGGTGAGATTCGTCCGGCACCGACCGAGCGATCGCCTTCTTTAGCCTTGCCCCCTGGCTACAAAACTATTTCGGTGCCGGATGCGCGATCGCTGACTCAACCGCTGCAACTCGCCCGAGCGTTGCGCCCGCTGGCCCGCCGGGTGGCAGTGGGAATGCCCACTATTCTCGATGAGGCCGCGACGGTGGATGCGGTGGCCGAGACGGGGTTGTGGCACCCAATTTTGAAACCCGATTCGGAGCTGTGGCTAGATGTTGCCCTGGTGTTTGATACGAGTCCGTCGATGTCGCTATGGCAGCGTCTCAGCAAAGACTTGCATCGATTGCTCTCCCGGTATGGCGAATTTCGGGATGTGCGCCTGTGGCAGCTCAAATATGAGCGCGACAAGATTCAACTGACCTCGCGCCGGGGAGTGCCCCATAAGCCCAAAGAACTGCTGACGGGCGATCGCCGTCGATTAATCGTGGTAGTGAGCGATTGTGTGGCTCCCGCTTGGCATGACGGCACCATGCAGACATTGCTCAACACTTGGGCCACCAAACTGCCGACGGTGGTGTTTCATGTCTTTCCCGAACGGTTGTGGGCGCGCACTGCATTGGTGCAATCCGTGCCCGTCAAGTTCAAGCCTCGCCGAGCGGGAATGCCCAGCAACGCTTTGCAGCCGTTGCCTCGGTCAGTCTGGGATATTGAACGACTGATTACAACGATGAGACAGCCAACTGTCAGGCTGCCTGTCGTTTCGCTAGAGGTCGATAGTCTGGCTAATCTGGCCAACGTGGTGGCAGGCGATCGCCGCGCCCGTGTGTTGGGCATTGTATGGAGCGATCGCTCCTCAGGGTCAGAGAACGATTTGCCTCAAGTATCTTCGACGATTGAAGACCTAACAAATACCTTTGTTCTAACGGCTTCTGCAACGGCTCGTGAACTAGCGAGTCTGCTGGCTGCCGCACCGGTAATTACGTTGCCGGTTGTGCGCCTGATCAGAAATTCGATGTTGCCACGGGCCAGTGCGGTGCATGATGCTGAAGTTTTGATGAGTGGGTTACTGGTGGTCAGCGGTGACCAGACGCCGACTTATGAGGAGGCGGAGAAAATTGCCTACGAAATCTTCAATAACGACGTTCGCGATCGCCTGCGGGCGGGCTATTCCAAAATTGACGCCCTTACCGTCCTTGAAAAGGTCTCGAAACATGTTGCCCGTCGTCTTGGTATATCAGTCTCAGACTTCAAAGCGCTATTAACGTCGTCTGACAGCAACACAACATCCCAAGAAACCGAATTTCTGAATGCCTTTGCCACGGTGACGGCCTCCATCCTCCGTAGTCTAGGAGGAGAATTTCGGGCGATCGCCGACACCTTTGCTCCGCCGCCTGAAGATATTGAAGTAGAAGATGAAACTGACGATTGGCTCACTGGCTTCACCCACCAAAAACTTACCTACACCGTCGCCGAATACCTCGACTTCCCCCCTATCAACAACTTCGACTACACCCAAGCCGAACTTGTCGAAGACGTCGATACCTTCCCCCCACCCCTCAAACCTGATGACTTCAAAATCGTCACCATTGAGCTGCAACTCATCGGCCCACAGCTAGAACCCTTCGACTTCACTGTTGCGACCCTCGTCGATCGCCAGAATCTTCCCGATCCAACTGCTCGGGCTGACTCCCCCCACGATTCCCGCCCCCAGCTACTGCCTGAGCTCCCCCCCCAGGTGCCGGGAGTGGGTGACTTCACCAATCAACGCCCTGAGCCGCCCTCCCCAGTTCCAGGGCCTCCTGCTTCTCTTCGCCCCGACGACATCCCCCGTCGCCAATTAGATGATGATGCCGAATGGCTAATTCTGCGTGGTCAACAGCAGGCGAATCGTTTCATTGAAACCCTGCCCGACGACATCCCCCTAGAAATGGTATCCATCCCCGCTGGCACCTTCCTCATGGGCTCTCCCAACGACGAACCCGAACGCAACGCCGATCGCGAAAGCCCTCAGCACGAAGCCACCATTTCCCCCTTCTTTATGGGCCGCTACCCCATCACCCAAGAGCAGTGGCGCACGGTGGCTAATCTGCCCCAGGTCAACCGCAAACTCAAGCTCGCCCCATCACGCTTCAAAGGCGATCGCCGCCCAGTTGAGCAAGTCTCTTGGAGAGATGCGGTTGAATTTTGCGATCGCCTCTCTGCCTACACCGACCACACCTACCGCCTTCCCTCCGAAGCCGAATGGGAGTACGCTTGCCGCGCTGGCACGACGACCCCCTTCCACTTCGGCGACATGATTATCACTGATGTAGCCAACTACAACGGTAGAGCCTACGCCAACGGCCCAGCGGGGAACAGAAGAGGTGAAACCACCCTAGTAGACCACTTCGGTATTGCCAATGCCTTTGGCCTCAGTGATATGCACGGCAATGTGTTTGAGTGGTGCGCCGACCACTGGCACCCAAATTACGATGGTGCCCCAGCTGATGGCACTGCCTGGATAGAGGGTGGTAATTCGTCTTTTCGTGTTAGACGCGGCGGCTCCTGGGTCAGCCATCCTAGGAATTGCCGCTCTGCGTATCGGCTCACGACTTCGCCCGTCAACACCAACGTCGGCATTGGTTTTCGAGTAGTTTGTTCCGCCCCCAGGGCTCTTCCGTAGCCCTCTGCTCTTTTGCCCCGCACTTCGTGCCGCTTCGCTAGAGCCCTTTCGACGCCCAAATTATTCAGTGATGTCAAGTCGATTGATCCTCTTCCCCTCCTGACTTCTGGCTTCTCTTTCTTGATTCCTCCTCTCTCAGCCGAAACACCGTAGTGTCAAAGATGTTTCGCCGCAGGCGATAGGTGTCGCCGTGCAGCAAATGTGCTTCCCAGCTTTGTAGGCGCTGTATCAGAGGCTCAAGCGAGATCTCGCCAGCGGCGTAGTCTGCTTGCAGTTGCCTCATCCTTTTCCGGGCTCGCCGCAGGTTGTCATTGCGTACCCGAATCCGATCCGGCAGCACTCGAAACCCAACAAAATTCGCTCCGTGACAGGTCTCAAAGAGCTGACTCTTAAGGGGGTGCATCTTGAGCCGCAGCGTAGCCAAGTGCTCCTCCATCGCAACCCTGGCATCAGCCAACTCCTGGCGATTGTCCGAGAAGGCGGCGAAGTCGTCTACATACCGCAGATAGTGCTTCAGCTTTAGCTCTCGCTTTGCAAAATGGTCAAACGGGCTGAGGTAGAGGTTGGCAAAAAACTGACTGGTCAAATTGCCGATCGGTAAGCCCTTGCGCCGCAATACCGGGGTCAGCAGATCATCGCCGGGGAAGTACTCAATCACCGGCTCTTGTTCATTGCTGGCATCGATAATCAGGTCAATGAGCCAAAGCGTCTTTGGACATTTGATCCGCCGCCGAATCAAGCCTTGGAGAAGGCTGTGGTCAATACTCGGAAAGTATTTTTGAATGTCGCATTGCAGGCAGTAGCTGTAGCGGCGTGCCCATTGAGTAAACTGTTTCAGCGCCCGGTGGGTGCCATAGCCTAGGCGATTCGCGTAGGTGGTGGTGATCAGGGTGCGCTCCAGCGGCGGCACAATCACATTGCACAGTGCGTGATGAATGACTCTGTCTCGATAGGGCGCAGCCGAAATTCGCCGGGGTTTTGGATCCCAAATCTCAAAGGTGCGATATCCCCCTGGTTGGTAGGTCTGGTCGAGAAGCTCAGTTTGCAGAGCAAACAGTTCGTGCTCCAGTCTAAAGTTGAAAGCCAATACGTTGGAGCGGAATCGTTTGCCCCGCTGAGCTTGCTTGGCAGCCTGGAGCAGGTTCTCAAAGTCGGTAATAGTGGGCCAGAGATTGCCGTAACGCTTCATAAAATCTAAGGGGATAATGCGTCAGGATGTGTGACGCCTTGCTGATTTCTGGCCACTAGAGCCAGACGGCTTTGGCTTATCGTTCTCGGTCTCCTGTCGCTGTTTGATCCATCCCCCCAAGTCGGTGCCAATGTCGTTAATCCATTGCCCGACATACTGGTAGCGCTGATGAGAAAGCAGATCAAAGTCCATCAGCAACCGAGTTTGGTATCGCAGCACATCCAACTTGCTATTAACCGCCTGGAGCTGCGGTAGCTTGTTTCTCTGATAGCGAACTAAAATCAGGCTTTCGAGCAGATCATAAAGGGCGGCAATCATTCGGTCTCCCAGTTGAAAGCGATGATCGCGGGGCAGCTTGTTGAGAACAGGCACGTACCATTTGATCAGATCGTAGGTTTTCTGGATGATAGGCAACTCTTGGGACATAGAGGGCAAAATCTGAATTTGGAACAAGGAGCCAGAATACAGGAGTGAGTGGAAACGTTTTTGATGACCACTCACTCCTGTATCGTTTCTTGTGGGGTAGGCAATCAAAAACGTGGCGGCTCCTGGAACAACAATCCTAGGAATTGCCGCTCTGCGTATCGGAACAGGAATACGCCCGACAACACCAACAACAACATTGGGTTTCGAGTTGTTTGTTCCGCCCCCAGCACTCTTCTATTGCCGATTACGGCTGGTCAGAACTGGCAGATGGGAATTTGTCGGGCGTGCCTCAGAAGAGTCCAGACCTACTCCGGTGATGCCGTCGAGGTATCCAAAAATCAACCTGGGTCAGCTATTTTGGTAGGGCAACCGAAGACCTAGCTGACCTACCCTAGCCTTCTGCCATGCCCCTTACCGTTCGCCGTACCCCCCGTACAGGCCGAAGCTTTATCGAGCCTCGGCTCGATGTGGACGATGCCATTCCCTTGCACATGGTGCGCATACCAGGCGGTACCTTCAATATGGGTTCACCGGAGGACGAGCCGGAACGAGATGAGCGTGAAGGCCCCCAGCATGAGGTGACGGTGCCCATGTTCTTTATGGGGCGTTATCCCATTACTCAGGCGCAGTATAAGCGCGTCATGGCGACAAACCCGGCGACAAAATACGCGGCTGACCGCTTTGTGGCCCCAAATAAGCCGGTAGTTGGCGTCAGCTGGGATGATGCTGTCGCATTCTGTCAACGGCTATCTGAACTAACTGGGCGAACCTACCGCTTGCCCTCAGAAGCAGAATGGGAATATGCCTGTCGAGCGGGGACAACCACGCCCTTTTCTTTGGGTAAAACCCTGACGACTGAAGTCGCTAACTACAACGGTGACTATACCTACGCTGATGGCCCAAAAGGTGAGTATCGGAATGAAACTACGCCTGTTGATTACTTCGGTATTGCCAATGCCTTTGGCCTCAGTGATATGCACGGCAATGTGTGGGAATGGTGTGCTGACCACTGGCACGAAAACTATGATGATGCGCCGACCGATGGCAGTGCTTGGGTAGATGGCGGTGATTCATCCTATCGCGTTGCTCGTGGCGGCTCCTGGCACTTCATTCCTAGGCTTTGCCGCTCTGCGTATCGGTTCAGGGGTACGCCCGGCAGCTCCATCGACCTCATTGGGTTTCGAGTTGTTTGTTCCGCCCCCAGGGCTCTTCTGTAGCCCTTTACCCTCTTTCCCTGTTGCCCTTTTCACATCCCCAAGGAAAAATGCCGTCAACTGCATTTCAAGCAACCCTAAAAGAGCGCTCTGGACGCAATCAGTGCTACGACGAAGTGCTCGCCGAAAGCGTGTTGCCTTTACGCATGATGCAGATTACAGCAGGCACTTTCCTGATGGGCTCCCCCGATGACGAGCTCGATCGCAGTGACAGGGAAGGCCCCCAGCACGAAGTGACGGTTTCTCAGTTCTTTATGGCCAAGTATCCAGTGACGCAGGCCCAGTGGCGCATTGTGGCAGGCTGGGAGGCTGTGAACCGTGACCTTGAACCTGAGCCGTCTAATTTCAAAGGCGATTTGCGACCAGTGGAACAGGTCTCTTGGCATGATGCCGTAGAGTTTTGCGACAGGTTAACCGTTCACAGCGATCGACAGTATCGGCTGCCTTCCGAAGCAGAATGGGAATATGCCTGTCGCGCAGGCACTACCTCGCCCTTTCACTTCGGCGAGACCATCACTACCGAGGTTGCCAATTACCGAGGCACCGACGATAAGAGCTTGGGCTGGATGGGTTCCTACGGTGATGGCCCAAAAGGTGAATATCGACAAGAGACTACGCCTGTCGATCATTTCGGCATTGCCAATGCCTTTGGCCTCAGCGATATGCATGCCAACGTGTTGGAATGGTGTGCCGACCACTGGCACGAGAACTACGATAGTGCGCCGACCGATGGCAGTGCCTGGGTAGAAGGCGATGATTCATCTCGTCGTGTCTTACGTGGCGGCTCCTGGGGCCTCAATCCTTGGTTTTGCCGCTCTGCGGATCGGTACAGGAATTCGCCCGTCTACCCCGTCAGCAGCTTTGGGTTTCGAGTTGTTTGTTCCGCCCCCAGGGCTCTTCTGTAGCCCTCTGCTCTTTTGCCCTCTTTCTCTCCCCTGCGCGCAAAGCGCGCTCGATGCCTTTGGGGTTAATGGGTTGCCTTGTTCTGGACAAAAACTTCCAGTCTTTCTTGACGATGAGTAGATAGCCTCGTTGAGTATTTGCTGCCCGCGCAGCTAGGCAGTGCTTATGAAAAAGCTGTCTCGCCAAAATATTCAACTTACAGCGTTTTACCTATGCAGCTATACCTACGCCGGTCTAACTCACCACGCTGCCATCCTTCCCGTCGCCTGGGAAAGAGCACTCCACCGTAATTTTGAGACTACATTCAGCCGTCCCCTTCGTCACATAGGGAACACCCGCTTCACCGCCCAAATTAACCCCAAACTCAAGCTGCACCTTATCGACATTGGCTAACCCCAACTCTGTAAAGATGTTGAGCGTCCGCTTGGTATAGGTCTTGATCGTACTCTCCATCGCCGTAAAGCTCTCAACCGCTCTACGCGCAGCATCTTCAACTATGCCCTTATCCCCCCGACCTAAATCTTCACGGGTGAGCTCTTGGCTTGACCCAGGCTGCTGCGCCGTCGTCTCAGGTGCTTCAACCTCAAGCGTGGGCTCCATGTAAATCACAGTATTGGTATCAATTTGAATAGGAATGAGTTGAGTCATGACTTGTGTTCTGTAATAGCTGGGTTAGGCTTACTGTCAATATCATCAACAATTTCCACGTTTTTCGCCAAACGCCTATGACCGCCGTTGCCCTAGTTGTTGGTATCAACACATACGCCCATTTCCGGGACATGCCGCAACCGGCTTGTGATGCCGAAGCCATTGCCCAAAGGCTCGACAAAGACTGTGGCTTTAAAGTCCTCCGGCGGCCAGAGGCTATTTCAACAGAAGGAGAGACTCGTACGCCTACTGTTGGTCAAAAACTGACCGTGACCCAGGCCACACTAGAGCAAGACCTCAAACAACTGTTTCGTCCCGATAGCCCGCAACACCCAGAAACCGTGCTGTTCTACTTCTCAGGGCACGGGCTAAGAGATCCCGACGGCAGCGATGGCCTCGATAAAGGTTATCTGGTCACCAGCGACACCGACCCTCAGCAAGCCAGGCCGGGGCTATCCCTGGCCTGGCTGCAAAACCTGCTGCGTAAGAGTCCCATCAAAAACCAGATTGTCTGGCTAGACTGTTGCCACAGTGGCGGCTTGCTAGTTGATATCGATGCGGCCAACCCCGGTGAGAGCGTAGGTTACCGTCGATGCTTTATTGCCTCATCTTGCGACTTTGAAAAGTCTTGGCCAGACCTGAACAGCGACTACAGCGTGCTCACACAGGCGCTGCTCGATGGCCTCGATCCCAACCGCATCCCTGGTCGCTGCATCAATACCTACGACCTGGTTGCCCACGTCAAACAAGCCCTCGATGGCGAAACCCAGTCCCCGGTGTGCAATAACTTTGGCGTCGATGCTATTCAACTCACACAGGCGTGGTCGATCGCAGCAGCGCCCAGCTCCCCAGCGAGCAATACCGATGGTCTGCCCCCCTCAACCCCATTGAAAAAAAGCCTGGCTGCTCCCCTACAAATGCCCCCCTTACCGGAGCACTTTGTAGAACGGCCGGAATACCAACAAGCCGTCAAAGACTGCCTTCTCTCCACCGACCCCAAGGTGTTCGGCACCCTAGTAGTGAGTGCCATCTATGGCCTGGGTGGTATCGGTAAGTCAGTCCTAGCCGCCAAACTTGCCCATGACGAGAGTGTTCAGGCCCGCTTCTCAGATGGCATTCTCTGGGCCACCCTAGGCCAAACCCCCGATCTCTTACCGCTGCTCAGCGGTTGGATACAAGCTCTAGGTGACACCGACTATAAACCCACAGCTATTGCTGCTGCCTCAACCCATCTCAGAACCCTGCTCTACGACAAAAAAGTACTGCTGGTCGTAGACGATGTCTGGCACCCCGAGCATCTCGACCCTTTCCGAATTGGCGGCAATGACTGCTGCGTCCTGGTCACCACCCGGGAAGCTCGCATTCCCGACGCCCATCGCTACGACCTGGACGTGATGAGTCCCGAGCAAGCTTTAGCGCTGATAACTCAAAAGTTATCAGAACCTCTAAGCTCAGAGGAGAAACAGCAGGCCCTATCCTTTGCCGAACGCGTCGGCTTTTTGCCCCTAGCCTTAGAACTCACCGCCGTTCAGATCGAAGAAGGGGTTACCTGGGCAGAACTGCTAGAAGACTTTCAGTCTGAATTTGCCCGTCTAGAAACCTTGGATCTATACGGCAAAGAAGACATTCCTGACGATGCAAAACGGCGTAAATATAGCCTGCTAGCCTGCTTTAACTTGAGCCTGAAGCAACTTTCCACCGAGCAACTGCGCCAGTTCGCTTGGCTCGGTATCGTGCCTGAAGATGTCAACTTAACTCAGGAGATGGCCAAGACTTTGTGGCAAGTCACGGCCCGGCAGGCAGGTTCTATTTTGCGGAATTTCAGGGCAAAGGCACTGCTGCTACCAGGGGCAAAACAACAAGGTAAACAGCAAGCCTATCGCCTGCATGACCTGATGCACGATCTAGCCCAACGGATTTTGACCAGCCCCCCCCATCCCCTGGCAGAGGAAGATCTGTCAGGGCTAGGCTTGACCCCAGCCGAAGCTCACAACCAACTCCTAGAGCGCTATCGAACCCAGACCCAGAATGGGCTATGGCACACCTTGGAAGACGACGGCTACATCTATGCCTACCTCACCTGGCATATGGAGAAAGCTAAGCGCTCCAATGAGGTGCATCAACTCTTCCGAGAGACTAATGCGAATGGGCGCAACGGTTGGTATGACGCTTGTGATGCCATCGGCAAACCAGCGGGTTTTGTTAATGACCTAGCACGGGCTTGGACATTAGCCGAACAGCATTATGAGCAAGCGCCTGAAGCAACCATGGCATTGCTCATTCGCTACGTCCTAATTCGCACATCACTCAATAGTCTGGCCAGCAACGTACCTGCGGAACTGTTAGAAGCGCTGGTAAAGCATCAAATTTGGCAGCCTGCTCAAGGATTAGCCTACGCCCAGCAGACCCAGAACCCTTGGCAACGGGCTGAATGTATTGCAGCACTCGTCCCTTATATGCCGGAGACGCTGCTCCCGGAGGTTCTAAAGACCATTCGTCAAATTCAAGATGCGGCATATCGGTCATTTGTGCTGGGCAAACTAGCCGAGCGCTTTCCCGAATATTGGTCTGAAGTCCTGTCAACGATCTGTCAGATCCATGACAGACAGGGCAACGATAGGAATAGCTCTGCTGGTTTTTCCTACCGCGCCCTTGCCCTACGCGCCCTGGCAGAATATCTCCCACCCGAGCTGCTGCCCGAGGCATTGGAGATCACCCGTCAAATTAGCGATGAATCCGACCGCGCCCTTGCCCTAAGCGCCCTGGCAAAATATCTTCCCGAACTGCTGCCCGAGGCATTGGAGATCACCCGTCAAATTAGCGATGAATTCAACCGCGCCCTTGCCCTACGCGCCCTGGCAGAGTATCTCCCACCCGAGCTGTGGCCCGAGGCATTGGAGATCACCCGTCAAATTAGCGATGAATTCAACCGCGCCAGTGCCCTAAGCGCCCTGGCAGAGTATCTCCCACCCGAGCTGTGGCCCGAGGCATTGGAGATCACCCGTCAAATTAGCGATGAATTCGCCCGCGCCCTTGCCCTAAGCGCCCTGGCAGAGTATCTCTCACCCGAACTGCTGCCCGAGGCATTGGAGATCACCCGTCAAATTAGCGCTGAATCCGCCCGCGCCCTTGCCCTACGCACCCTGGCAAAATATCTTCCCGAGCTGTGGCCCGAGGCATTGGAGATCACCCGTCAAATTAGCGATGAATTCAACCGCGCCCTTGCCCTAAGCGCCCTGGCAAAATATCTTCCCGAACTGCTGCCCGAGGAATATGAGATCACCCGACAAAATAGCGATGAATACGCCCGCGCACGTGCCCACTGCGCCCACGCAGAAAAACTAAAC
>JBCCJU010000110.1:0-19577 GCA_039027715.1 Cyanobacteria bacterium P01_C01_bin.120
TGGGTATGGAAGTCATGCACGAGCGTAATGCTCACAACTTCCCCCTCGACTTGGCAGCTGCTGAGGCACCCGAAATCATCGGTTAATTACCTGCATCAGCTCTGTTGATTTGAGCTTAAAAGCGCTCCCCGCATCCCGGGGAGCGCTTTTTATTAGCTCAAATCAACAGCTCATGTCATGACAATACATAGCAACCCGCTATTGCAGTCCCTTGATTTTAGATTTTAGATTGTTGATTTGCAGCCGTTTTCATACCAATGTCTTTGGTTTCAACATTTATGACTCTAGAAAAGAGAATTGATATCATTTCAAAACGTTTTTCAACTGTCTTGTTTGGTTACTGATAAAGCTGTTTTTAGTCCCTGACAAAACTCCAGTAACGTATTTAGTCGCTTTAGCATTTGTGCCTGGCGCTTTTGTTGAGTAACCGACTGTTTAGCTGACTGTAGAAATGCCACATCTAAACCCAACAGCCTCAAAGCGCGATTAATTTCGGTCTGATAGCTGACAAAGTCTGCCGCTGCTGAAGATGTCATCATTAGGGGCAAAATCTGAGTTTGGTAAAGTTGTTGAACTGCCAGAAAATGTTGCTGAAGCGATCGCCCGTCAATATTGCTGCTTTGAGTCATTGTCTGCAGCCCTTTCAGTTGAGTGATAAATGTAGTCAGAATGTCTACATCATGTTTGTCAGGATCTTGAGAGCCGGACATCACGCCTCCTTTAAGTCTATTTTCGCCTGCAGGCAAAAAAGTTTCTGGCCGAATGCTTTCTCATAATGACGATTGATAGCAATATAGGCAAATCTCTTAAGGGTTTTCTGTTTTGTTTATAGTAAGATTAAGCAAACTCGCAACGTTTATGAATATTGCTAGGTTTGGTGCTTTTCATCAGCCTGCTGTCAGGATTCGCGAGTCAATGGTGGCGACAGCTCGGTAATTAGGTGTGGATAAGGCAGAGTCTCTAAGGTTTCTGCTCATAATTTTTAGCTTTGAAACTGCATTTATCTCTTCCTGTTATTAGGGATTGTTGACAGTTTTATCTTTTCTGCACTCGGATAAAACCTTTCTAGTTAGCTTATTGCTAGCGACCCTGTCGTTTATCTTCTGCTTCTATATGTCCAATCTGACCGCTACTCTCCTTCAAGACTGCACGGTGCCAGAGTGGCTAGCTCACTGTCTGATGCCCGATGCTGCGGTACGGTTGAACGATGGCAGTAAGACTTGTGACCGTGATCCGACGCTTCCCTCGGAAGCTGCTGCACTACGTTCTGATGACAAGGCGCTCCTCCACTTAGATGCTCAAAGCCGGGATTTGATTGGCCGGTCCTTCCAATTTGCTTACAAACTGCACGAGGGCCAAAAGCGAGCTTCGGGTGAGGCTTATATTTGTCATCCTATTGCCGTAGCTGGTTTACTGAGAGACTTAGGCGGCGACAGTGCCATGATTGCCGCTGGTTTCCTGCACGACGTGGTAGAAGATACTGACGTCACGGCTGACGAAATTGCAGCTCACTTTGGGGAAGAGGTACGGCATCTAGTAGAAGGGGTAACAAAACTTTCCAAGTTTAATTTTCATAGCAAGACCGAACGGCAGGCAGAAAACTTTCGCCGCATGTTCATGGCAATGGCGCAAGATGTGCGAGTGATTGTGGTGAAGCTGGCTGATCGTCTGCACAATATGCGGACTCTGGAGCATCTCAGCAGTGCCAAACAGCAGCGCATCGCCACAGAAACCTTAGACATTTTTGCTCCACTCGCCAATCGTCTGGGCATCGGTCGGGTCAAGTGGGAACTGGAAGACCTGTCCTTTAAATATTTGGAACCCGATGCCTACCGCATGATGCAAACTTATGTGTCAGACAAGCGCGCTGATCGAGAAGCGCGCCTGCAGACCGTAGCAGACACATTACAAGAGCGCATGCATCAGGCGGGCATCCACATATTTGATATCAGCAGCCGCCCTAAACATCTCTACGGTATCTTTCGCAAAATGGAGCGGCAGCAGAAAAATTTTAATGAGATTTATGATGTTGCTGCGATTCGGCTCATCGTCGATACCAATGAGGAATGCTATCGGGCCTTGGCCATCGTTCATGATGCTTTTCGTCCTATTCCCGGCCGCTTTAAAGACTATATCGGCTTGCCCAAACCCAATCGCTATCAATCACTGCATACGGTAGTGGTGAGCAATCATGGGCGACCGATCGAAGTGCAGATTCGTACCCTGGAAATGCACCATATCGCAGAATATGGCATCGCTGCCCACTGGAAATATAAGGAATTTGGCAGCTCCAGTACCGTACCGCTTACTGCGGACGAGGAACGCTTTACCTGGCTGCGGCAACTGCTGGAGTGGCAGAGCGATCTCAAAGATGCCCAAGAGTTTATGGATAACGTCAAGGGCAATCTATTTGACGAAGATGTTTATGTGTTTACGCCGGATGGCGATGTGATTTCGCTGGCACGCGGAGCATCGCCGATTGATTTTGCTTACCGCATCCATACGGAAGTAGGTAATCACTGTGCCGGAGCGCGAGTGAATGGCCGCATTGTCCCCCTCGACACGCCATTGGAAAATGGGGATATTGTGGAAATCATTACGCAAAAGAATAGTCATCCGAGTCTCGACTGGCTGAACTATGTGGTGACGGCGGGAGCGCGCAACCGGATTCGGCAGTGGTATAAGCGATCGCACCGTAATGAAAATATCGCTCGCGGTCGGGAACTGCTGGAGAAGGAAATGGGCAAGAGTGGCCTGGATGCCATGCTCAAATCAGAACCGGCGCAGGCGGTGGCCGAAAAATGTAACTATCCCAGCGCTGAAGATTTGTTGGCCGGCCTGGGCTATGGCGAAGTTACTCTAAACCTAGTGGTAAATCGGCTGAGAGAAGCGGTAAAGGCACAGCAGCCCATCCAGGTTCGCAGTATGACTACTGAACAGGATACGGAAGCTTTGCTGGCCGAAGCGATTAGTAGTCCTGTTAGACCGGCCAAATCGCATTCTGACTCGCCGATTTTTGGGGTGGAGGGATTGCTTTATCACATGGCAGGGTGCTGCAATCCGCTGCCGGGAGAGTCCATTATCGGCGCCGTGTCTATGGGGTCACGCGGTATTGCGATTCATCGCCAGAATTGCCCGAACGTGACAAAAGTTCCAGGCGATCGCCTCATTCCGACTAGTTGGAATCTGGGAGAAGCCACGGCTAAACGCACCTCCACTTACCCTGTACAGGTCAAAATTCAGGTGATTGACCGGGTCGGTGTCCTCAAAGATATTCTCAGTCATCTCTCGGACCTAAACATCAATGTGCATAAAGCCCAGGTCAAAACTTTTCCCGGACAAACAGCTGAAATTGAACTGGGTTTAGACGTTCGCAACCATGCCCATTTAGAGCAAACCTTTACTCAAGTGCGCAAAATGACTGATGTGCTATCGCTGCATCGGGTTAGTGAATCAGACTGATGTTAGTGCCTGTCAGCGATCTAGTCCGCGATCAAGCAACTACCGGCTTCCCCTAATGACCGTTCTTAAAGCTTGTATTGCCGATAATTCAGACAAAACTCGCCATTGGCTTCTAAAAACTTGCGTTGGGCAGCGCGTACCACTTCAAACGCGTCATCACAGTTCCGTACAAGAAACAGCATTTCGTAATCTTCAGGATTAATCAACTGCTTTTCGAGCGGCCAAGCCTTTACCCAGCGTAAAAAGTCTTCCCACATGTCCCCCAACAGCACAATGGGGATATTGCAAATATGTTCAACCTGCATCAGTTGCCAGGTGTAAGCCAACTCTAGTAGAGTGCCGACGCCGCCGGGCGCTACTACAACGGCATTGGCCAAGTGCATGAAATGATCTAATCGTTCTGAAAAGCGATCGAATTCGTGCTTGATATCTACATGGGGATTGGCTGCTTCCTCAAATGGCAGCTTGATATTTAGCCCATAGGATTTGCTGGAATCATCTATGCTATGGGGATCTTCGCGCCCTTCGCGATGTCCCAGATTAGCAGCTTCCATCAATCCTGGGCCGCCACCCGTGACGACATCCATACCTTCGCGACCCAACAAGCGAGCCAGCCGCCGCACTTGTTCATAAATAGAATCGCCCGGTTTTAACCGCGCCGATCCAAAAATAACGACCCGAAATCTATCTGGCTCAACCATACACTTTCCGCAATCAAGAACTTTTTCTATTTATGCCCCGTAGCACTGCCTCGTAAGGACATGACGGAGCTGAGCAACCAGTGACAATGTCAACGGCTTATCTAGCTTAGCCTCTGATATGCCAGAGCGAGGGCATTTTCATCGCCTACGTTGCCGGGAAATAACACCACGGGCATGGCGGCAAATTGTGGGTGGTCAGCTTCTGTGCGCACCACTGACACGCCAGGCAAAATTTGTCCCAACAGGCGCGTTGTCTGCAAGGCAAGGCCACGACTGAGCGTGTCGTTAGAAGTAATACCGCCTTTGCTAATCAAAAAGCCCAAATCGCGTGGCAGTCCACGCACAATATCCATCAGCAGTGCAGATATCTGTTCGCCGAAAGCCAGTCGAGTTTGCACGTCTGGAAAGGTGAGCTCTTCACGGCTGGTATAGATGGCGGGAGTTTGGCCGCGATCATGAATCTGTTTGATGCGAGTCAGGGTCGCTTCCAACAATCGAGTTCTACCTATGGACCAGTTGTCGATCATTTGGGTGACATCAACCTCGACGCCGACCACGTGGGGTTGTTTAAGTAATTGGGTGAGCTGCTGAGTGGTTTTTTGGACGTGGGAGCCAACTAAAATCGCGCCGGGATGATGATCTTTAACGTATTGAGCCATGTCGGCGGCGGCAATGGGTTGAGGCGGCAAGGCGGCTAGGGCAGTCAACAGGCTAGCAGCACTGCGAAATAAGAAGCGCTGGCCCTGGGCCGCTGCGGCTAAAACATCTTGAGCAAAGGTATCCAGATCTGCCTGAACTTCGCCATCAACGGCTACGCAGACGTTATTTTGTAGGGTTAAAAGCGCCTCTAAAGTGCCAGCCCGAAGGCGATCGCTCGTAAACCGCTCTACCTGGTTAGCCGTAATGTTACCTTGAGTCTTTTCTGCCACATAATCGGGTAAATAAGCAGTGCTGTAGCCAAAAACAGAATCCTGAGCAAATTCTGTTTCATGGGCGGGAATGGGAATTCCTTCTTGCACCACGTAATGAGTGCTATCGCGGGTGATGCGTCCCCCTTCAAAGAAGGCCGGCACCATAAAGTGAGCATCAAAGGGGCCAAGTTCTGCAGCGATCGCATCCGTCTCGATGGGATAATGCCCCCGCAGAGTGGAGTCTGAGCGGCTGACCACCAGAAAATCTTCAATGCCGGCCTGGGGAATTGCCACCTTCAGATTTTGACAGACTGTTCGCGTTACGGCTTCTGCCTGCTCCGGCGACAGGGCTCGAGTATTCGTGAGGACAAACATGATCGGAGCGTCGTCTTGTAGCCCTTCTACCAAGGTCTCAACGTCCCACTGCAGCAGCAGCAAACAACTGTGAACGGTCTGTGAGCCCGTTGGATCGTCATCAAGCACAATGATTTTTGGCGCGATCCCCATGCTCCCTCCAGCCATTCCACCAGTTCAGTTCCCAGAGTGCCACATTGTGGTGCGATTGAGGATGATGGAAGCAATCCTAATTTGAGATTTTGAACTGCTGACTTTGGCCTAAGCAACCCAGCGCTGAGCGGCTCACGACTTGCGGTTTTGAAGCTGTGTTTCACAAAACTATTGAAGAGCACCAACCAAATCGGTGCGGTTAACGGTCACTAATTGAGGGCTTCGGAGCGCTGCCGGTTGAGATCGTCTATCAGACTAGCGAGTTTGCTGCTGTCTGCCCGATAGACTTCACCGCAAAAATGGCAGGTAGCTTCGGCCCCATCGTCTTTTTCAATCATGTCCTGCAGTTCCTCAACGCCGAGCATTTTCAGGGCGCCCAGCATGCGATCGTAGGTACAAGGACAATAGAAACGGATGTCCATCTTCTCGGCATCATGCAAAATTTGCAGGTCTAAATCGCCTACTAGAGACTCAAAAATTTCTTCTAAGGTCTGGTTGTTCCGCAGTTTGGGCGTGAAGTCAGAAAGCATACCCATGCGTGATTCCAACAGAGAAATCAGCGATTCGTCGCGGGCGGCCTTGGGCATCACCTGCAACAGTAGTCCTCCAGAAGCTTCGACACCCTGTTCATCCACATGTACGCCCAAGGCCAGTGCTGAAGGAGTCTGTTCAGAGGTGGCTAAGTAGTAAGTGAGATCTTCGCCAATTTCTCCTGAAATTAGCTCTACGGTGCTGGAGTAGGGCTGACCGTAGCCTACGTCGCGAACTACATAAAGATAGCCTTTGCGTCCGATCGCGCCCCCCACATTAAGCTGACCAGTTTCCGTAGGCGGCAGTTCTACCGTCGGATCGTCCACATAACCCCGCACGCTGCCGTCGAGTCCGGCATCGACCATAACGCCACCCATGGGACCATTGCCCTTAATGCGTAGATTAATTCGCGAGTCAGCTCGCTTCATGCTGGAAACCAGCAGCAGACCGGCTGATATGGCCCGACCTAAAGCGGCTGTGCCCACATAGGTAAGTTGATGACGCTGGCGGGCGACTTTGACTAGATCAGTGGTGATGGTGCCGACAATGCGAATACCACCGTTGGCTGCGGTGGCGCGGAGGAGTTGGTCTGCCATGCAAACGTCCTGAATATATGCTGCTCGTATTTTGCTAAACCACGTCCATCTGAAGGCCTGAAGTTTTCACGCCAATTCTTATAAGCCCGAAACGCTTGCTCTGCAGATGAGATAAATCTGAATCAGAAACTTCAACAAGACTGTCAACTATCAATAATATGGGACGCGGTTTAGTGCCATTGTAAGGATTTTTGGCAAATCAGGATGCACTGAGAAAGTGTGAAAGGTGGCGCAGGCAAGAAGATTTCGCCAGACCAATAGCCCTTACCTATACGGATTGTTAAGGCGTCGGCAGAGCGGGGCTGGAGTGGCTGAGTGGCTGGTTTACTTTCGTCTTTGGTATTCTGCGACTTGGCATCGACTGATCTATCCCTTTGTCAGCCTGCAGCACTCGGCCGCTGCCGAGTCCCACAGAGGGATGGTGTCATCGCTATAGTAGGAGCGGTATCTGAGAGCGCTAGGCCGGTTTTGTTTATGCAGGTTCCTGTGATTGGTAAAGTGCGTCGTCCGCTTTTGTGGGGGATCGGTGGCTTAGCAGCCTTAGCTGTGGGGTTGGGGGTAACCGCATTGATTATCCGCAGTCGTGAACCCGCCTTCGACTTGGCGACTCTGACAGTGCCGGTGGAATCCACCACTTTGACCGTGCGCATTACTGCTAGTGGAACAGTAGAGCCGGTGCAGACAGTAAATCTGAGCCCTAAAAGTGCGGGTATTTTGTCGGATCTTTTTGTGGCCCAAGGCGATTCGGTAGCAGCGGGGCAGCTGATTGCCCAAATGGAAAGCCGAGATGTGACGGCAGTGGTGCGACAGCGAGAGGCGGCCTTAGCAGAGGCGCAGGCGAGTTTGGCCGATGTGCAGCGAGGCAGCGATGCGGAAGCGATCGCGCGGGCGGAAGCAGCCGTCGAGTCGGCTAAAGCGCAGGTCCGAGATTTGGAGGCGAAGCTTGATCTGGCGCAGTCACAATTACAGCGGAATCGAGCTTTGGCTAGTCAAGGTGCCATCTCGGCCAATGAGTTAGATAATTTTATACAAGGAGTGCAAAGTGCGGAAGCGGCCCTAGAGCGCTCTCAGTTTCAAGTGCAGGAAAGTGAAGAAAGCTTAGCTGACTTACGTAATGAGCCTCGTCCCGAGGCGATCGCGCAGGCGGAAGCAAGGGTGGCCCAGGCTCAGGCGCAGCTAGAGTCGGCCCAGGTGCAGTTTGCCGATACTCAGATTCGCGCTCCCTTTGCCGGCATTGTTACTCAAAAGTTCGCCAACGAGGGGGCCTTTGTGACGCCTACCACGTCCGCGTCTGATGCCACCTCAGCCACGTCTACGGCGATTGTGGCGATCGCCAGTGATTTGGAAGTCTTGGCCGAAGTGCCCGAAGCCGACATTGCTAAAATTCGTCCCGGTCAGGCAGTAGAAATTGAGGCAGATGCATACCCTGATGAAACGTTTGCTGGAGTGGTGCGGCTGATTGCCCCAGAAGCGATTGAGCGTCAAAACGTGACGCTCTTTCAAGTGCGGGTAGAACTGGCCTCGGGACAGGAGGTGCTGCTCTCTAACATGAATGTCACCGTAGCCTTTATTGGCGACGAGCTAACGGATGCCCTGGTGGTGCCAACCGTAGCGATTGTGACCGAGGCTGGTCAGCAGG
Source organism: Cyanobacteria bacterium P01_C01_bin.120 (assembly GCA_039027715.1). Taxonomy (GTDB): domain Bacteria; phylum Cyanobacteriota; class Cyanobacteriia; order Phormidesmidales; family Phormidesmidaceae; genus Halomicronema. The sequence goes on from JBCCJU010000110.1 coordinate 8,348, forward strand.
GAGTGCTGGTGCCTGATGAGCGCGATCGCCCCCAGTTTCAGGCAGTGACGGTGGGCTCACAGGTGGGCAACCAAATTCAAATTTTGGAAGGACTAGATATAGGCGATCAGGTTTTTGTCGATTTACCTCCCGGCAATCCTTTTGAGAACCCGACGTTTGGCCCTAACAACGCCTCGGAAGCGAACCAGTAGATGGGGCCATCGGTGAGATGGGCGCATCGGACTTGGAATGAAAGGATTGGAGCGGCAGGTTGGCTAGGATTAGCGAAGTGAACAGCCGGCATCAGGCGACCCAGGGCCCAGGGCCAAGAGCTAAAAGCCAAGAGCTCCTTTTTCCGAACGCTAGACTCTGAACCCTTAAGACCAAACTTTTCTTTTGTATCGCTCCGTAACAGATGCAACTTTTCTTACGGTGGGTTTTGTCATAAAGTCATAAAAATCTCGGACAAATTACGGAGCCCGGCTATTTCTCTGCTGGAAACTTTGCATAGTTATGGTTAGCAACGCTAGCGAGTCGAATAAGTTTAATCTCAGACAGCTGCTTCGAGACGAGCGCTTTTGGAAGATTGCCTTCCAGGTAATTACGTTTGCGATCGTCGTGGCTATTCTGGGCTACCTTTTAACCAATCTCACGACTAATCTGGAGCGACAAGGAACCAGCTTTGGCTTCGGCTTCCTGTCAAATTCTGCCGGATTCAGCATTGGCGAAAGTGTGCTCGAATATCGGCCTAACGATCCTTACAGAAAGGCGCTTTTCGTGGGGTTTGTGAACACGATTACGCTGGTGATTGTGGGGATTGTCTTGGCTCTCACTACAGGGATTGCAGCGGGGGTCACCAGCTTTTCGCAAAACTGGCTAGTGCAAAAAATTAGCCGCGCCTATGTTGGACTGACGCGCAACGTGCCGCTGTTGCTGCAGTTATTCTTTTGGTATTTTGCCGTGTATGGGGTGCTGCCAGCGCCCGAAAACCAAATCAATTTGGGTGGGCTTTTGATCGCGAGCAAGCGCGGAGTCTACATCCCCTGGCCCCAAAGCGGCGCGGCGTTGCTGTGGATGGCGGTATTGGTGGCGCTGGCGATCGCCGCTTTTTTGGTGTGGCAGTGGCGCACCAAGAAGATTGTTGAACAAGCCGAAAACGGCCAGCAACAGCTAATAATTCTTGGGGTCCTGCTGATCGCAGGGCTTATTATCTTTTTCTTAGCCCTAGGCTGGCAACCACCGCAGGTCCAAGAAGGCGGCGGCGCTACGGGCGGACTGCGGCTCTCGCGGGAGTATGCCGCATCGCTAACAGCACTGGTGTTTTATACTGGCGCGTTTATTGCCGAAATTGTGCGAGCGGGCATTCAGTCAGTATCCAAGGGGCAATGGGAAGCAGCGCGATCGCTTGGGCTAAAATCCGGTTTGGTGATGCGACTGGTGGTTTTTCCCCAGGCCCTGCGGGTCATTATTCCGCCTTTGAATAGCGAATTTATGAACTTGGCAAAGAACTCGTCATTGGCCTTTGCGGTTGCTTATCCAGAGTTGTACTCCATTGCCAACACTACGTTTAATCAAACGGGGAAGCCGATTGAAGTCTTTGTGATTTTGATGGCGACTTATCTAATTATTAACCTCATCATCACCCTAGGCATGAATACCCTGAACCAAACCGTGCAGTTTAAGGAGCGTTAACCCATGACTACAACTACTCCTGAAACGACGTCGGCACCGCCACAGCTCAGACGCAGAAGCGCGGGTGAATGGCTGAAGAAAAATCTGTTCAGCGACTGGTTTAACGGTCTACTGACCATCGCTGTGGTTACGGTCTTGGCTTATGCTGCCTATGCCATGCTGAACTGGGCCTTTACGGTCGCCCAGTGGGTGGTGATTCCCAGAAATGTGGGATTGTTTATGACGGGCCTATACCCGTCTGAGCAATATTGGCGCATCTGGATCTTGTTGGGCCTGGTTTGCGCCCTGACTGGATTGTCCTGGGGAGTGCTGGCCCGGAATTTAAATACGCTCTTTAGCCGCAATGTTTTGATTGGCTTTGGGATTGTTGCTGCTGGGTTTGTGGTTTTTCCGCCAACTCGACCAAGCAGCCCAAAGCTGCTGTTAATGGTGGCAATTGTCGCGGCAGCGGCTTGGGGAGGGCGCACTTTGGGGCGTCAGATACCGGACTTAGGCAGCTGGGTTTCGGCGCTCTGGTTCGTTTCTTACTTCGTGGCGATTTGGCTCATTGGCGGTGGCCCTTTCAACCAAAGTTTACTGTCTTGGCTTCTGGTTCTGGGGGTCAGCTTAATAGCCGGATGGGTGCTGTCTACAAAACTAGGGGCGATTGTGAGCCGCCAATTTGCAACAGCAGCGCCGATCGCGGCTTCAATCTTGTCAGCGATCGCCTGTTTAGCTTTGCTAGCGGTGCTGCCAAACTTTTTATTTCAATATCTCATTCCCCCGGCCGCCTGGATAGTCGCAATTGCGATCGTCGGTATCCTGCTGGGGCTGGTGGGCTTTGTCATTCCCCGGCAATATCAGTTGGGCTTTTGGCTATTTGCGGCTGGCTTCGGAGTCACACTGGTGGTGACCAAGCTGATCTTGGGCCTGCTAGGATTTTCCCTAAATTCGGTGAGCACTAATGACTGGGGCGGCATGGCATTAACCCTGCTAATGGCGGTCAGCGGCATTGCCCTGTGTTTTCCACTGGGAGTCACTTTAGCCCTGGGGCGACGCAGCAATTTGCCGGTGGTGCGGTGGATGTCCATCGCCTACATCGAACTCATTCGGGGCGTACCGTTAATCGCCATCTTGTTTATGGGGCAGGTGATGATTCCACTGTTTTTGCCCGAAGGAATGCGCCCGGACCGAGTGCTGCGAGCCATTATTGGCCTGACAATTTTTAGTTCCGCGTATCTCGCTGAAAACGTGCGGGCTGGACTGCAGGCGGTGCCGCGAGGTCAACAGGAAGCGGCTGCTTCCCTAGGCTTGAATACGCCTTTAACCCTCAGTCTGATTGTTCTACCCCAGGCTCTGAAAATCGCGATTCCGGCGATTGTGGGTCAGTTTATTAGCTTATTTCAGGACACCACTCTACTGGCGATCGTAGGCTTGGCAGAGCTTTTGGGCATTAGTCGCTCCATTCTGGCAAACCCTAACTATCTGGGGCGCTACGCCGAGGTCTATTTGTTTATCGGCATTATTTACTGGTTCTTCTGCTACGCCATGTCTTTAGGCAGCCGCAAGATTGAAGAAAAGCTCAACACCGGACATTAACCGTGTAAAAGTTAACAGCTCAACCGTAAGCGGGCAGATATTCTGGTGCACAATAGGTATAGATATTTTCCCCTTAGACTCAAGGCATCAGCCTCCAGATTGACCAACTTTTGTTTTAACTCCCATAGAAATCGAGATTTGACCCATGACTCAGATGCAAACCGATACCGCTCCTGTTGCTAATCCGACTGGCGAGCCTGTAATTGTCGCCAGCGATGTGGAGAAATGGTACGACAATGGCTTCCACGTGCTGAAAGGGGTCAGCATGAACGTCTACAAGGGAGAAGTGCTGGTGGTGATGGGGCCGTCGGGCTCCGGAAAATCGACTTTTATCCGCACGTTCAATGCTCTGGAGCCATATCAGAAAGGCAGTATTGAAGTTGACGGCATCAAAATTTCCCACGACTTAAAGAATATTGAAACCATCCGTCGGGAAGTGGGCATGGTGTTTCAGCAATTCAACCTGTTTCCCCATTTGACGGTGCTGCAAAATGTTACCCTGGCTCCCATTTGGGTGCGAAACTGGCCCAAGGCCAAAGCTCAAGAAGTTGCAAACCGACTGCTGCAGCGGGTCGGGATTGCTGAACAGGCAGAAAAATATCCTGGTCAACTGTCGGGCGGACAGCAGCAGCGGGTGGCGATCGCCCGTTCCCTGGCTATGCAGCCCAAGGTAATGCTGTTTGATGAACCGACCTCAGCTCTAGACCCGGAAATGGTACGGGAGGTGCTGGACGTGATGCGGACGCTGGCAACTGAGGGCATGACCATGGTGTGCGTGACCCACGAAGTTGGCTTTGCCCGCGAAGTGGCTGACCGCGTTGTGCTGATGGACGGCGGCTATCTAGTAGAAGAAAATACGCCAGATGCGTTCTTCAACAACCCTCAAGAGGAGCGCACCAAGAAGTTCCTGTCGCAGATTCTTTAGAGTGATCGTCATTTGAATATCCAGCGCTTCAAAAGGTTTTCAGCCTTCAGCCCACAAAGCCAGATTTTGTACGGGTAAGCATTGCCTGGAATGATCACTTTCAAAGACTTATGCACAATTCTGTTCATTCAGAATTTATGCGGTAGGTTAGTGCCTAACTTATGCCGGAGTTGAGATGATGCGATCGCGCCGTCTACGTTTAAGAAAGTATGAGCGTCGACGGTTTTTGGTGGTTTTACCGGTTTCCTGTGTGACGGAGTCTGCTATCTAGCCAGCTGGCGTCTGATTCTGAAAGCTGTGGTACGGGCGACTCTCGATAATTGATGCGTAGCGCGTAGCCGCCTCGCTCGTAGATTTCGTCGATAAGCTTTTGTAGCTCGACTAATGGCTGAGCGTCATCTGCTTGCAGCGGCATCGGAAATGGGGGAATAGGCTCGGGCAAATTGAACGCATATAAATCTGCTTTGGGACGGGCTTCGCTACGGCTGACCAAAATACGATAGTGGCTTTCAATCGGATTGCTCAAAATGGTCATTGGTTCGCCCTGGCGGAGCAAATCGATCTCAACAAAATGGGTCGAACTGGCTAAAACTGTCGCTCGTTTGCTTTCATACCGTAAACGGCCCACTCCCGCCTGCTTGTTTTTGGGAGAGAGCACCTCCATTGCCGTAACCACCTCTCCCGTCTCCACGGCTCGAATTTCCAAATAGCTCTCTTTCAAAGGTTCTGACAGTGGCAGCGTGACTTCTATGGGCTGTGCTGGTGGTGGCACTGCTGGCTGAGCCACAGCAAGATTACTCAGAGGTGGTTGAATTACTGTCTGAGTTGTTTGCACCGCGACGTCTGGAACGCCTACTAAAACGGTGGTTTCACCGCTAATCTCATAAACTCGTTCTTCAATGGCGACAATGTATTTAGGCTGAATTTGAGGCTCCAACGCATTAGCGATCGCTGTAATCAGACGATGATGGATTCCCGCCCAGAGTCCAGGATGTTCTAGATAGGGATTCATGCCAGGAAAGGGGGACGTCATGAGGGAGCGCAACGCAGCTATTCCTAATTTATGCGATCGCCCTCGATCCTGCTCAATAACAAGATGCGTTTGCCACATAGTGCCGAGCCCTATCAGAGTGGGCTACCCAGGCACCGCTGCCCCTGCTTCTGATGTTATTTATCTGCCGCGATCGCCACTTTCGTCTTCTATGTGGCCGACAATATTTTGTAGAGCCGTAAGCAGGGCATTGCCGCCCAAAATGTAGGAAGAGTTGGCGATGATGGAATCCATCTGAGTGTTGCCGGCAATTAGGCCAATGCCGATCGCCGTTTGCAACGTGCCTAAAGATAGGTCGCGACGGCGGCGCTTTTTGGGTTTGCGGCTGAGGGCAATTGAGGCTTGATGCTCTGCGATCGCTGCGGTATTCATAACGGTAAACAGTTGGAGAATCTGCTGGCTGTCATTTAGAGAGTTTTCGGAGTCAGGCGCTGCCAGATATTCGGCGACGACTTTTTGCATGGTCGTATGGCTAATCCCCAGGGGCTGCATCGATGCTATTTCACTGGATAAAAAGGGTTCTGGATGATGGCGTAGTTGCGATCGCAGCTCGTTCGATGCCGGCTGGGCAGCTGTAGAAGATTCAATTAGGTCATTAATTTCGTTTTTTACCGCCGTTGCTGCCAGTTGCTCCAGCACTTCCTGACCGGCTATCTGCATCTGCTGCTGGCGCTCCGCTGAAGACTTTCCCTGATGACTGAGCTGCTTGACGGCTTTTCGCCACTCCTTCAGTGCAATCAATAGTTCCGTAACCGCTGATGCCATGCTGTGAGAAACTCCGCTATGGGTACAGATTGGCTACATAATCGCCGTAGCCGTTGTAGATCATGGTGTCTTGACGTTCCCAGTCAAAGGGATTGGTGTTGGTGCCAACTATCTTCTCCGTTTGCTGCGACCAGCGGGGATGGGGAACGTCAGGATTGACGTTGGCCTCAAAGCCATATTCATTTGGTGAAATCGTGTTCCAGTAAGTAGCCGGTTGCTCCTGGGTAAATTCAATTTTGACAATGGATTTGCCGCCCTTAAAGCCATATTTCCAAGGCACCACCATGCGAATTGGCGCGCCGTTCTGCTTGGGCAGCGTACGACCATAAAGGCCGACGGCAAAAAATGCGAGTTCGTTGGCCATTTCTGCAATCGTCAAGGCTTCCACGTAGGGCCAGGGCAGGTTTGCCGTCAAGCTCCAGGTGGGACCGGGGGTAATTTCTGGATCGTAGAAAGAGGTGAAGCTGACGAACTTGGCGGCGCTGGTGGGTTCAACGTCATCCATCAGCGCCTTCATGGGAAAGCCCAGCCACGGCACAACCATGGCCCAGGCTTCCACGCAGCGAAAGCGGTAGACGCGCTCTTCCAAAGGAAAGCGATTGGTGAGGTCATCGAGATCATACTTTTTAGGATTTTTGACTAAACCGCCTACCTCTACCGTCCACGGATCGGTCGGCAACGCTTGGGCCTCGGCCCAAATATTTTTGGTGCCGCCGAACTCATAAAAGTTGTTGTAGCTGCTGGCATACTGCTGCTCGGTGATGGGACGACCAGCATCGCGAAAGTCAGGATTCAGCGTAAAGTTGTTCAACGGCTGACCCAGGGTCTCTTGTAAGTCTGGTCCGGCGGCGCCTGAGCGACCACAGGAGGCAAAGGAAACGGCAGAAGCGCCAATGCCAACGCCCACTAGGTTTTTGATAAACTTGCGACGGTTCCAGTAAGCAGCTTCGGGCGTAATGCGGTTGGTTGGCAACTGCCAGGGTTTGGGAATGTGAATGAAGCTCATGGGCGATCGCCTGCCAGCGTGTCTTCCATGACCGATTGTGGCACGTTTTTTAGCCAGTGGACTGGATGCCCTGTCCAGTAACCGGGTTTCAGGATTTTATCAGGCAGTAGAAGTTAGTTGATTAGAATAGCTGCAATTGCCGCAGGATAGACTGGGTTCATTTTGTCTAAAAACTCAATTAAACTGGCGTTCATCGGCGAACAGATTTCGGTAGGCTGACAGCCATGCCACTGCAGGAGACAACACCTTGGGAATGGGCATTATCTATCCGGCTGATGGCTCTCAGCTCAGCCCAGAGCAAGCTTGGCAGGGTCGAGCGACGCTAACTTTTCGGCGACGGGGCGATCGCACTGTGCCGCAGGCGCAAACCCAAGCGCCGCTTAGGGTGCAACGACCGTTTTATCCGGAAGGGCCGACCGTTTGCCAGTCGGTGCTGCTGCATACGGCGGGAGGGATGGTGGGCGGCGATCGCCTCAATTACGACCTGCAGCTTGAGTCTGGCGCTAGGGCGCTTGTGACAACGGCGGCAGCGGCAAAGATTTACTCTGATCATCCGCAGCCCGCCCAGGTAGAAGGAAAAATGCGAGTTGCATCAGGGGCTTGCTTGGAATGGCTGCCGCAAGCGGCCATTGTGTTTGAGGGGGCTCAGTATCATCAAGCTTGGCGGGTGGAATTGGCGGCCCAAGCCCACTGGCTGGGATGGGATATTTTGCGGTTGGGTCGCACGGCGCGGGGCGAGCGATTCTGTCAGGGTGAGGTGCGATCGCGCTTCGAAGTTTGGCATGACGGCGAACTGGTTTGGGTAGACCCGCAGCAGCTCGTCGGCAGTGACGCCCTCTGGCACAGTCCCCACGGACTGAAGCAGTGTGCCGTAGTGGGCACTTTGGCTTGGATTGGCGGTCAGGCTGATGGAGAACTGGTTGAAGCGATTCGCGCCACTTGGGAGACGTGGCCCAATCCGCAGGGTGAGATAGGCGTGACGCGGCTGCAGAGAGGGCTGCTCTGCCGCTATCGCGGGCGTTCTATTAGCGAAGTGCAGCGCTGGTTTATCCAGGCTTGGCGACTATTGCGTCCTCAATATAGTCAGGATTTGACTACGCTGCCTCGGGTCTGGCAGCTTTAGTTTGCGACCCTTGCCGAGATCTAGCTAAAGGATGTGGAGTTTTGCTCGTGCCTAGGGCTTTGCCCGTGCACTGCGGCAGGATAAAGGCAGAAGGCAAACAAAAGCATAGCTGCGTCAAGCGTGTAGCGAGCAAAGGTAGCCAAATCCAACGGCAATTTGCGGTAAAAGCGCGGCTACGGATTTGGTTCTGCATTTCTCTATATCGGAAAAATTAAAAGCGCGAGTGAGCGATCGCCCACTCGCGCTTCATTTACAGACACACAGCTTTTACACCGTCAAAGTGGCTTTGGACTGCTCATATTCCGGGACCACCACCGGCAGGGGCTTAACCTTCCAAATGTCTTCACAGTACTCGCGGATGGAGCGATCGCTGGAAAATTTACCGGTCCGCGCAGCATTCAAGATTGACATGCGCGTCCAGTTGTCTTGGTCGCGGTAGGCATCGCCCACGGTATCTTGACAGTCCACATAAGACTGATAATCCGCTAGCAGGATAAACGGATCGTGGTGCAGCAGATTATCCACCAGGGGTCGAAAGAGATCGGTATCGCCGTGGGAGAAGTGCCCCGACGCCACCAGATCCATTACGGCTTTTAAGGTGGCATTACCATTGTAGTAATCCCAAGGATTATAGCCGTTGGCTTTGAGTTCCACTACTTCTGGCGTCTTAAGACCAAACAAGAAGAAGTTTTCCTCGCCCACTTCCTCGCGGATTTCAATATTGGCACCGTCCAGCGTACCGATAGTCAACGCGCCGTTCATCGAGAACTTCATGTTGCCGGTACCCGAAGCTTCTTTGCCCGCCATCGAAATTTGCTCTGACAGCTCGGCCGCAGGATAGACTCGCTGGCCAAAGGTGACGTTGTAATCGGGGAGAAAAACGACCTTGAGGCGATCCCGCACATCGGGATCAGTATTCACCACATCGCCGACGGAGGTGATGAACTTAATCATCAGCTTCGCCATGGCATAGCCAGGAGCCGCTTTACCGCCAAAGATGAACGTGCGCGGTGTAAGGTCAACGTTGGGATTGGCCTTAATCCGGTTGTATAGAGTGATGATGTGCAGCACTTTCAAATGCTGGCGCTTGTACTCGTGAATCCGCTTGACCAGCACGTCAAACATCGATTCGGGGTTCACCACAATGCCCGTGCGGGTTCGGATATGAGTCGCCAAATCCTGCTTGATTGCCAACTTAATTTGTCGCCACTCGCGGCGGAAGCTAGCATCATCAGCGCCCCCCTCTAGGCCCTTCAGGTCGTCCAAATGCTTAATCCAGTTATCACCAATCCGGTTAGTGATGAGATTGGCTAAGCGCGGATTGCTCTGCACCATCCAGCGGCGTGGCGTGACGCCATTGGTTTTGTTGTTGAACTTTTCGGGAGAAAGATCGTAGAAATCTTTCAGAATTGTGGTCTTGACGAGCTCTGTGTGCAGCTCAGCGACGCCGTTGATGGAGTAGCTGCCGGCGCAGGCCAGGTTAGCCATCCGTACAGAGCGCTGCCCGCTTTCATCAATCAAAGAAAGCTGACTGATGCGCTCTTCGTTGCCCATAAACCGCAGTCGCACTTGATCCAAAAAGCGCCGGTTGATTTCGTAGATGAGCTCCAGGTGACGCGGCAAAATGCGACCAAACAAGTCAACCGACCACTTTTCTAACGCTTCTGGCAGCAGGGTGTGGTTAGTGAAAGCAAAGGTGCGGCGGGTAATGTCCCAAGCGGATTCCCACTGCATGTAGTGCTCGTCCACGAGCAGCCGCATCAGCTCGGCGACGCCTATGGCAGGGTGCGTGTCGTTGAGCTGGACAGCAAACTTTTCGTGGAAAGTATCTAAGCGACGACCGCTGGACAGGTGAATGCGAATCATATCTTGCAGCGCACAGGAAACAAAGAAGAATTGCTGCATCAGGCGCAGCTCTTTGCCCTGAATTTGCTCGTCGTTGGGATAGAGCACTTTGCTAATGTTTTCAGACACGATCTTTTGATCGACCGCGCCATAGTAATCGCCGACGTTAAACACTTGGAAGTCAAACGATTCCGGGGCCTCAGATTTCCACAGGCGCAGGGTGTTGACGGTATTGACCTGATAGCCGGTGATTGGGGTGTCGTAGGGAATGCCCTTCACGATTTGATCGGGCACCCAGCGCACGCGATATTGGCCGTCATTATCGACATAGGGCTCAGTGTGGCCGCCAAACTTGACGGTTACAGCAAAGCTGGGACGGGCGATTTCCCAAGGATTGCCAAACTGCAGCCACTTATCGGTCTTTTCTATCTGCCAGCCATCGCGAATATCTTGGTCAAAAATGCCAAACTCGTAGCGAATACCGTAGCCCAGAGCGGGAATTTCTAGACTGGAAAGGGAGTCCATGTAGCAGGCGGCCAGGCGGCCCAGGCCACCATTACCCAAACCAGGCTCTTCTTCTTGATTAACCAGAGCGTCATAGTCTAGCTTGGATTCTTCGACGGCCTGCTGAACGACGTCTCGAATACCCAGGTTAATCAGATTATTTTCGAGGTGCGGACCGAGCAAAAATTCGGCAGAAAGATAAGAAACGATGCGAGTCTCAGGCTTTAGATAGTTCTTTTTGGAATAGAGCCAGCGAGGCATTAAGCGATCGCGCACCATGAAAGACAAGGCCAGATAAAAGTCATTGAGCGAGGCGTATTCTGGCAGTTTGCCCTGGATATAGTGCAATTGGTCAGCCAAGGCTCGGCGTAGAGTTTCCACGCTGAGGCCGGTGCGATCGTCTTCGATTGTGATTGGACAATTAGCTAAGGGGTCAGTAGCAACCATAAAGGGATCTCCTCCAGTGATTTTTAAAGTCAGTAGTCGTCCGTAACGTCAGCGGTCAATAAGGGAAACGCTATTCAAGCTTGCAGAGTTCTTGGTCATTGTGTAGCCATAATTTTGTTTGAGTAGATCTATCAGGCACTTCGGGTAGATACTCGGGTGACGATGGCTATGCCCGTACAGTCAGCTGTGATGGTCTGCGGCGATCGCCCTCCAAGATAATGCCGCGATCGTTCGCCGCCAAATGCCGCAAAATTTTGTACACGGATTCAATGTCATCAGCGGCATCCGCTTTTTCTGCCACGGTAGCAATTGAAA